>NZ_JBHVCP010000029.1:0-95340 GCF_042803315.1 Streptomyces sp. NPDC057424
GGCCAGCGATGCTTCGCGGGCCACCGCCGGCGGGCCGTACGACCGGTACGTCAGTCCTTGATCACGCACTTGTTGCCGAACGCGGGGTTGAGCAGCCCGATCACGTTGATCGAGTTACCGCAGACGTTGGCGTTGATGTCGATCGGGATCTGGATGACGTTGCCGGAGAGGACGCCGGGGCTGTCGGTGGCGATACCGACGGGGCCGTCGTTCGCGCTCGCCGTACCGGCGAAGGCCAGCAGGGCGGCACAGGCCAGGCCGGCCGCGGCAGTCACACGTGTGCGCATGGGTAAAGCTCCTGTCATTCGCAGGGACACGTGTCTCCACCGTGACCCGGGGTACGGCGACGCGACATCGGTGAGCGTCCGAACGGGGTGCCCGGGGTCCGGCGGGGCCGGGTTCGCGCTCTCCGGATGCACGCCGCGCTCCCGCGGGGAATGGTGATACCGGACCCGTTTTTCAGCACCGGGGCCGCACCAGCGATCCGGACCCTAGGAGCAGAGAACATGTCGACGTCAGAGCCCGCCGCATCCCGGCCGCCCGAGGACCGCGCCACCCCGGACCGCCTGCTCCACGCCCGCACCGGCACGGACGTGTCGCCGGAGGACCTCGTCCTCGCCTCGGGCAAGGACCTCACCCCGCACACCATCGAGTGGGCCAAGCGCAAGCTGGCTGCGGAGGGACCCGCCGCCCTCGAGAAGCTGCTGCCTTAGCCGGGGCACACGGAAGGCCACCGGCCCGGCGCGGATGCGTACGGGTCCGGTGGCCTGGCGCGTGCCGGCGTGACCTCACGCCGGCGGGCGGGTCACACCCCGCCGTCGTCCCCGGGCAGGGCGCTGTCGTCCTCCACCACGTGCACGGCGGCCTCCTCCGCGCCGGCCGCTCCGCCGTCGATTCCGACGTCGGTCGCGACGGTCTCCTTCGTGGTGTCGGCGTGGGCGCCCTCGTCCGGGGCGACCAGGCGGCCGGCGCGTTCGGTGCCCGCTTCGGGGTCCACCGGTTCGCCGTCGCTGTCCGGGGTGTCGCCGACGCCGTCCCCGGCGGGCTCGGCGGACACGTCGGGGACCTCCTGGGCCAGCCGTTCGTCGAGGGTCTCGCCCTCGTGCTGCTCGGCGGCGGTGGTGCCGCGCTTGGTGACGCCGAGGGGCTTCTCCGGCGGGGAGTAGCCCTCGTCGAGAGTGTCGTCGTACGTCCGTTCGTCGATGGCGTCCTGCAGGTCCAGCGGCGCGGCGTCCTCCTGCTCCTCGTTGGTCCCGGTGGGCTGGTACGCGTCGTCCGCCATCGGTTCGGGGCGCATCGGTTCCGTGCCCATCACTCCTGCCTTCCTGTCGCGCTGCTCGACTCGTTCGTCTCGCCTGTCCGTTCCGCGTTTCCCGTTACGCGGGCTCTAACCTCGGCGGATGTCGCCCTGCCGGGAGGCGCGCGAACGTCCTTCGGACCAGCATGCGGACGCCGTGGCCGTACACGGGCGCCGCGCAGGAGCAGCTCGTCACGTGGCGCAGGGGGCTGCGGCCAGGCGTGCGCACCTGACCGGAAACTCCGCGGTGCCGGCGGTCTTCCCCGGGGTGTCACGTCTCCGCGCCGGGTCCGGCTCCTGCCGGTGCCGGGCGACCGGGAAGCGCGGCGTTCGGCGTCAGGGCCCCGGTGCGACGCGGACGTCCAGGTCCGAGATCCGGTGGACGGGCCAGGAGCGGGCGTAGCGGGGCGGAGTGCCGCCGGCCGGTGCGAGGTGGGCGACCGGGAGACGGTCCGCGGTGCGCAGGATGCCGGCCGAGGTGATGTTCTCGTTGTTGCCCGACGTCGCCCCCGAGGAGCACCCGGTGTAGTAGCCGATGGGGATGGCCTCGTGACCGGTGAGCAGACAGGGCGGGCGGACACCGAGCCGGTGCAGTGAGCCGGCGGTGCGGCCCCAGTCGCGGCGGCTCTCGGTGTTGCGGGACACGGCGCCGTGCAGAACGGCGAGCTGCGCCGCGAGGTGCCCGGCCAGGCAGAGCGCGACGAGTGTGGCGGCCACCGGACGCCAGGTTCCGCGCGGGGTTCTGACCAGGTGCCACAGGGCGTCGGCGACCGGGATCGCGAGCAGCGCGTAGGCCGGCTGGAGGAAGCGCGGCGCCGCGTAGCCGATCATGAAGAGGTACGGCAGCGCGGCCGTGGTGGCGCAGGCCAGCGGGACCAGGGTCCGTTCCAGGCGCCCGGCCCGGGCCGCGACGACCAGCCCGAGGCCGGCCAGGACGGGCAGGGCGAACCACCACAGGGTGACCAGGGGGCTGGGCATCGACCCGGTGCACGGCCGGCACAGGGCCCGTCCGCCCAGGCTGCGCAGCTGGTCGTCGACGGCGATCTGCCATCCCAGTCCGCCCTGGATCCGGGAGGCCTCCGCCAGCCGCTCCCCCAGACCGCCGTGTCCGACGTACGCCTCGATCACCCACGGCACGGCACCGGCCGCGAGGCCTGCCGCGAGCACCAGCAGGAGTCGCCAGTGGCGGCGCACCACGGCGACGACGAGCAGCGGCACGGCCACGTAGACCGCGTCGGTCGGACGCATCCACGCCATGAGTGCGCCACCGGCCGCGAGACCCCGGAGGACCCCCGAGGCGGAACGTTCCGCCCGGGCCCGCAGGAAGCAGCCGACGCTGATCAGGGCCCCGATCGCGACCCAGTAGTTGGGCATGGCCTGCGGACCGTAGAAGAGGGTCATCCACAGGGACGCGAAGAGGGCCCCGCCGACGACCAGGACGCGGGTCGGGAACAGGCCCCGCCAGGCGCGCAGGGCCAGAAAGAGGGCCACGCCGGACAGCAGGGCGAGGTAGACGCGCAGCAGCGGGACGGACGACGACCAGGACGCGACGGGCGCGACCAGCAGCGAGACACCGCGGGAGCGGGGGGCGCTGAAGAAGGCAGCGGGGTGGTGGGAGGTGACCTGGCTGACGTAGACGATCTCGTCCCAGCCGAGGCCGAGCACCGGCCGGACGAGGAGGAGCTGCGCGAGGACGAAGACCGCGGCCAGCGCGGCGAGCGGCCGGCTGCCGCGCACCTTGCCGGTGGAACGCGACCCGGCCGCCTGTTCGCGTCTCCGCCTCCGAACGAGGATGGCGTTCGCGCCATCAGGCATGGACCGCCCCTTCACCCTGATCATCGGAAAATCCCGATCAAGCTAACCCGCGGGGCGGGTGCGTGCAGGGCGATACTCGGCCAAGTGCCTGACCCGGGGACGTGGGTCAGCGGGCGTTCGGGGCGCGGTGCGGGGGCCGGCCCGGGGCCGGGCGGCGGGTCAGCTCGGGAATGGGCAGGGAGGCGGGGGCGTCCTCGCCGACCGTCAGCTCGGTGCCGTGGTGCCGGAGGGTCAGGGGCATGCCGGAGTTCAGGGAGTACGTGGCCTGGCCGGCGGTCACTTCCACGCGCAGGCACCGGCCGAGGAAGCCCACCGTGAAGGCGAGCCGGCTGTACCGCTCGGGCAGGCGGGGCGCGAACCGCAGGGTGCCGTCGCTGCACCGCATGCCGCCGAACCCGGCGACCAGGGCCATCCAGGTACCGGCCAGCGAGGCGATGTGCAGTCCGTCGCGGGTGTTGTGCTCCAGGTCTCCGAGGTCCATCAGCGCGGCCTCGGCCGTGTAGTCGCCGGCCAGGTCGAGATGGCCGGCCCGGGCGGCCATGACGGCCTGGACGCAGGCGGACAGGGAGGAGTCGCGGACGGTCAGCGGCTCGTAGTAGGCGAAGTTGCGGGCGATCTGCTCCTCGTCGAAGTACTCCTCGAAGAAGCTGCCGCAGGTGTACATCGCCAGGACCAGGTCCGCCTGTTTGATGACCTGTTTGCGGTACAGGTCGAAGTAGGGGAAGTGCAGCATCAGGGGGTACTGGTCCGGGCCGGTCCGGTCGAAGTCCCAGCGCTGGTAGCGGGTGAAGCCGGCGTGCTGCTCGTGCACGCCGAGTTCCTCGTTGTAGGGGACGTTCATGGCCTCGGCGGCGTCCCGCCAGGCGGCCCGCTCCTCCTCGTCGGCGCCGAGCCGCGCGGCCTCGTCGGGGTGGCGTTTGCAGGCGTCGGCGGCGGCCAGCAGGTTCGCCCGGGCCATGAGGTTGGTGTACGTGTTGTCGTCGGCGATGGCGCTGTACTCGTCCGGACCGGTGACGCCGTCGATGTGGAAGGTGCCCCGGTCGTCGTGGTGGCCGAGGGAGCGCCACAGGCGCGCGGTCTCCACCAGCAGCTCCACGCCGACCTCGCGTTCGAAGGTCTCGTCGCCGGTGACGGCCACGTACCGCACGACGGCGTCGGCGATGTCGGCGCCCACGTGGAAGGCCGCCGTGCCGGCCGGCCAGTAGGCGGAGCCCTCCGAGCCGTCGATGGTGCGCCAGGGGAACGCGGCCCCGCGCAGGCCGAGTTGGGTGGCGCGTTCACGGGCCGCCGGCAGGGTGGCGAGGCGCCAGCGCAGGGCCTCGGCGGCGGACTTCGGCGCGGTGTAGGTCAGCAGCGGCAGCACGAACGCCTCGGTGTCCCAGAAAGCATGGCCGTCGTAACCGGAGCCGGTGAGGCCCTTGGACGGGATGGCGCGCTGTTCGGCGCGGGCGCCGGCCTGCAGGACGTGGAACAGGGCGAAGCGGACGGCCTGCTGTATCTCCGCGTCACCGTCTATCTCGACGTCGGCGCGCGCCCAGAACTCGTCGAGGCAGGCCCGCTGGTCCTCCAGGAGCCCCTGCCAGCCACTGTGCCCGGCCGCAGCGAGGGCCGCCTCGACCTGGTCGCTCATGGCGGGCCGGGAGCGGACGCCGGACCAGCCGTGCGCGACCAGCTTCTCCACGCGCAGCCGCTCCCCCGGTTCCAGCACGGAGGTGATGGTCAGCCGGGCCACGTCCACGTTGCTCTCGCTGCTCGTGGTGGTCCGTTCGGGACCGGTGACGGTGTGGTCGGCGGCCACGGCGACCCGGAGTCCGCTGCGGCGGGTGCGGTGGACCAGGCGCAGCCGGCTGCCCGAGGCGAGGTCCTCCTCCGGCTCCAGCGGCGACTTCAGCGCCTTGGCGGCACGCGGGTCGCCGTCCGGTTCGGGCAGGCTCTCGTTGGCGACGAGTTCCGACTGGACGACCACGCGGGTCCGGCTGTCGACGGGCTCCACCTCGTACGCCACGGCGGCTATCGCGCGCTGGGTGAGGGACACCAGCCGTGTGGAGCGCACCCGGACGGTGGAGCCGGCCGGCGAGGTCCATTCGCACACTCGCTCAAGGACTCCCCGCCGCAGGTCGAGGGTCCGCTCGTGGGTGACGAGCCGCCCGTAGCGCAGGTCGAACGGCTCGTCGTCGACCAGGAGCCGCAGCACCTTGCCGTTGGTGACGTTGATGGAGGTCTGGCCGGACTCCGGGTAGCCGTAGCCGGCCTCGGCGTAGGGCAGCGGGTGCAGTTCGTGGACGCCGTTGAGGTAGGAGCCGGGCAGGCCGTGCGGTTCGCCCTCGTCGAGGTTGCCGCGCCAGCCGATGTGGCCGTTGGACAGCGCGAAGACGGACTCGCCCTGGGCCAGGACGTCGAGGTTGAGTTCCGTCTCGCGTACGGTCCAGGGCTCGACGTCGTACGCCCGCTGCGTGATCACTCCGCGTCCCCCAGTTCGGCGAGGTCCTTCACCACGATGTCGGCGCCGTGCCGGTACAGCGCCTCGGTCTGCCCGACCCGGTCCACTCCGACGACGTACCCGAAGCGGCCCGCACGGCCCGCGTCCATGCCGGCCAGGGCGTCCTCGAAGACGGCCGCCGCGGACGGCTCGACACCGAGGTCCTCCGCGGCGGCCAGGAACGTGTCGGGGTGCGGCTTGCCGGGGAGCTTGCGCTCGGCGGCGACGACGCCGTCGATGCGTACGTCGAAGAAGTGCTCGGCGCCGATCGAGCGGAGCACGTCACGGCAGTTGGCGCTGGAGGAGACGATCGCGGTGCTGAGTCCGCGCGCGCGGACGGCCTCCAGATAGCGCAGGGTGCCGTCGTAGGCCTCCACCCCGTCGGTGCGGATCTTCTCCAGGACCAGCTCGTTCTTGCGGTTGCCCAGTCCGTGCACGGTCTCGGCCCCCGGCGGGTCGTCCGGGGCGCCGTCGGGCAGATCGATGCCGCGGGAGGCGAGGAAGGTGCGCACCCCGTCGGCGCGTGGTCGCCCGTCGACGTACTCGTCGTAGTCCGCCGCGTCGAACGGCCGGAAGTCCGCGCCGTCGCGCTCGCGCAGGAAGGCGTCGAACATCTCCTTCCAGGCGGCCGCGTGCACGACGGCCGTCTTGGTGACGACGCCGTCGAGGTCGAACAGACAGGCGTGGATGTCTTCGGGAAGACCGAGCTGCGTCATACAGGACCGGTTCCCCACCCGGCGATGTTCCAGTGAGTGGCGCACGCCACATGGGCCCGAGCACGCCAGTTCACACCGGGCGCGGGTGACACACTCTCCACTGTGCCGCTCACCTTCGACGACCTCGTCCTGCGCGCCCGTGCCCTCCCCCGGGGCGGCCGGCGCGCGATCCTCGGCATCGCGGGCAGCCCCGGCGCGGGCAAGTCGACACTCGCCGAGCATCTGGTGCGGAAGCTGAACGGCACCGGTGCCCCCTGGGTCGCGCACGTCCCCATGGACGGCTTCCACCTCGCCGACGCCGAACTGGAGCGACTCGGCCGGCGAGACCGCAAGGGCGCGCCCGACACCTTCGACGCGGCCGGGTACGCGGCGCTGCTGGGGCGGCTGCGCGAGGAGACGGACGACGACGTCGTGTACGCCCCCGGCTTCGAACGCGTCCTGGAACAGCCGGTCGCGGGCGCGATCCCGGTACCTCCGACCGCCCGGCTGGTCATCACCGAGGGCAACTACCTGCTCCTGACCACCGGTGCCTGGCCCCGCGTCCGCCCTCTCCTCGACGAGGTGTGGTTCTGCGAGGTGCCCGAACGCGAGCGCGTCCGCCGGCTGGTCACCCGCCACGAGGAGTTCGGCAAGACGCACGAGGAGGCGGTGGCCTGGGTGTCACGCTCGGACGAGCGGAACGCGGAACTGGTCGCGACGACCCGGGGGCGGGCCGACCTGGTGGTGCCCGAGTCGGCCCTGCCGCGTGGGGGGGCGTGAACATGACGCTGGACATCACGGTGCCGGCGGTCGACCGGGAGCGGCTGGAGAGGAAGCCGTTCGAGGACAGGTACACGCTGTTGATGGATGCAGCGGCCAGATCCCTGGGCGACAGGTCCGCAGGGCCGCCTCACCCGGACAGCGTGAGCTCCGGTTCCCCGGCGGCGTCCCCGGCCGGATCACCGATGACGGCCGTGAAGGCCTCGGTGCGGACCCTCAGGGCCGTACCGTCGCGCTCGAACGCCGGTGTGAAGGCGCTGTCGTGCGGGCCGTAGCGGACCGCGAAGACGTGCAGGTCCTCGGGGGCTCCGGGGGCGGGTTCGGCCTCCAGTGCCGTCGAGGCGACCAGGTGGCGCCAGCCCTCGTCGGGGTTGCCGTAGCCGCGGGGGTCGGCGGCCAGGGCGAAGGCGGCCCGCTCCTGCGTGAGGTCCGTGCGGGCGTCGAAGTGGTGCGGGTCGTCCGGGTCCGGGTGGGTCAGGCGCAGGTCACCGGCCGACGTCACCCGGGGTTCGGCGGTCCTGCGGACCCGGTCGCCGTCGTCGGCGGCGTACGGCAGGCCGGCCAGCAGGTACGGCGTGCCCGGGAGGCGTTCCACCGCGACCGTCGTCCACAGGGTCGTGCCGTCGGTGACGTACAGGGACCGGATGTGGCGCAGGACGTGGTCGCGGCCGACGACCGGCTTGGTGACCAGCTTCGCCCGCAGGCCCTCGGCCACCACGTCCCGGACACGGACCTCGCCCATCGGTCGGCACATCAGGAAGCCGTCGACGACCGGGCCGAAGCCGTGCTGGCGGTTCACCGCGGCCGGCAGGTAGTACGTGCCCGCCGCCTCGACCAGGGACGGGGTCATGCGGCTGTCGAAGGCCACCGACACCGAGCCCGCGCGGAGCTGGTGACGGGCCGGCGCCGCTGACGGGACCCGGTGCCAGCGCGTGGTGTCCTGGATCTGCCAGACCAGCATCCACGCGAAGTGGCCGTCGACCCCGCCGTCCGCTTTGCAGGCGTGCCGGGCCCAGCGGCCGTCTCCCCGGTAGCGGCCCAGGTCGGAGCCGATACGGGCGCCGAAGTAGCGCAGGCCCAGCACCGATTCGAAGGCGGAGTGCTGCTCGCTGTAGCGGGGGCCGCCGTTGTCGAAACCGCCGCTGGTGAGGCGGGCGTCGAGGTAGCGGGCGAGTGCGTCGCCGTCCTCGGCGAAGATCTCCTCGCCGCTGACCCGGTGGGCCTGGGCGAGGAAGGACAGGGAGATCGGGCCGTAGTTGTTGTCGTAGGCACCGCCGTGCTCGGGCGGAAGGAGGGCGCCGCGGTCGCGGACCCGGTGGGCGCGGATCTCGTCCTCGTACAGCCGCACCGCCTCCCGCCGCACCGACTCGACCTCGGCGGGCGGCAGATGCGGGGCCAGCATCAGGCCGCCGACGACGCAGCCGATGGCCTGGTTGCCGGCCTCCTGCGGGTTGAAGAACGTCACCTCCGTCAGCCAGCGCCAGTAGCCGTGCGCCACCGAGACGAGCCGCGTGCGCTGTGCGTCGTCGACGAGGCCGTCCGCCGCGTCCAGGACGTTGACCGCCTGAAGCAGGGCCCACACCGTGCTCGGCCAGTCACCGATGGGGTGCGCACCGGCCGCCAGGGTGTAACGGGCGTACGGGAGAGCGGAGTTGCGTACCCGGAGGTTTGGGTAGCCGGGGTTGTCCTCGGTGTACACCCGCTCGTCCAGGTGGAAGGCGAGGCTGCGGCGTACCGCGTCGGGCAGCCGGGGGTCCTTGCTCCGCTGCCAGGCGAGGGCCAGCAGCGACGTGACGCCGAGGGACGTGTCGCCGATGTCGTCGACGCAGTCGGGGTGTTCGAGGTTGCCCTCCGGGGTCATGCGGGCCAGGGCCTGCTCGGTGACCTCGGCGAGGACGGCGTCGTAGGCCTCCGGGGTGTCCGGCAGGTCGTGCAACGGGCCGCGCTGGTGGGGGAGGTGCGTGGGCACGGTCAGTCCTTCAGTCCGGCGTTGATGTCGGCGTTCATGACGTAACGCTGGAACACCAGGAAGACGAGGATCAGAGGGATCATGGAGATGACCGATCCGCCGAGCACCACCGACCAGTTGATGTTCTGCGCCCCGACGAGGCTCTGGATACCGATCTGCACGGTGAACTTCGCGGGGTCGTTGAGCATCAGCAGCGGCCAGATGTAGTCGTTCCACCGCCACTGGAACGACAGGATGGCGAGCGTCAGCATGATGGGCCGGGAGATCGGCACCATGATCCGCAGGAAGATCGACAGTTCGCGGGCGCCGTCGATGCGGGCGGCCTCGATGAGCTCGTCCGGGACCGTCAGGAAGAACTGGCGGAACATGAAGCATCCGGTCGCGGTGAGCAAGGCCGGGAAGATGATGCCTGCGAGCGAGTTGTAGAGGCCCAGGTCGCGGACCACCAGGAACTGCGGGGCGAGCATGACCTCGGACGGCAGCATCGTCGTGGCCAGGATGCCGATGAAGAACACCTTGAGCCACTTGTTGTCGTACTTGGCCAGCGCGTACCCCGTGCAGCAGCTGACTCCCACCGTGAGGATCGTCGCGATCACACACACGATGGCCGTGTTGATGAAGTACTGGGAGAAGTTGGCGCCGTTCCAGGCTGCCTTGTAGCCCGACAGGCTGGGGTCTTCCGGAAACAGCGTCAGCGAGGAGAACAAGTCTCCCGCCGGTTTGAAGGAGCTGAGGACGAACCACAGCACCGGAAACCCGTAGACGGCCGCCAGGACCCACAGCAGTGTCGTCGCGGGCACCGCGCGCCGCAGCCCACCGCCGGCCGCGCCGCGGGGCCGCTTCTTGGGAACAGCCCGTCCGGGCTCGGAGTCGACCGGGCGTGGCATGTCTGTGGTTGTCATCGGTTCTCCACCCGCCGGTTGACGATCAGCTGGATGATCGCGACGGCCATCAGGATGAGCATGAGCACGAACGACGCGGCGCTCGCGTAGCCGATCTGGCCCGATTTGAAGCCGGTCTGATAGATGTACTGAACAAGTAGATTGTTCGACGTTCCGGGTCCGCCGTTGTTGAGGGAGGCGAACAGCGGGTATTCCTTCATCGCGTGGATCGTGTTGAGCAGGATGACGATGAAGGAAGTGGGCGCGATGCTCGGCAGTGTGATGCTGACGAACTGGCGCCATGGCCCGGCGCCGTCGAGCGAGGCCGCCTCGTAGTACGACGCCGGTACGTTCTTGATCGCCGCGATGAACAGCAGCATCGAGAAGCCCGTCCAGGCCCAGGACGCCGCCGCCACCACCACCATCAGCGACAGGTCCGCGTTCGACTGCCACGGAACGGCACTTCCGCCGAGCGTCTCGATGACGTGGTTGACCAGTCCGAAGTTCTCACCGAACAGCCACCGCCACAGGACACCCACGACGATGGGCGACAGAAGCCACGGAATGAAGAAGAAGACGCGGGCGACCGACACGCCCTTGGCGTGCTTGCTCACCAGCACGTTGGCGATGAGCAGCGAGAACACGAAGTTCAGCGGAACGAAGAGCACGGTGTACAGCAGCGTCCGGGTCAGCGCGCTGAAGAAGGTGGAGTCCCCGAACAGGTTCTGGTAGTTGTCCAGTCCGACGAACTGGAACGCCCCTACGCCCGTGTAGTTCGTGAAGGAGTAGACGAGCCCGATCACCGCCGGCCAGACGAAGAACAGCGCGAAGAGCACGGCGTTGGCCGCGATGAGGACGAGCGGCGCAAGGGTGTACTTACTGCGGCTCCTGGGCGGGCTCGCGGACACGTCCGGGGCGCGTTTGGTCATCTTCCTGACTCCGTGCTGGTGGAATGGGTTCCGGTGGGCTCAGGCCATGAGCCCGGCATCGCGTGGGTTCCCGAGGCCGGGCGGCGGTGTCTCGACTCCGCCGCCCGGGCCTGTCGGCCTGCGCTCAGCCGCCGACCTGCTGGTTGTAGCCGGCCACGATGTTGTCCAGCGCCTTGTCGACCGACTGCTGGCCGTTGATCGCCTTGCCGAGTTCCGTCTTGGTCGGGTCCTCGGTGAGGCTCTTGCCCTTCAGCACCCAGTTCGTCTGCGCGGTGTTGAAGTAGCCGGAGATCGGGGCGTACAGCGGGATCGACTCGTTGTACAGCTTGAACGCCGCCTGCGCCGCATCGGACTTGAAGGGGTACTTCGGGTTCAGACCGCTCTCGACGGGCAGGAACCCGGACGCCTCGCACAGCGCCTGGTAGTGGGCCGGCTCGTACAGCCAGGACAAGAACTTCGTCGCGGCGGCGGCCGCGTCGGCGTTGTTGTTGAAGCCCACCGTCATGCCGCCGCTGTTGACGTCGCTGGCCTGCACCGGCTCGGCGGGAGTCGGGACGCTCGCCCAGTCGAACTTCGTGATGCTCTCCGCGAAGGCGGGCACCTGCCACACGCCGGACCAGTAGGCGACCACGTCACCGCTCTGGAACATGGCCGACGGGTCGGCGCCGCTGGTCCACACCGACTTCGGCATGGTCTTGTCGTCGTTCATCTCGACGAAGCGCTTCACGGCCTTCTTGGTCGCGGCGTCCACCGAGAACTTGCCGGAGGAGTCCGCGTGGACGTACTTCCCGCCGAGCTCGTACACCATGGCGCGGAGCCGGGAGGGCGACTGGTCGAACGTGAGGGAGTACTTGGCGCCGGTCTTCTCCCGGACCTCGTCCGCCGCCTTGATGAATTCGGTCCAGGTCCAGGTCTTCTGGGGCGAGGCCGGGACGGAGACGCCGGCCTTCTTGAACAGCGTCTCGTTGATGAACAGGCCGGACGCGGTGACGTCCGAGGGGATGGACAGCACCTTCCCGGACGAGTCCTTGGCGATGAAGTTCTTGTTGATCTTGTTGCTCTTCTTGTTGGCGATGGAGCCGAGGTCGATCAGCTTGTTCGCCCAGATCGGGTCCAGCTTCGGAACCGCCGCCACGTCGGGCAGGGAGTTCGCCTGCGCGGCGTTGCGCAGCTTCGCGTCGTAGCCGTCGTAGGGGATGTTGACGAGCTTGACCTTGACGCCGGTTTCCTTCTTGTACTGCGCCACCATCTTCTTCCAGCCCGCGTCCTGCCCCGGAACCGTGGAGATCCAGAACGTCAGCGACTTGGAGGTCCCGCCCGAGCCGGATTCCGACCCGCAGGCGGAGAGCAGGAGGGCACCCGCCGTGGCCACGGCCGCGAGGGGAACTACGCGGCGTATGCCGCCGCGGCCGAGCCGGCGCGAGCGCCGCACACCCAGACTGGTCATCTTCAATCCCTTTTCGTCGTAGCGGAAGAAGCACGGCGCCAGCCGAGGCGGCACGGGTGCATTTTGCAGGAAATTTCGCTTTCCGGGGGCACGGCCTCGCCCAGCCGCGTCGCCTTGACGGGTGGCGTCCCCGGCCATGACGGCCGGCACCGCACAAGCACGCCCTCGTGCGGCTGCCGTACTTCACGTACGGGCGGGAGGCTCACCCGGAGTCGGCGTCCCGGCCGACTCAGAAAGCGCTTGTCCGGACATTGGCAGACCGATGGCGCAGCCGTCAATGCTTCGCCCGCACAGCTCCGGTCACGGTTTGAATTCCATGGGCGACCGCGAGCCTGCTGGCGCCCGCCACCGTGCCGGTGTCGCCCACCACGCTGCTGACCACCTCGGTGGGCCAGCTCAGCCGGGCCAGCTCGGCCCGCACCCCGGGCAGGAGCTGCGGATCCGCGCCGGTGCCGCCGCCCAGCACGATCAGGCCGGGGTCCAGTACGGCCGCGACGGCGGCGCCGAGCCGGCCCACGTCCGCGGCGTGCGCGTCGATCACGGACCGGGCCGTGGCATGCCCCTGCCCGGCCAGGGAGAGGAGCCGCTCGGCGGTGCGCGGGCAGGGGCCGTCGGTCGCCCGCCAGGCCTCGGCCGCCCTGCGCAGCAGCGTGCGCGATCCCATGCGCTGCTCCAGGCCCTCGTGGCGCGGGGCGTGGCTCTCGTCCCAGGGGTAGGGCAGCCGGGCGACCTCACCGGCGGCCCCGTTCGCACCGCGCAGCACCCGGCCGCCGATGACGACGGCGAGACCGATGCCTACGCCGATGCGCAGGTAGCCGAAGGTGTCGCGGCCGACGGCGGCCCCTTCGTGCAGCTCGGCCAGGGCGGCGCAGTTGACGTTGTTCTCCAGGTGGACGGGCACGCCCTCGGGCAGCGCGACGGCCATGGCGTCGAAGACGGGGCCGGCCTTGGCGGTCGCGGGGCGTTCCCCGGCGCCCTCGCCGTCGCGGATGGTGACATCACCGACGGCGACGACGACGGCCCGCAGCGGGGCCCCGGCGGGCAGCGCGTCGAGGACCTTGCGGACGGTGCCGGCGGCCTCCTGCCGGGAGCCGGTGCCCTCGGCGAGCAGCGTGCCGTCCAGGGCGCAACTGCGCACCCGGGTCTTGGCGGGGCCCAGGTCGACGGCCAGCACGGCGCCGGCGGCCGGGCCGAGCCGGTAGACGGCGGCGCTGCGGCCGGTGCCGCCGGAGGCCCGCCCGGAGTGGGCGGCGAGCTCGACGGCCTCGAGTTCGGCCACGGCGGTGGAGACGGTCGGCTTGGAAAGGCCCGCACCGGCCGCCAGCTGGGGGCGGGTGGCCGTACCCGTCCCGGCCAGTACGTCGAACACCACACGGGCACTCTCACTCAGGTGCATGGTCTCCCCAGGTCGTGCAGCGGCCGAGCAGGGCGGCCGCGAGAGTCGCGCGGCATCGGGAATTCCGTGCCTCTTGACGCACCCTACTTCGTTAGTTAACTTCCTAACGAACTTCACGGTACTCGCCTGCCGTGTTCCGCAGAAGCCCGTCCCGGGGCTTCCCTACCTCTTCAACTGCCGTGGTCCGACGCGCGGTTCGCCTGCCGTCGCCGTGCCGCGCAACGACGAAAGAGGACCCGTGCAGGACTCCACGCCTTACGCGGTCGGTATCGACGTGGGCGGCACCAAGACGCATCTGCGCGCCTTCGCGGGCGACGAGGACACCGTCGACCGTGTGCGCAGCAGTACGGGGTGGCGACCGCACGACCCCGAGGCCGCCGCCGACTGGCTGGCCGCTCTGGTCGCCGACGCCCTGCCGTCTCATGTACGACCGTCCGCGCTCGCCGTGGGCGGTCACGCCTGCGAGACGCCACGCCAGTGCGCGGGCATCCGGACCGCCCTTCAGGAGCGGCTCGGGGTGCCCGCGCTCGTCGTGGGCGATGCCGAACTGCTCGTACCGGCCGCGGGGCTGGACAAGGGCGTCGGTCTGGTCGCCGGTACCGGTTCGGTCGCGGTGGGGCGGCTGCCCGACGGCGCCGCGGTCCAGGTGGGCGGCTGGGGCGCGGTGCTCGGCGACGAGGGCGGCGCGGCCGGCCTCGTCCGTGAGGCCGCGCGGGCCGTCTGGGCCGCGCACGACCGCGGCGAGGAGCCCGACGCACTGGCGGCCGGCCTGGTCGCCGCGTTCGGGGTCGCCGAGGTACCCGCGCTCGGCGCGGCCCTGGAGGCCGCCGCGGACGTCTCCGCCGAGTGGGGCCGCCGCTCCCCCGCCGTGTTCGCCGCCGCCGAGGCGGGCTCGCCGCTCGCCCGGACCGTGATCGCCGACGGCGGCCGCGCACTCGCCGGGCTCGTCGCTCGGCTCGCCGTGCGCGGGGTCCCGGTGGACGACGTGGTGGTGGCGGGCGGCACGGTGCTCGCCCAGCCCGCGCTGTACGAGGCGTTCACCTCCGCCCTCGCCGAGTCCCTGCCCGGGGCCCGGCCGCAGCGGCTGCGGGTGCCGCCGGTCGAGGGCGCGCTGGCCCTGGCCCGTTCGCTTCTGTGAGCCGGGCTGCCGCCGTTCACCTTCCGGCCACCGGCCGGTGGCCGACCTCTCTCCGAGGGGTCACCACACGGCCGTAGATCTTCGCTCGTACGCAACAGGTGCCACAGAAGTCGCCAGAGGCACCAGAAGTCGCACATGCCGCATCACCTCCCCGGCCGCACGGCCGAAGCACCGTCGCGCAACGCCACGTCACCTCCCTCGCAGAACTCCAGAGAGGCACACTCATGCCGTCATCAGCCGGGCACCGCTCCCCCGCCACCGTCGACAGGCGGGGCTTCCTCAGGACCTCCCTCGGTGCCTCGGCGGCCCTGCTCGCCGCACCGACCGTCGCCACGTGGCTCGGCGCCGCGGACGCCAAGGCCGCAACGGGCTTCGCCGCGTTCGTCGACGACTACAAGTCGAACGTCCTCACCAACCTGACCCCGGAGACCAACGCAGTCGTCCGGGTCCTGAGCGGTATGTCGAAGGTATGGAAGACCGGCGACGCCTGGAACACGGGCCGGGTCCTGGACCGCGAGGTGCTGCGCGCCAACATGCGCTACTGCGCCCGCCTCACGCAGGCCCGCACCGAGGCGCAGGCGAAGGAGGCCTTCCTCTACGACCGCCAGCACCAGAGCTACGCGATGATCGCCGGTCTCGGTCCGCTGGCCGAGCTCTACAAGGAGGGCGCCAAGGCGGTCACGTCGATCACCACCGCCCCGGACGGCACACCTGACGGGAAGATCCACGACACCCTGCCCGCCGACGCCCCGGCCGGATCCGCCATCGGGGCGGGCTCGTACGACTCGGACCTCGGCCAGGTGGCCAAGCTGGTCGACACCGTGCGCGGGCCGTTCGCCTCGGGCAACCCGGGCAAGTTCGCCTTCCAGTACCCGCGTCCGTGGCGGATGAACGAGGACAGCGAGGTCGTCGACACCGGGAAGAAGGACGCGCTGGGCTACCCGGTGTACGACTCGGACGTCGTCGTCGCCCCGCAGCTGCTGCGTCAGCGCTCGGAGAACGCGCAGGAGGACGGCGGCTTCCCCAGCGGCCACACCAACGCCTTCCACCTGGCCGGTCTGGCCTTCGCGTACGCGGTGCCGGAGCGGTTCCAGGAGCTGGTGACGCGGACGTTCGAGCTGAGCCACACCCGGATCATGGCGGGCATGCACTCCCCCGTCGACGTCATCGGCGGCCGGATCATGGCCACCGCCCTGACGGCCGCGGCCCTGGCCGACCCGGCGAACGCGGAGCTCAAGGCCGCGGCCCGTGCCCAGGCCCTCGCGTACTTCACGCAGCGGACCGGCACGACGGCGGACACGCTGTACGGCTGGGCCCACCCGGGCGCCGGGGACGCCTACGCCGACCGCGAGGCCAACGCCCGTGCGGTCGGGTCCCGTTTGACGTACATCCTGCCGCGCCGCGGCCGCAAGGACCCGCTCACCGTGCCCAAGGGCGCGGAGGTGCTGCTGGAGACGCGGCTTCCCTACCTGACCGCGGCCCAGCGGCGCGAGGTGCTGCGGACGACCGCCCTGCCCTCCGGCTACGTCCTGCTGGACGGCTTCGAGCAGTGGGGCCGGCTGAACCTCTTCGCCGCGGCGGACGGTTACGGCGCCTTCGACCGGGACGTCACCGTGACGCTGGACGCGGCGGCCGGTGGCTTCCACACGGCCGACAGCTGGCGCAACGACATCGAGGGCGACGGGGGTCTGACCAAGCGCGGCTCGGGCACCCTCACCCTGACGGGCCACAACCGCTACCAGGGCGGGACCGTTCTGGAGGCCGGCACGCTGGTCGCCGCGTCGCCGGGCGCCCTGGGCGAGGGTGACGTCCGGATCACGGGCGGCACGCTGCGCGCGGACAAGGTGCTGCGGGTGCGCGGCTCCTACGTCCAGGACTGCGAGTCGACGCTGGAACTGCTGCTGCGCCGGCACCGCGGCCCGGCCCTCACGGTGGACCGGCGGGTTCTGCTGGGCCGGGGCAGCGTGCTGTCGCTGCGGCTCGGCGCCGAGCGGCCGCCGGTCGCGGGGACGACCGTTCCCGTCCTGTCCGCCGGGCAGCTGCGTGGCCGCTTCGACCGTGTCGAGCTGGACTCGGAGACGCTGCGGGCCGTGCCCGTCCACACGGCTGACGGTCTGTCGGTGCGACTCGTGAGGCGGTAGCGCTTTCTACGGCGGGGGCTGATGCAGAGTGGGTCCATGAGGGACCTCTGGATCGCTCCCGCCGTTCCCCGGCCGGTGTCGCTCCCGCCCCCGGCACCGGCGCACGCCGCACGCCGGCCCGGCAGACGCCGGCCCGGCAGACGGTGGCCGGTGCCGCTCCTGGTGGCCGTGCTGCTCGCCCAGATGGCCTTCGCGATGGTCACGACCGCGGTGCGGCAGACCCCGACGATCGACGAACCCGTGTACGTGGGCACGGCCGTGGAGTACGTGCACGAGCACCGGCTGCGGCACAACCCCGAGCATCCGCCGCTCGGCAAGCTGGTCATCGGCGCGGGGGTGGCCCTCGCGGATCCGCACGTCGATCCCGCCTTCGCCGGGGACCAGGGGCAGTTGGGCCGGCATCTGCTGTACGAGTCGGGGAACGATCCGTGGCGGCTGATGCTGTGGGCCCGCCTTCCGGTGATCGCGCTGACCCTGTCCTTCGGGCTGGTGGTGTTCGCCTTCGCCCGTGAACTGGCCGGGCCCGCCGCGGGGTCGGTCGCACTCGCGCTGTACTGCTTCTCCCCCGACGTCATCGCCCACGGCTCGCTCGCCACGCTCGACGTGCCGGCCGCCGGGTTCGTACTGACGTCGGCGTGGCTGATGTGGCGGGCGCGCCGGAGACCGCGGCTGTACGCGCCGCTCGCGGGAGTGGCGCTGGGCGCCGCGCTGGCTACGAAGATAAGTACGTTGCCCGCCGTACCGGTGCTGATGGTGCTGGCCGCGGTGTCCGTGTGGCGTGCGTCCGGGGGCAGCCGGCGCCGGGCCGTGGCGGCGGCCGGCGGTGTGGCGCTGGTCGCGGTCGCCGTCGTGTGGGTCACGTATCTGATGGTCGATCCGCGGCTGCGCTGGACTCCGGAGCAGCATGTGCCGGTGGTGCGCGGGATGCGGGGGCTGCTGGTCGGGATGATGCCGTTCCCGGAGGCCTACCGGGACGGGATGCGCGTGCAGTTCGGGCTGGAGAACCGGCTCTGGCAGGGCTTTCTGTTCGGGCGGCTCTACGACGGCTCACTCTGGTACTACCTGCCGGCCGCGCTGCTGGTGAAGACGCCGCTGGGGCTGCTCGCGCTGTGGGCCGGGGGCGCCGCGGCCGTTGTCGCGGTCCGGCGGCTGCGGCCTGCCGCACCCTATGTGCTCGGCGCTCCCCTGGTACTGCTGGCGGCGGCCATGCAGGGGGCACGGGACTTCGGGACCCGGTACGCCGTGTTCCTGCCGCTGTTCCTCGCGGTCGCGGCGGGATGCGTGCTCCTGGTGCGGCGGCGGTGGGTGACCGTGGGGGCGGCCGTGCTGGTGGCCTTGGCCGCCGTCAGTTCGGCGCGGGCGTATCCCTGGTATCTGCCGTACTCCAACGAGGCGTTCGGGGGGCCGGGCAGGACCCGGGAGTGGCTGCACGACTCGAACGTGGACTGGGGCCAGGACCTCGGACGGCTCGCGGACCGGCTGCGTGAGCGGTACCCGGGCGAGCGGGTGTGGCTCGTGTACAAGGGCAGTGGCGTGCCGTCCTTCTACGGCATCGAGGCCTCGGACCCTCGGCGGGTGCCGGTCCGTGAGGTGCGGGGGCTGCTGGCGGTGTCGGACTCGGCCGCCGCCAAGGCCACGGGGCGGCTGGCAGAGTTGATCGGCAGCAGCCGCCCCGTGGACGACGTCGGCCACTCGATCACGCTGTATCGCCGTTGAGTGCCGTGGCGCGCGCAGGTCAGTGGGTGGCGTAGAAGAACCCGTCCGCGCTCACGTGGGGCATGACCCTTCCGGCCACCCGGTAGCGGCCGTTGGGCACGTCGGGGCACCTCGCCACGTGGATCGCCGGCGGGCCGGCGAATTCGTAGCCGCGGCGTTCCGCGTGGCGGCACAGGCTGTCGGTGAGGGCCTGGCCCACATCGGTGCCGGAGCGGGTCAGATGGTCGTGCACGTCGTCGGGCAGCTCCACGTCGTAGGCGTTGGGGACCATGACGCGGCCCTCACCGCACACGACGGCGTTGTCGTCGCACTCGCGCCGCAGGGCGTCGAGGACCTCGACCGGTTCCTTGCCGAGGAGCCGCGCCCACAGCGCGTCCAGGCGGTTCTCCAGGGTCTGTTCCAGCGCACTCAGCGCACTCATGCCGTCTCACCTGCCGGAAGCGTCGTCGATTCGATTGCGGTGGCCGGGTGATGCCCTAGCGGTCGTCGTAGTCGTCGGGGCGCACCGCGGCCTCCTCCAGAGCCTCGCGCATCGTGCGGCCGGTCCCGCCCGGCGGCCGGGAGCGGCTGTCGTCCTGGTGTTCCAGCAGTTCGCCGGTGGTGTCCGTCTTGGGCCGGTTCTCCTCGGGGACGGTCATGAAGGCGGCTCCTCTCGGGGTCGTGTGCGGCGGCGGGTTCCCGCCGGGCGTACGGGTATCCCCGCGCAGGCCGGCTCATGCTGCCTGGAGAAGCCCTGGTCACCACAGTGCGTGAGCTATGTTGAACGTCCTTGGGAGACGAAGGAGGCGCACCGGTGCCATCGCCGCAGCAGGCACGCGCACAGGCATCCGCGATCACCTCGGGGAAGGCCGCCCCGGAAGCGGAGGTCTCCCCGTCCGCCCAGCTCCGGGCACTCTTCGACCGGCCCCGGCTGTCCCCGGGGCAGCGGCGCATCGCGCAGTACCTGATCGAGCACATCACCGAGGCGGCGTTCCTGTCGATCACGGATCTCGCGGACCGGGCCGGCGTCAGCCAGCCCTCGGTGACGCGGTTCGCCGCGGCGGTCGGCTTCAGCGGTTACCCGGCGCTGCGGGAGAAGCTGCAGTCGATCGCGCTGGGCACCCTCGCCGTCGGCCCGGCCGAGGAGATGCGCGGCAACGAACTGCAGGCGGCGGTCGACGCCGAGATCGAGAACCTGGAGAACCTGCGGCGGGACCTGGCCGACCCGAACGTCGTCATCGACGTCGGCCGCAAGCTCTCGTCGTCCGCGCCCCTGACGGTGCTCGGGCTGCGCATCTCCGTCTCGCTCGCCGAGTACTTCGCCTACGCCGCCCGCCGGATCCATCCGGACGTACGGCTCGTGACGCGGGGCGGCAGCGTCGCCTACGACGCGCTGCTGCAGTCACGTGAGGCGGGTGGTACGTGGGTGCTGGCCTTCTCCATGCCCCGGCACGCCCAGGAGACCCTGACGGCCGTGCGGGTCGCGCGGGGCGCCGGGCTCAAGGTCGCCCTGATCACCGACCTGGCGCTCGGGCCGCTCGCGGACGAGGCCGACGTCGTCTTCGCCCTCGGGACCGGATCGCGGCTGGTCTTCGACTCCTACGCGGCCCCGGGCGTGATGTGCTCGGCGCTGCTGCAGGCCATGACGGACGCGGATCCGGAGCGGACGCAGGCGCGGCTGGAGGAATACGAGCAGGTCGCCGACCAGCACCAGTTCTTCCTCAGGGACTGAGCGGCGGGCGGCGGACCACACGGGGGGACCATCCACAACAAAGCACGCATGAATGTTTTCATGCTCCTTGCAAACCGGATGGCATATATAAATACTGCTCACGGATCGCGACCCGGCCGTTCCGGATCCGTTCCGCACCCGTGGAGCCGGGTCCTACCCACTCCGGGTCCCGGGTGTCCGTGGCGGCCCCGGCCATCCCCTAGGCCGGGGCCGCCCCGACCCGTCGTCCACCCTCACGACGCCGCACACCCGGAAGCGATGATCATGCACCTGACGACTACGCGCATCAGCCCGGACTGGCCCTGCCAGGTCAAGACCCCCGGGAGCTACGACTGGGAGCGCTCGGCGGCCAAGTGGCTGCGCGAGCTGGTGCCCACGCGCTACGCCGGATACCCCGTGTTCATCCGCCACCCCGTCCTCCTCGCCCGACATGCCCAGATCCAGGTCCAGAACGAGATCCGGGTCGCCCGCACCGCCCTGCAGACCGCCCGCGCCGACCTGCCGGGACTCGGCCTGCACGAGGGGGTCATCGAGCACACGATCAAGCTGTACGCGGCCGAGGTCATGCAGCTCCAGCACATCGCGCGCAGCGTCCGGGCGGTCACCCAGGCCCTGGTGGAGGCGAACCGCCAGCCGTGAGCCGCCGGGCATGACCGGCGCCGCGCGTGGCACCCGTGGGGGAATGAGCACCACCACAGCACGGCGCGGCGAACCCGTGACCACCGTCCTGACCTGGCACGTGCGCCCCGGCCGGGAGCAGCGGTTCGAGGAGTGGACGCACGGCATCACCCGCTGCGCCAGACAGTTCCCCGGCAACGAGGGCGTCTCCTGGCTGACCCCCGAGGACGGCCACCGCTACCACGCGGTGCTGCGCTGGTCCGATCAGCACCGGCTCGCCGCCTGGCTGGAGTCCGAGGAGCGCGCTCACTGGCACCGGCGGATCGGGGACATCGCCACCGAGGTCAGCAGCGAACGCCAGTCGACGACCGGGATGGAGACCTGGTTCAGCCTGCCGGGCACCGCCGTGCAGGCCCCGCCCCGGTGGAAGATGGTCCTCACGACCTTCCTCGGCGCCTACCCCTTCACCCTGCTCGTCCAGTGGCTGGTGACCCCCCATACCGGGGGCTGGCCGCTGCCCCTGCGCGCCGCCGTGTTCCCGCTGGTGCTGCTGCCGGTGCTGACGTACCTGGTGATGCCGCGGCTCAGCCGGCTGCTGCGGCTGTGGCTGTATCCGCATGACGGCCGTTGAACGGTCCACCGTGGGTCTGATGCGACCGACGGGGCGCCTGGGACGAGCGAGCAGTCCGTGCGTACAAGGCGGTCTTCGAACCGGGCCAGGTGTGCCATGCTCGACGCGTGACGAGCGAGCCCGTGACGCCGGCGCAGCCCGGTGCCGCACCGGACGTGGTCGAACTGGCCAGGATCGTCGCCCGGCAGCGCGCCGAACTGGACCGGCTGCGCGACCAGGCGGCCATGTCGGCTGTCGTGGAACGGGCCAAGGGCGCGGTGATGGCGCTGACCGGGTGTTCCGCCGACGCCGCGGGCGAGCAGCTGCTCCAGCGGGCCAAGGCCGCCCGTCACACCCTGCTGGAGGAGTGCTGGATCACCCTGGGCACTCTCGCGCCCACACCGCCCGGCCCGGGCGGGGCGACCGAGGCATCCGGCGTCGAGGCATCCGGCTCCACGGCACGGATCATGGAGCAGCCGGCCGCGCCGGACGACGTCACCGCCGCCCTGGCCCGCCTCGGCCAAGCCCTCGTTCGGGTGATGACACCGCACGACCTCGCCCGGTGCCTGCTGGAGCACCTGGGCCCCGACATGTCGGCGGACGCGGTCCTGATCTACGCACGCAGGCCCGACGGCGGCCTCGTACTGATCGGGCACGCGGGCATCGACGACAAGCTGGCGGCCCAGTGGTGCCAGGTGCCGCCGCTGAGCGGAATGGCGGCGCTGGACGCGCTGCGGGCGGGCCAGCCGCGCTGGCTGGAGGACTTCGCCTCGGACGAGCGGCAGTACCTGCTCATCGGTGACCCTCCCGACCGGTGGCGCTCGCGTGCCTGGCTGCCCGTGCCCGCCGCGGGCTCGGCCGAGGTCTGCATCGGCGTGCTGCGCGGCCGGGCCGGGGCGTTCACCCCACGCGACCGCGCACACCTGCGGGGCGTCACCGGGCTGTGCGCCGGCCGGCTGCGCGCCTTCGACACCCCGCCCCAGCGTGACGCCGACGCCGCCACGGACGCGGTGCAGGCGCTGTTCGAGGCACTGCCGGTCGCGGCGATGCTGCTGACGCCGCTGCGGAACGTCACGGGCGAGACCGAGGACTTCCAGGTGGAGGCCGCGACCGCCCAGGTGGGTGACCTGCTGGGCCGGACCGGTGAGGAACCGGCCGGGCGACGGCTGCTGGAGCTGCGGCCGGCCCTGGTGGCCGAGCCGCTGTGGCGGGGCTGTCTGCGGGTGCTGGAAACCGGCGAGACCTACGAGGGCGAGCCGTTCGCGCACGAGGAGGTCGTGGCGGGGGTCGCCGAGCTGTCCGTGTACGCGGCACGGGTGGCGCAGCTGGGCGACGCCCTCGTCGTCTCGTGGATCCGGCACGGCTCCTCCGACCGGCAGGAGCAGCGGCTGGCGGACCTGCAGCGGCTGGGCAACCTCGGCTGGGCGAACTGGAACCTGGCCACGCAGGAGGCCTCCTGGTCGGCCCAGGTCTTCTCCCTCGTCGGCCGCGACCCCGCGCACGGTCCGCTGCTCCTGTCCGAGGTGCCGGAACTCGCGCTGCCCGAGGACACGCCCGCGCTGACGCGCGCCGTCGGTGAACTCGTCCACGAGGGGCGGCCCTTCGACGTGCCGTTCCGGATCCGGACGAACGGCGTCATCCGGCATCTGCGGCTGGTGGCCGAGGCGGTGGCCGACCGGCACGGAACGCCCGTCGAGGTACACGGCTTCCTGCAGGACATGACCGCCCGGCGGCGGGCGGAACTGGCCCTGGTCGAGAGCGAGCGGGCGATCCTGACGCAGCACGACGTGCTCCAGGCCGAGCGGACCCTGGCCTCCAGGCTCCAGCACGCGCTGCTGCCGATGGCCAACCGGCCCGTGCACCTGGCCGGGCTGCGCGTCGAAGTCGCCTATCTGCCGGCCCAGTCGGATGTGCACGTCGGCGGTGACTGGTTCAGCGCCATCGAACTGCCCAACGGGGACGCGCTGCTGGTGGTCGGTGATGTCGCCGGGCACGGCGTCGACGCCGTGGCCACGATGGCACAGCTCCGGTTCACCGCGAAGGGCATGGTCATCACGGGCTCGTCGCTGACCGGCGCGCTCGCCCGGCTGAACACGCTGCTGCTGCACTCGCGCGACTCCCACGCGACCGCCACGATGGTGCTCGCCCGCTACGACCCCCGCCGTCGGCGCCTGGTCTGGACCCAGGCGGGGCATCCCCCGCCGCTGCTGCTGCGTGACGGCGAGGCACGGTATCTGCGCCGCCCCAGCGGCATGCTGCTCGGGGCGTCCGCCACGCCGGTCTACCAGGAGGCGGAGTGCCGTCTCGACCCGGGCGACCGGCTCATCCTGTACACCGACGGCCTGGTCGAGCACCCGCCGGACAGCATCGACCGGGGTCTGGAACAGTTCGCCGAGGCGGTGGCCGCTCCGCACGGTGACGGGCCCGCGTCGCTGGGGCCGCTGCTCGCGAGGATGCTGCCGGATGTGCGGCGGGACGACGTGTGCGTGGTGGACGTCCGGGTTCCCGGGGTTCAGGGCCGGTAGCGGCTACGCCCGCCTCACGAGTCCCCGCGGTGGCGCCAGTACCACCACAGGCCCACGAGCAGGGCCAGCAGGAACAGGGCGGGCAGCACCAGGCCGGGGATGCGGGAGCCGTTCATGGGCGTGGCCTTCGGTCGGCGGTCCGGGCGCCTCGTGCGTCGCCCCGGCCCAGGGTGACGCCGTGGGCTCCCGCCGCTGCGCCGCTTTTCCCCAGTCCTTGCCCGGCGTTCGATATACGGGGAGCGGCGTCAGCCGACCGGGTGACCCGGGTCGATGGTGACGGCGTCGGAAAGGCGCAGCAACGGCCCGCCGTACTCCCCCTGTCCGCCCCACTCGACCGGGTCGAGGACGAAGCCGATGTGGTCGCCGCCGCCCGCGCGGGTCACGATCCGGCCGACGAACCAGGCCGGCACGCCCTCCAGGACGAGGGCCCCGCCGTACGCCTCCCGCAACCGGAGGCCCTGGAACTTGTCCATCCGGTCGCCGGTGCGCCCACCGAACAGCTCGGCGAGGGCGTGCTGGTCGCGGCCGAGCAGGTGCACGGCGAGGACTTCCGCGTTCCGGGCCACCCGGAAGGTGTGGTTGAGCTCGGACAGCCACACCACGAACCGGACGGGCCGCAGCGAGCACTGCGAGGCGAATCCGACCAGGCAGCCCGCCCGTTCACCGCCCGCGGCGGCCGTGACCACGTACATGTCGGGGTTCAGCCGGTCGATGAACTCGTCCATGCCGGCCATGGTCACACATCAGCTCGTGCCCGCCGGGGTGCGGGACTCCAGTGCGGCCCGGGTGTCGTTGCCGTACACGCCGGTCTCGTCGCCGCGGATGCCGTACCAGAGCTGGAAGCGGGCGACCGCCGCGGTGAGGGTCGGGTCGTAGCGGCCACTCGTGGATCCGTCCCGGTAGACGTCCGGGATGCGCAGGAGGCGCTGCTGGAGTTCGGTCACCTCGGGGCCGGTGGCGCCCTCGCGCAGCGTGCCGGCGCCGTCGGGGTCCACGGGTGCCGTGGCGGGTGGGGTGGGTGTGGGGTCGGGGGTGGAGGCGGCGGACGCGGGCGGCGCGGGCACGGGCGCCGCGCTGTCGTCCGATTTCTCGCCGTGGAGCAGGAGCGCACCGCCGAAGCCGATCACCGCGGCCGCGAGGACGGCCACCGCGACGGCGGCGCGGCGCAGCCCGGCTCCGGGGGGTGCGGCGTCCGTACGCCGACGGGTCTCACGGACGACGGGCGGGAGTTCCTGCGTCAGGGCCTCGGAGCCGGCCGGCGGCTTCCCGGGCAGCGCGACGGACTCGTAGCCGCCCGGCTCCTGGCCGGTGTCCTGCCGGAACTCCCGCATCAGTTCAGCGAGCGCGTCGGTGCGGCGGGGCCGCAGGACGCGGATGGGTTCGAGGGCCGGGCCGTCGTGCGGCGGCCGGGGCTCGGACGGTGTCGACACGCTGCTCTCCTTCGTCCGGGCCGGGAGTGCCCGTCTTCGAGGATCGTCCTGCCGCTAGATACGCGGCTGCCGGGCCCGGGGTTCAGAGACCGCTCAGGCCCGGTGGGCAGAGCACTCAGTACCTCCTGATCAGTGCACTGAGTGCCATGAGTGGCCTCGTGGGTGCTACGTTCCCGCTCATGAGCTCCGAGAAAGCCGAGGCCGGCACCGGGAAGCCGCCCATGCGGGACGCCCTGGTGGCGGCGGCCTTCCAGCTGTTCCTCGAGCGGGGGTACGAGCAGACCACCGTCGACGACATCGTGGCGCTGGCCGGTGTCGGACGGCGCTCGTTCTTCCGCTACTTCCCCTCCAAGGAGGATGTGGTCTTCCCTGACCACGAGCGCTGCCTGGCCGACATGACGGCCTTCCTGGCGAACGGCCCGGACGACGACGAACCCGTGGGGCGGGTCTGCGACGCGGCCCGGCTGGTGCTGCGCATGTACGCCGAGAACCCGACGTTCTCCGTGCAGCGCTACCGCCTCACCAAGCAGGTGCCGGGGCTGCGGGCCTACGAGCTGTCGGTCGTGTGGCGCTACGAGCGGGCCCTCGCCGAGTACCTGCGCCGGCGCTTCGCCACCCGCCGGGACGGCACCCTGCAGGCCGACGTGATCGCGGCGGCGGTGGTCGCGGCGCACAACAACGCGCTGCGCTCCTGGCTGCGTTCGGACGGGCAGGGCGAGGCGAGCGCGGCGGTCGGCCACGCGCTGGCCTACGTGCAGTCGGCGTTCGGCGGTGTGCCGGTACCGCCGGCCGTGGAGCAACCGGAGGACGTGGTGGTCGTGGTGTCGCGGCGCGGGGCACCGCTGTGGCGGGTCGTGCAGGAGATCGAGACGACGCTGGGGCGGGGCTGAGCCTCCGCACTTTCAGGGTACGGAGTGCCTTTACGAGTGGCACTGAGTGCCATACTCTGTGCTGCGTGCACGGTGGCACGGCGAACCGCGCACACGTGTGCGCGGGTGATCGCGTGCGCGGATTCCGGCCGAGTGCAGGGAGTTGACCAGCGTGTACCACTCAGGAAGCGTCGCTCAGCAGGCAGCCGGCTCCGCCACGGGTCTGCTCGACCCGAGGGGCCAGAACGCGGAGGCCATCTTCTTCCAGCGCTGCACCTGGTGCGGCACCGCCATGTACCACCGGCTGCTGTGTCCGGTCTGCCGGGGCAGCGAGCTGCGCACGGAGCGCGCCGAGGGCACGGGCACCGTCCGCCATTCCACGGTGGTGCACCGCAACACCCCCGCGGCGCGCAACGTGTCGCAGATAGAGATGTCCGAGGGGTTCGTGGTGCGCGGCCGGGTGATGGGCCCGCCGATCGGCATCCACAGCGGGGACCGGGTACGGCTGTCCACGGCCAAGGACCCGGTGCGGGGCGAGCCGGTCTTCCAGCTGCTGGACGAGCCGTACCGGGCCTGGAGCTGACCTCCCCTCAGCCGGTGATCAGCTCGCCGGTGCGCACGGGCCGTCCCGTCTCGAAGCTCCGGTTGGCCGCGAGCCCGACCACGAGGGCCAGCGCACCGTCGCGTTCGGTGGCCGTCGGACGGTCCGCGGCGGTATCCGCCGGGCGGGTGGGGCCGACCGGGCCGAACAGCGCGTCGAGCATGCGCGGGTCACCGCCGCCGTGGGCCTCGTGGGCGACCGCGAGCGGCACGTCCACCGGGGGCTGCCACAGCGGGCGCAGGGTGAGGCGCGCGCCGCCCGCGTGCTCGGCCGCCGTGTCCCCGTGCACCGCGCCGGCCGCCGAAGTGAGCCGGGTCCGCGGCTGCTGCCAGCGGCTCTCCTCGACCTCCAGCTCCAGCCGGCCCGCGCTGCCGTTGAACATCACCCGGTAGCCCTCCCACGGGGAGTAGGCGGTCAGGTGGTACGTCATGGTCGCGCCGCGCGCGTAGCGCACGAGGACGGACATGTCGTCCTCGATGGTGACCGGCCCGTCGAACACATTGCGGTCGCGCAGGTAGCCGTCGTCGCGTTCGGCGTCGAGGTAGAGGGCGCGCAGGGTGTCGTCGGCCGCGAGGTCCAGCGCGAAGGGGTCGTCGGCGGCCCGCTCGGCGCCATGGGCGCGGTCGTAGTCCCGGCGCAGCCCGTGCCGCTCCCCCGCCGCACGACCGTAGAAGCCGAGCCGGCCGTAGCCGAAGGCCTCCTCGGGCTCGTCGGCGAGCCACCAGTTGACCAGGTCGAAGTGGTGTGAGGCCTTGTGCACCATCAGGCC
Source organism: Streptomyces sp. NPDC057424 (assembly GCF_042803315.1). Lineage (NCBI taxonomy): Bacteria > Bacillati > Actinomycetota > Actinomycetes > Kitasatosporales > Streptomycetaceae > Streptomyces > Streptomyces sp. NPDC057424. Next base: position 27,817 of record NZ_JBHVCP010000029.1, read on the forward strand.
GCCGCTGTGGCGCTTCTCGCGGTGCCAGCGGCGGAAGTAGTCGGCGCCGTGCCGTACGTCGAGCAGCCACTCGAAGTGGACCGACAAGACCTCGCCGATCGCGCCGTCGGCGAGCAGGGCGCGGACCCTCTCGTGCGCGGGGTTGAAGCGGTAGTTGAAGGCGACGGTCAGGGAGTTGCCGGTCTCGCGGACGGTGTCGAGGATGCGGGCGCAGCGCCCGGCGTCGACGGTCATCGGCTTCTCCGTGACGACCCGGCAGCCCGCCTTCAGAGCCGGGACGATGTAGCGGTCGTGCTCGGCGTCGACGGTGGTGACGACGACCTCGTCGATGCCCTCCCCGGCGAGCAGGTCGGTGAAGCGGTCGGGCTCCCATGTGGTGGCGGCCGGTGCGCCGGTCTCGGCCAGCAGCCGGTTGTGGAAGGCCATCCGGGTCGGGCTGGGGTCGCACAGCGCGGCCACGGCATGGCCGGGGCGTTCGGCGAGGCCGCGGGTGAACAGCTGGGCCCGGTGGCCGGTGCCGACGACGGCTGCGCGCAGGACGGGATTTCGGCTCATGGCAGGTGCCCTTTCCCGTGAACGGGGCCTCCACTCCCCTGCGGCCGGAAGCGCTTGCCGGGCATTCAGAGGGTGATGCGGATGCCCACGGTGCCGTCCAGGCCCCGGCGCAGCCGGCTTCCGAGCAGGGTCAGCCGGCCTGTCAGTCCGTACTTGCGGGCGATCAGCTTCCGGTAGCGGGCGGTGGTGGCCGGATCGCAGATCTCCGCCGTCGCGGGCACCTGCTCACCGGTGGGGTTGCCGCGCCGGTCGCAGGGGCCGACCAGAACGTCGGCGCGGTTGCGGATCCGCTTCACCTTCCAGGAGCCGGCGGGCGTCCACACGCCGAGCGCCTCCCCGTCGCGTACCACCCAGACCGGGGTGGCGACCGGCGTACCGTTCCTGCGGTAGCTGGTGATCAGCAGGTACTTGCCCGCGCCCGGCTCAGCCGGCGCTCTGTCGTCCATGGCAGGAAGTGTACGAGCGTGTCCCCGGGTTCACCGCAGCGCCGCCGCCATGTTCCGCACCGCCTCCGTGAGCACGTCCTGCGAGGTCGCCAGGTTGAGGCGGACGTGGCCGGTGCCACCGGTGCCGAAGGGGCGGCCGGAGCTGAGGGCGACGCGGCCGCGGTGCAGGAAGACGTCGGCCGGGTCGTCGCCGAGCCCGAGGGCGCGGCAGTCGAGCCAGGCCAGGCAGGTGGCGTCGCCCGGCCGGTAGCGGATCGCGGGCAGCTGTTCGGCCAGCAGGTCCGCGAGCAGCCGCCGGTTGCTGTCGAGGCCGGCCAGCAGGGCGTCCAGCCAGGCGACGCCGTCGCGCAGGGCGGCGGTGTGGGCGATGACGGCGACGTGGCTCGGGCCGTGCCCCACCTCCTCGGGCATCCGGTGCAGGTCGGCGGCGGCCCCGGGCCCCGCGACCGCGAGGGCGGCCTTGAGCCCGGGCAGGTTCCAGCCCTTCGAGGCCGACATCAGCGACAGACCGCGCTCGGCGCCCGGCACGCTCAGGTAGGGCACGAAGCCGGCGCCGCCGCACACGAGCGGCGCGTGGATCTCGTCGGCGACGACCCGCACGCCGTACCGCTCGGCGAGCCCCGCGACGGCGGACAGCTCCTCGGCCGTGTGCACGGTGCCGGTCGGGTTGTGGGGGCTGCACAGCAGGTGGACGGCCCGCCGTCCGTCCGTGACGGCCTGCCGGAAGCTCTCCTCCAGGACTGCGAGGTCGATGCGCCCGTCCGCCCCGAGCGGGGCCTCGGCCACCCGCCGGTCCATGTGCTCCACGAACAGGTAGAACGGCGGGTACACGGGCGGGTTCACGACCACCGTGTCGCCGGGGCCGGTGACCAGTTTGAGCATCTCGACGACGCCCAGCATCACGTCGGGCACGATCGCGGTGCGCTCCACCGCGAGCCCGTCCCAGCCCCACCGCTTCCCGGCGAAGGCGGCCAGGGCCTCCGCGTAGGCGGTGCCCGCCGGGTAGCCGGTGTCACCGAGGTGGAGCGCGTCGGTGACGGCGCGCACGACGGGCTCGGCGAGCGGCACGTCCATCTCGGCCACCCAGAGCGGCAGCACGTCCTCGGGGTAGGTGCGCCACTTCATGCTGGTGCGCTGCCGGAGGCGGTCGAGAGTGAGGATCTGCAGGGGGTTCGGTTCACCGGACGTCTCGTGCGGGATCCTGGTCATGGGCACACGATAGGGGGCTGTGCGGTGAGCGGGAATCTTGCGGACGGGGAGCGGGGCGGGGCGGCGGGCGCGTTCCTGGAGATCGCCTGCGACGAGTCGGGGTCGGACGGTGAGAACCTCACCGGCGGGAACACGGACGTGTTCGCGCACGCCGGCGTCTCCCTGTCCGTGGCGTCTGCCGCGGCGACGGTGCGGGAGATCCGGGACCGGATCCGCTCACCGGCCGAGGAGTACAAGGCGAACCACCTGTTGCGGGAGAAGCACCGCGCGGTGCTGGAGTGGCTGCTCGCGCCGCAGGGGCCGATCCACGGTCAGGCGCGGGTGCACCTCATGGAGAAGGCCTTCTTCGTGGTGGACCGGACCGTCGGCCTGCTGCTGGACGACGCCGCCGAGGCCGCCGTCCTGTTCCGCGCGGGGCGCCCGGCCTTCGGGGAGGACGGCTGGCGGTCGTTCCTGGAGGCGGCCAACCAGCTGCTGCGGGTTCGCCACGACGGGGACCCGGTGGACGTCTTCTACGGCACGGTCGACACCCTGCGCCGGACGTGTCCGGGGACGGACGCGGCAAGGATCCTGGAGCGGCTCGCCGCGACCCGGCCCCGCGCGGAGTCCTACCGGGACGGTTTCCTGGCCGGGCCACCCCTGATCCCGCTGCTCAACCCGCTGCTCCCGGCGATCGTGCGGACGGCCGCGCTGTGGAGCCCCGACGGGCGGCCGGTGCACCTCGTGCACGACCGGCAGAACATGCTGACGCCGGAGCGCATCGCGTGGATCGGCGAGACAGCCCGGCAGACCGGCATCCGCCTGGCGGGGATGCGGCTCGTCGTCGCGCGGGACGATACGCGGGTGCAGGTGGCGGACTTCCTCGCCGGGATCGCCCGCAAGATCGCCTCCGACGAGCTGAACGGCCGCGGGGACCCGGCGCTGACCGCGCTGCTGCGGCCCTACGTCGATCCGGACTCGGTGTGGGGCGACGCGCGCAGCGGGGCCCTGCTCGCGGGCCCGGTCACCGGGTGACGCCGAAGAGATCACCGGTGCGCTGAACGCGGCACGGCTCCGTCCCGTATGGATGAAGGGCACTCAACTCAAGGAGGGCCCCGCGGTGTTCACGCCGTGATGTTCGGTTTCGGGAGCCATGCATGAGGCACGCACGACGACGGGTCGTCCGGCGAGTGACACGGCTGGCGGCCGTCGGCGGACTCCTCCTCGGAGGAGCGATGGTCACCAACGCCGTGGCGAGCGAGCCACCCGCCCCGTCCATCGGCGTCCCGTTCACCGCGCCGCCGGCGACCGGTGAGGGCACCGACCTCGTGTCCCGGCTCGGGAACTCCCGCACGGCGGGCAGCTGGGTCGACTCGGCCGGGCGGCCGGTCGTCGCGGTCACCGACGAGAAGACAGCCGCCGAGGTGAAGCGCGCCGGCGCGCAGGCGAAGATGGTCAGCCACAGCATGAGCGACCTCAAGTCCGCGGCGGCGACGCTGCGTTCCGCACCCCGGGTCCCCGGAACCTCGTGGTCCCTGGACTACAAGAGCAACCAGGTGGTGGTGCGGGGAGACAGCACCGTCTCCTCCTCCGACTGGTCCCGGATGACGGAGGTCGCCGAAGGCATCGGTTCCTTCGTGCGCATGGAGCGCACCGAGGGCACGTTCACGACACGGGTCAACGGCGCGCAGCCCATCCTGTCGACCGCAGGGCGCTGTTCGGCGGGGTTCAACGTGACCGACGGGAAGAGCGACTTCATCCTCACGGCCGGGCACTGCGGGCCCGACGGTTCCGTCTGGTTCGCCGACGACCGGGGCCGGGAGCAGGTCGGTACCTCGCTCAGGGGCAGCTTTCCCGGCGACGACTACTCCCTGGTGAAGTACGACGGTGGCCGTGCGGGCAAGGACGCGGACGTCGTGGTGGTCGGTGACGGCAAGGGCGTGCGGATCACGGCTGTCGCCGACGCGGAGGTCGGGCAGAAGATCTTCCGCAGCGGCAGCACCAGCGGGCTGCGCGAGGGAGAGGTGACCGCGCTCAACGCGACGGTCAACTACCCCGAGGGCACGGTCACCGGCCTGATCGAGACGAACGTGTGCGCCGAACCCGGAGACAGCGGAGGGCCGATGTTCGCCGACGGCGTCGCGCTCGGCGTGACGTCGGGCGGCAGCGGGGACTGCACGGCGGGCGGTACGACGTTCTTCCAGCCGGTGACGAAGGCGCTGACCGAGCTGGGGGTCAAGCTGATCGTGGCCGAGTCGGCCGGTGGTACGGGCGCCGCACCCGCGCCGTCGGCCTCGGAGGGTGCCGCCTCGCCGGGTTCGACGGCGCCGATCACGGGCACGGACGTGTCGACGCTGCTGAGCCGCCTCACCGACCCGCGCAATGTCGGCCCCGGCATGCTCGTCATGGCGGGCAGCCTCGTCGCCCTGGTGGCAACCCGGTGGATTCGCGCGGAGCAGGACCGCAAGGCGTACCGGCAGCACTACTCGGCCACGTGGGGATGACGCTGCCGGTGACCGTCCGTCGGGGGCGTCCCCGTCCGCCCGGTGTGCGCAGCACGGTCGCGATGCCCGCCCCTCGGCGGCCCCACCGCCTGGCGGCGGCCGGGCCGCTCGTGCGGCAGGGTGAGGCCCGGCACCACGGGGAGGGCCGGGTAGAGGGAGGCCAGGACCACAGCCACAGCCACGCAACTGCCGCTGGGCGGCGGGCAGATATGGCACGAGCCGAGGGCGGCCCCGGCCCCGGTGAGTACGGCCTGGGCGCAGCGGACCCGCGGCAGCCGCAGCCGTCGGACGTGGCGTCCGGCGTCCGGCGTCCGGCAGGAGGACGAGGACCGCGGAGAGAGGCCACAGCCCGGGCACCGTGACAGCGATCTCCAGCCAGGCGACGACGCCCGGACCGTCACCGAGGACGAGGACCCCGCACAGCACGGGCAACGCGACACCGGTGACCGCGCTCACGGTCACCCCGGCACTCTCCCCACGCTCTCGGCTTCGCCGAGCAGACAGGTGCTCTCATCGCCCCGGCTCAGACCACGGCCGAGGAAAGCACGAGAAGGGCACCCATGGGGTCAGGGGCGCCCTTCGACGAGGGTCCGATGCCGTCGGCGGGCCGGGACGATGGTCAGGCCGCGGGCGCCGGCTGCGGGGCCGCGGCGGCCCACTCCAGGACGAGCCGCTGGTACTCCTCGCGCTGCTCGACGCTCAGTGTCCCGCCCGACCGGCGCCACAACGCGCGGATCTCCTCGTTGACCTCGTCAGCCGATCGCTCGGATGATGATTCAACAGTGGTGGACATGCTGTGAAGCATACGTCGCCGGACGTGAAGGCGATGTGAGTAATCACGACTCAATCGGGCATTTCGGACAGTGTCACTGATCACGTCCATCTCCCGGTAAACGTGAGGCTGTTCACATCAGCCACCTGCGAGTACCTTTCGCCGCCCGGAAGTTCGCCGTCGTTCACGCTTCGACCGATCCCAGCACCAGCACCTTGATGGCGAGCACGGCCGCGCCGCGGGCCCAGTCGTGGAAGTCGGACACCCTCGTCTCCAGACCCACCGGGGCGGCCAGCGGATGCCGGTGCTCGCGGACGGTCTCCTCGACCGTCTTCCCGGCCACGTCCATCAGCCCGACCCCCTCCCCCGCGAGCAGGATCTTCTGCGGCATCACGAAGTTGGAGATCTGCGCGACGAGCGTGCCCAGGGCACGCGCCGCTTCGCCGACGACCCGGGCGGCCATCGGGTCCCCCTCGGCCGCCAGGGCAAGAATCTCCTCATAGGTGCGGTCCGCGCCGGTGGCGGCCCGGATCTGGTAGCGGATGCTGGGGATGGCCAGCAACGAGACGGCGCTGCCGCGCCTGCCGTCCGGGGTGAGCGGCCCGCTGGAGTCGACGATCCAGTGCCTCCCGAAGCCGCGGTCCTCCTCCGCGAAGGGCACTCGCCTGCCGCCCAGGACGAGCCCGTAGCCGATGCCCGCACCGATGGTGAGGACGACGAAGCGGTCCAGGCCGCGCCCGGCGCCGAACCAGGTCTCGGCCTCGACCAGGGCGGCGACGTCGTTCTCCACGACCACCGGCAGCCCGGTGCGCTCCTCGACCAGGTCGGCCAGGGGGACGTCCCGCCACAGCAGGAACGGCGACTCGCCGACCACCGCACGGTCCTGGACGAATCCGCCGACCCCGATGCCGATCCCGGCCAGGCGGGGGTGACCCGTGGCCAGGCCGGCGGTCATCTCGGCCAGCACGTCGGCGACTTCGGCGGGGTCGTGGGTGGTGAGCGGGCGGTCGTGGCGGGCGACGATGTGGCTCCGCAGAGTGGTGACGACGCCGTAGACGGTGTCCTCGGTGATCTTGAAGCCGAGGAAGAACCCCGAGTCGGCGACGACGTCCAGCGGCTGGGACGGGCGGCCCTGGCGCGTCTCCGCGGGCGCGCCCGCCTCGGGCACCTCGACCAGCAGGCCCGACTCGATCAGCGGCTTGGTCAGCCGGGTGAGGCTGCCGGCCGACAGACCCAGTCTGCGCGCCAGTTCCGTACGCGACAGCGGCCCGTGGACGAGCACTTCGATCGCCACGGAGCGCTCCCCCGGGCTCAGTGGCAGCCAGCCGGCGGTGCCCTCGGTCATGAAAGCCCGACTCCCCTCACCCATTTTTTTCACACTGAAACCAACGTGACCACTCTAGGCCGATGCCGGCCAGGCGAAAAGATGTTTGCAGGCCTCTTGACGCAGCAATTGTTTCGCACCAAAAGTAAGTCCCGCCAGAGGACAAGCCGCCGCAGCGAGGGAGTCTCCCGATGACCATCGCCTCCAGCAGTCCTCCTTCACGTCTGCCCACGGGCGGCGCGGCGGAGGCCCGCAGCAGGACCGGGACGCGACAGGGGGTGTCCGGGGAGGACCGGGGGGACGGGCGGCTGGCCGCGCTCTTCATCGCGCCGGCACTGCTCGGCTTCCTGGCCTTCCTGCTCTGGCCGACGCTCCGGGGCATCTATCTGAGCTTCACCCGCTTCAACCTGCTGACGCCGGCGGAATGGGTGGGCCTGGACAACTACGTCCGCATGGTCAACGACCCCATCTTCTGGGACTCCCTCCGGGTCACCGTCGAGTACGTCGTCCTCAACATCGGCGTCCAGACGGTCGCGGCGCTCGCCATCGCCGTCCTGCTCCAGCGGCTGACCCGGTCGGCGATGCTGCGCGGCATCGTGCTGACGCCGTACCTGATGTCGAACGTCGTCGCCGGTCTGGTCTGGCTGTGGATCCTCGACACCCAGCTCGGCATCGGCAACGAGATCATCAGCGGCCTCGGCGTCGACCGCATCCCGTTCCTCGCCGACGAGACCTGGGCGATCCCGACGATCGCTCTCATCAACGTGTGGCGGCACGTGGGCTACACCGCCCTGCTGCTGTTCGCCGGCCTCCAGGCCATCCCGGGTGACATGTACGAGGCGGCCCGGGTGGACGGCGCGAGCGAGTGGCGGATGTTCTGGCGGATCACCATGCCGCTGCTGCGGCCGGTCCTCGCGGTCGTGCTGATCATGACGGTGATCGGGTCGTTCCAGGTGTTCGACACCGTCGCCGTGACCACCGCGGGGGGTCCGGCGAACGCCACCAACGTCCTGCAGTACTACATCTACGGCTCGGCCTTCGGCCGCTTCCAGTTCGGCTACGCCTCGGCCATGTCCGTCGCCCTGCTGGTCGTGCTGAGCGCGATCACCATCCTCCAGTACCGGCTCACCCGGGCCGGCCGGACCGACCTCGGCTGAGAAGGGAGACACCGCCGTGACTGCCGTGACGACAACGACGCCTACCACCCTGCGGCCGGACCGGCGCAGGTTCCCCTTCGGGCGGGCCGCCGCCTGGACCGGGATGGGACTGATCGTCCTCATCACCCTGCTGCCGTTCTACTGGATCCTGCGCACCGCGCTCTCCACCAACGCGGGCCTGAACGCCGACCCCACCAACCCCCTGCCGGTGGACCTCACCACCAGCGGCTTCGCACGGGCCCTGGGGCTGCAGTCGTCCGAGGAGGCGATCGCGCAGGGCGGCGCGGGCGGCGGGCTGGACTTCTGGCGCTACCTGCTCAACTCGGTGCTGGTGTCGACCATGATCACCGGCTGTCAGATCTTCTTCTCCGCGATGGCCGCGTACGCCTTCTCGCGACTGCGGTGGCGGGGCCGGGACACGATGTTCGGGCTGTTCCTGGCCGGGATGATGGTGCCAGCCATCTTCACGCTCCTGCCGAACTTCGTGCTGATCAAACAACTGCACCTGATCGACACGCTCCTGGGTATCGCGCTGCCCACCATGTTCATGACCCCGTTCGCGGTGTTCTTCCTGCGGCAGTTCTTCATGAACATCCCGAAGGAGGTCGAGGAGGCCGCGCTGCTCGACGGCGCCGGGAAGATCAAGATCTTCTTCCGGGTGGTCCTGCCGATGGCGTCCACGCCGGTCATCACGCTGGCCGTGCTGACGTACATCACCTCCTGGAACGACTACTTCTGGCCGCTGATGGTCTCCTACAGCGACAGCTCACGCGTGCTGACCGTGGCGCTGGCGGTCTTCCGGGCGCAGACCCCGCAGACCGGCGTCGACTGGTCCGGGCTCATGGCGGCCACGCTGATCGCCGCGCTGCCGATGCTGGTGCTGTTCGCCTGCTTCGCCCGCCGCATCGTCAGCTCCATCGGCTTCACCGGGATCAAGTAAGGGGACTGGGATGCGAATTCGACTTCGTCCGCTCGTCGCGGCGACCGGAGCGCTGGCGCTGTCCCTGGTCAGCGGGTGCGCGCAGGGAGGTGCCGCCGGATCCTCCGCCCACACGGTCACGTACTGGCTCTGGGACGCCAACCAGCTGCCCGCCTACCAGGCCTGCGCGAAGGGGTTCGAGAAGGAGAACCCCGGACTCGAGGTGAAGATCACGCAGTTGGGCTGGTCCGACTACTGGACCAAGCTCACCGCCGGGTTCATCGCGGGCACCCAGCCGGACGTGTTCACCGACCACATCCAGAACTTCGGCCAGTTCGCCGACCTGGAGGTCCTCGAACCGCTCGACGACCTCGGCATCGAGGACTCCGACTACCAGCCGGGCCTCGCCGCCAACTGGGTCGGCCAGGACGGCCACCGCTACGGCGCCCCCAAGGACTGGGACACGGTCGCGCTGTTCTACAACTCGAAGCTGACCGAGGACGCCGGCCTCACCGCGGAGCAGCTCAATGACCTGTCCTGGAACCCGAAGGACGGCGGCACCTTCGAGAAGGCCATCGCCCACCTCACCGTCGACAGGAACGGCAAGCGGGGTGACGAGCCGGGCTTCGACAAGGACAACGTCAAGGTGTACGGCATGGCCAGCAACGGCGGCGGGTTCGGCGACGGCCAGACCCAGTGGAGCACCTTCGCCGCCTCCGCCGGCTGGAGCTACCTCGACAAGCCGCGCTGGGGCACGAAGTACCAGTACGACAGCAAGACCTTCCAGTCCGTCATCCGGTGGTACTTCGGCCTGGCGAAGAAGGGCTACATGCCGCCGCTGTCCGACTACAACGTCCAGTCCAACCAGGCGAACACCCAGGTCGCCGCGGGCAAGGCGGCCACCGCGTTCGACGGCGCCTGGATGATCTCCACGTACGCGGGCTTCAAGGGCAAGGACATCAAGACCGCTCTGACGCCGGCCGGCCCGACCGGCAGGCGCGCCACGATGCTGAACGGCCTCGCCGACTCGATCACCAAGGCCTCCAAGAACAAGGCGGGCGCCCGCAAGTGGGTCGCCTACCTGGCCTCGGACCGGTGCCAGACCATCGTCGGCAAGTCCGGGGTCGTGTTCCCCGCCACCCCGGCCGGGACCGAGGCGGCCGTCGCCGCGTACCGGAAGAAGGGCATCGACGTCTCGGCGTTCACCGAGCCCCTCGCCGACAAGATGCGCTTCCGGACCTTCTCCTATCCGATCGCCAGCTACTCGGCGGACATGACGGCGCTGATGGCGCCCGCGATGGAGGACATCTACGGCAACGGGGAGCCCGTGAGCAGCCTCGACCAGACCAACGAACAGATCAACCTGATCCTCTCGCAGTGATCCCCCACCAGTGAAGGGCACGCCTTACATGACGTTCTCCATCGGCATCGTCGGCGCCGGACAGTTCTCGGGCCAGTTCGCCACCCTGTTCCAGGCCCACCCCGGCGTCAGCGACGTCTACGTCACCGACCTGCTGCCCGAGCGGGCCGGCCAACTCGCCTCCGCCCAGGGGCTGGCGGGCACCTTCCCGTCCTACCAGGCCATGCTGGAGTCGGAGGACGTCGACGCCGTCGCGATCTTCACCCAGCGCTGGACGCACGGGCCCCTGGTGCTCCAGGGCCTGAACGCGGGCAAGCACGTGTACTCCGCCGTCCCCATGGCCATCAGCACGGAGGAGATCGCGGCGATCATCGACACGGTCAAGGCCACCGGGCTGACCTACATGATGGGCGAGACCAGCGAGTACAACCCGGCCACGGTCCACGCCCGCAACCAGATCGCCGAGGGCGCCTTCGGGCGGCTCTTCTACGCCGAGGGCGACTACGTGCACGACATGGATCTGGGGTTCTACGAGGCCTACCGGTACAGCGGCGGCGAGAACTGGAAGGCGACCGCCAGCTATCCCCCGCTGCTGTACCCGACCCACGCGGTCGGCGGGGTGCTGGGCGCTTGGAGGACGCACGCGGTGAGCGTGTCGGCGATCGGGGTCGTCGACGACCGGGGCGACGGCGTCTTCGACAAGGACGTCAGCCAGTTCGGCAACGACGTCTCCAACGCCACCGCGCTGTTCGAGGTGGCGGGCGGTGGCTCGTTCCGTACGAACGAGTTCCGGCGGGTCGGCTACCCCTCACACATACGCGAGTCGCGCTTCCGCTTCTTCGGCACCGAGGCCAGCATGGAGCAGCTCGCCACGGTCGCCCTGTGGCAGGACAAGCAAGGGGTGAAGGACATCAGCGAACTGCTGGAGCCCAAGCCCACCATGGCACCCGACGACCCCTCGCTCCAGCACATCGCGCCTGAGCTGCGGGCCGCCTTCACCTCCGGGTCGGCGCCCGTGCACGACCGGGCACGGCTGCCGAGGGAGTTCGACCACCTCCACAACGGCCACGAGGGCAGCCACCACTTCCTGGTGGACGACTTCGTGACCGCCGTCAACGACCGCACGCTGCCGTCGGTGAACGCCTGGGTGGCCGCCCGCTACACCCTGCCGGGCATCATCGCGCACGAGTCGGCGCGGCGGGGTGGCGTGCGGCTGGAGATCCCGGACTTCGGGGGCGCGCCCGAGTAGGGGCTCAGCGCGGGCCGGGTGCCTGGGATCAGGTGCCCGGCTTGCGGCCGTACACGTAGACGTCGTCGTTCTTCTTCAGCAGCGACCAGTACTTCTTGGCGTCGGTCTTGGTCATGTTGACGCAGCCGTGCGAGCCCGGCGGGTTCCACATGCTGACGCCGACCGAGTGGAAGGCCTGGCCGCCGTCGAAGAACTGGGCGTAGGGCATCGGCACGTCGTAGATGGACGAGACGTGGTCGATGTTGCGCCAGTAGACCTTCTTCAGGCCGGTGCGGGTCTCGTACCCGTCGCGGCCGGTGCGGACCGGGACGGGGCCGTAGACGAGCTTCTTGCCGTCCTGGATCCAGCTCAGCTGGAGCGTCAGGTTCACACAGGCGATCCGGCCCTTGTTCACCGGGCACTTGCCGTCCTTGTTGGGGTTCTTCCCGACGGCCTTCTGCTTCTGCATCAGGTCCATCACGCCCCAGGTGACGGGCCCGGCGTAGCCGATGTTCGGGGAGATGCCGTGCTTGGTCTGGAAGGCGCGGATGGCCTTGCAGTCGGCGGCGGACTGCTTGCCGTCGACCGGACGGCCGAGGAACTTCTCCACCTTCTTCTGGTGCGGGCCGGCCTGCGTGGTGCAGCTCGCGGCCTGGGCCGGCGTGGCGCCGAGTGCGAGCGTGAGCGGTGTCACCAGACCGGTGATCCCCAGTGCGACGGCGCTCCGTCTGCGTACGTCCCCCATGGCTGGTCATGCCCTTTCGCGAAAGTCGGGTCTGCGATGTCTGCCAGCTAGACGGACGGAGAACGGTTCCGGTTGTGCGGCCGGGCGCGCTGGGACGGAACAGTGACATACCCCACCGGTACAGGGTGGACATACCTTGACATAGTGGTTGATTGAGGAGATCAGGGCCCAGGGGCCGTCAGCGGTAGCCGACCGTGTCCGCCGGCTTGCCCGCGTCCTGGACCTCCACGAGGTAGCGCCAGGCGTCCGGGCGGCTGCCGTCGAGGTCGGTGAAGCCGTACACCTGGGCGAGTCCGCCGCTGGACAACGACTGCCCGTTCCAGCGCGCCACCTCCGCGTCGGCGGCGAGTGCGGCCACCGCCCGGCCCACGTAGCGCGGGGTCTCCGAGATGGCGAAGTGGGGGACGCGTTCCAGGGCGTCGCGCCAGTTCTCCTCGCGCACCTCGAAGGCGTCCAGCATGATCTCCGAGCGCATCCAGCCCGGGGTGAGGGCGACGGCGGTGGCGCCGCGCGGGCCGAGTTCGTGACCGAGGGCGAAGGCCATGCGCAGGACGGACGTCTTGGCGAGGTCGTAGAAGAAGCTGTTGCGGTAGTTCGCGCCGTTGTAGTCGGCGGTGCCGTCGGTGACCTCGACGACCAGGCCGCCGGGGTTGCGCAGCAGCAGGGGCAGGGCGTGGTGGCTGGTGACGGCGTGCGTCTCGACGGCGAGCCGGAGCAGGTGCAGGCCGTTGTCGAGATCGTGCTCCCAGAGCGGGGTGTCCCACTCGAAGAGCTTCTCTCCGCCCCAGATGTCGTTGACGAGGACGTCGAGGCGGCCCTGCTCGTCCGCGACGCGGTCGACGAGGGCGCGGACCTGCGCCGGGTCGAGGTGGTCGGTGGGCACGGCGACGCCCCGCCCGCCGGCCTCGGTGACCAGGTCGGCGGTGTCCTCGATGGTCTCCGGACGGTCGTACTCCGAGCGGCCGGCGCGGGTGCTGCGGCCGGTGACGTAGACCGTGGCGCCGGCCGCGCCGAGTTCCACCGCGATCCCCCGTCCGGCGCCCCGGGTCGCCCCGGCGACCAGTGCGACCTTGCCCTGCAACGGAGCTGACATGTCCGGCCTCCCGTGTCCTCGACTGCTTGCCGCTCTCAGCGTGACGGGTAAGCCGGACATCTTCTGTCGCCTTTTCCGGGCGGCCCGCGGTCAGTGCCCCCGGGCGATCCACTCCTGCAGGTGCGGGGCCTCCGCGCCGATGGTGGTGGAGTCCCCGTGTCCGGTGCGGACCGTCGTCCCGGGCGGCAGGGTGAGCAGCCGGTCGCGGATGGAGTCGACGATGGTCGGGAAGTGCGAGAAGGACCGGCCGGTGGCACCCGGGCCGCCCTGGAAGAGGGTGTCGCCGGTGAAGACGGTGCCCAGCCCCGGGTCGTAGAGGCAGACCGCGCCGGGCGCGTGCCCCGGGGTGTGCAGGACCCGCAGGTCGGCGCCGCCGGCCTCGATCACCTGGCCGTCGACGAGCCAGGCGTCCGGCTCGCGGTCCGGGTGGGTCTGCTTCCACAGCGGCAGGTCGTCGTGGTGCAGCCAGATGGTGGCGCCGGTGCGCTCGGCGAGGGCGGGGGCGGCGTCGATGTGATCGTTGTGGGCGTGGGTGCACACGATGGCCGTCAGCCGGCGGTCCCCGACGGCCTCGGCGATGGCGTCGGCGTCGTGGGCGGCGTCGATGACGATCACCTCGTGGTCGTCGCCGACGATCCACACGTTGTTGTCGACGTCCCAGGTGCCGCCGTCGAGGCTGAACTGCCCCGAGGTGACGAGGTGTTCGATACGCGTCGTCATCACAGCACCACCACCGAACGCAGCACGTCACCGTGGTGCATCCGCTCGAACGCCTTCTCCACCTCGTCGAGCTGGATCGTCTCGGTCACGAACGCGCCGAGGTCCAGGCGCCCCTGCAGATGCAGGTCGATCAGCATCGGGAAGTCGCGGGAGGGCAGGCAGTCGCCGTACCAGCTCGACTTCAGTGCTCCGCCGCGGCCGAAGACGTCGAGCAGCGGCAGTTCGAGCTTCATCTCCGGCGTGGGGACGCCGACGAGGACGACCGTGCCGGCGAGGTCCCGGGCGTAGAAGGCCTGCTTGTACGTCTCCGGGCGGCCGACGGCCTCGATGACGACATCGGCGCCGAAGCCGCCGGTGAGCTCGCGGATCGCCTCCACCGGGTCGCTCTCGCGCGAGTTGACGGTGTGCGTGGCGCCCATGGAGCGGGCGGTGCGAAGCTTGCGGTCGTCGATGTCGACGGCGATGATCGTCGCCGCTCCGGCCAGCTGCGATCCGGCGATGGCCGCGTCACCGACCCCACCGCAGCCGATGACGGCGACCGAGTCGCCCCGGCCGACGTTCCCGGTGTTGATGGCGGCGCCGACCCCGGCCATCACACCGCAGCCCAGCAGCCCGGCCACCTGCGGGGCCACGCCCGGGTCGACCTTGGTGCACTGTCCGGCCGCGACCAGCGTCTTCTCCGCGAAGGCGCCGATGCCGAGGGCCGGGGACAGCTCCTGGCCGGTCGAGGCGAGGGTCATCTTCTGCTCAGCGTTGTGGGTGTCGAAGCAGTACCAGGGCCGCCCGCGCAGACAGGCCCGGCACTTCCCGCACACCGCACGCCAGTTGAGGATCACGAAGTCCCCGGGCACGACATCGGTGACACCGGCGCCGACCGCCTCGACCACGCCCGCGGCCTCGTGGCCCAGCAGGAACGGGAACTCGTCGTTGATGCCGCCCTGCTTGTAGTGCAGGTCGGTGTGACACACCCCGCAGGCCTGCACCCGCACGACGGCCTCGCCCGGGCCGGGGTCGGGTACCACGACCGTCTCGATCCGCACCGGCTCGTCCCTGCCGGGGGCGATCACGCCGCGTACTTCCTGGGCCATGGTGCTGACTCCTTCGTCGGCCGGGGTCCGTTCCCTTCCGACCCTACGCGCGACTGATCGGTGAGGGGTGCTGATCGGCCACCCTGTTCCGCGCCGGAAAGGGCAGGCCACACGGGTCGGCGGCGACGTAGCCTGAACGCTCCGCCGACGCCGAGGGAGCGCCGTGAGCATCGCAGAGACCGAGACCGCCACACCCGCGTGGCGGCAGCTCCTCGGATACGTCCGGCCGCACCGCTGGTCCCTTGTCGCGGGGGCGCTGCTCTCGCTGGTCACCGGGGCGACCGGGCTGCTGCTGCCGCTGGTGGCGCGGGAACTGATCGACGACCTGTCGCACGAGCGGGCCATCACCGGCGCCCTGCTGGCGATGTCGGCCCTGGTCGTGGCCAACGCGGCGGTGGGAGCACTGGGTTCGTACGTGCTGACCCGCACCGCCGAGTCGGTGGTGCTCGGCGCGCGGCGCGCCCTGTCGTCGTATCTGCTGCGGCTGCGGATCACGGCCGTGGACCGCAGCGAACCCGGGGACCTGATGGCCCGCATCACCTCGGACACCACCCTGCTGCGCGCGGTCACCACCGACTCGCTGGTCGGCCTGGGCACGGGCGGGCTCACGCTCGTCGCCACGGTGGTGATGATGGGCCTGGTGGACGCCGTGCTGCTGGGCGTCACCCTGGCCGTGATCCTGGGCGCGGGCGTGATCCTCGGGGTGATCGTGCCGCGTATCAACAAGGCGAGCCGGGAGGCGCAGACCGCGGTGGGGGTCATGGGTGCCTCGCTGGAGCGGATCCTCGGCGCCCTGCGCACGGTGAAGGCGTCCGGGGCCGAGCACCGGGAGGAGCGGACGCTCCACGAGGCGGCGCAGGAGTCGTGGCGGCAGAGCGTGCGGGCCGCCAAGTGGTCGGCGGCCGCGGGCAACACCGCGGGGCTGTCCATGCAGGTCGCCTTCATCACGGTGCTCGCCGTGGGCGGGGCGCGGGTCGCGACCGGCGCGGTCGACGTGGGCACACTGGTCGCGTTCCTGCTGTACGTCTTCTACCTGATGTCGCCGATACAGCAGGTCGTCGGCGCCATCACGCAGTACCAGACGGGGGCCGCGGCCCTCACCCGCATCGAGGAGGCGCTGCGCCTGCCCGCCGAGCCTGCCGCCGAGGCCGCGCCGCTGCCCTCCCCGGGCGCGCAGCCTGCCGCCCTCGCCTTCGACGACGTCCGCTTCCGCTACGCCGACGACCTGCCCTACGTCCACCACGGAGTGACGTTCACCGTGCCCGCCCAGGGCATGACGGCGTTCGTCGGCCCGTCCGGCGCCGGCAAGACCACCGTCTTCTCGCTGATCGAGCGGTTCTACGACCCCGAGTCCGGTGTCATCACGGTGGACGGGAAGGACCTGAACGACTGGGAGCTGCCCCGGCTGCGCGCCGCGATCGGCTACGTGGAGCAGGACGCGCCGGTCCTGTCGGGCTCCCTGCGGGACAATCTGCTGCTGGGCCATCCGGAAGCGGACGAGGACGCCCTCGCGCGGGTGCTCAAGACGACCCGTCTCGACGGCCTGGTCTCCCGGTTGCCCGCCGGCCTCGACACGCTCGTGGGGCACCGCGGCACCAAGCTGTCCGGCGGTGAGCGGCAGCGCGTCGCCATCGCCCGCGCGCTGCTGCGCCGCCCCCGGCTGCTGCTGCTCGACGAGGCGACCTCGCAGCTGGACGCGGTGAACGAGGCGGCGCTGCGCGACACCGTCGCGGACGTGGCGCGGTCGACCACGGTCCTCGTCGTGGCGCACCGGCTGTCGACGGTGACGATGGCCGACCGGATCGTGGTGATGGACGCGGGCCGGGTCCGGGCCGTCGGCACGCACCGTGAGCTCGTGACGGCCGATCCGCTCTACGCGGAGCTGGCGGCGACGCAGTTCCTGGCCACCGCGGACTGAGTCCGGGCGTGCGTGCGGGCCGCCCGGCTCCGGGCGGCCCGCACGTACGCGCTGCGGTCAGCGGACGTTGGGAAGGAAGCCGAAGACCGGGGAGACCAGGCCGACGACCTGGTTCAGCTGGTCGAGGTCGTTGAGGCGGTTGAGTCCGGCCAGCTGCGAGGAGGGCCGCGGGATCTCGTCCTTGTGCTCGGCGGGGATGTCGCTCACGGTCAGCGAGTCGAGCGTGGCCATCGGGCTGAGCGGGCTCTTCGCTTCCGCTTCGGCCGCGTTCGCCATCGGCGCGACGAGGCCGGTGACCCCAGCGGCGAGACCAACGGCGGCGACGATACGTCGTGTTGAGATCATGCCTTTCGCAACGCGGGCGGGTCCCCGGCGGACACGGGCGGACGGTGCCGCTCACCCGTCAGGCCCAGTGCCCCGGCTGCGCTTGCCGAGCCCGCCGGGCGGGAGGACGCTCGTCAGGAGAGGCCTTTCACGGCCCGCTCCCGCCGGGCCACGGCCCTTCGAAGGAGGTCATCATGGGAACCGCGGCAGACCCCGCCTTCGACCGGGAGACCCTGCGCCGGGGCCTGGAAGGACAGACCCCGGACATCCTGCTCTCCCTGTACGCCGACGATGCGGAGCTGCGCATCGTGGACCGCACGACCCAGCCGAGCCACCCCAAGGTTCTGCACGGCCGGGACGAGATCGGCCAGATGCTGGAGGACGTCTACAGCCGGGACATGTCGCACAAGCTGGAGCGGTGCGTCATCCAGGGCGACGAGGCCGCCTACAGCGAGAGCTGCGAGTACGCGGACGGGGTGCGCGTCCTGTCCGAGTCCATGATCGCGCTGCGCGGCGGCAAGATCGCCGAGCAGACTCTGGTCCAGGCCTGGGACGAGTAGCAGGAGCGGGGCATCGAGGGAGGACGGCACCGCGCTCGCCCGGTGCACGGTGGAGGAGACCGGCAAGCGGGCGGCCGTCCTCACCGAGCGGACGGGTGCGGCGCCCTGTCCCGGTGCTCGTCGGGGAGGACGCCGCCTCGGTCACGTACGTCCGGATGAAGCAGAACCGCTGCCGCACGGCCGGCATGGCCTCCCGGCACGTGACGCTGCCCGCCGCCATTTCGGCGAGCCGCGGCTTTGCGCCGCCGTCGGAGAGGACCGGGCGGCCCGGGTGTCTCGGGCCGGTCGCCAGAACGAGCCCCGGGTGGCTGTGCCCGGCAGCCGCCTCACCCTTCCGGCTTCCACCCCGGTGGCCACAGGATGCCCAGTAGCTGCATGACCAGTTCGTCGACGACCTCGTCGAGTGTCGCGTCGACCCAGCCGGCGCTCCAGTCGTGCAGCAGGCCGTTGACGCTGCCGATGAAACCCGTCGCGGCCAGGCGGTAGTCGCGGGGGGCGGCCTCGCCGCGCGCGGCGGCCGCGTCGGCCTCGGCGCGGATGAGGTCGACCCAGCCGGCCCGGCGGGCGAGCCGCTGCTCCTCCAGGCGCGGGCTGACGCCGATGATCTCGACGAAGGTGATGCGGATCCGGCGCGGATCGGCGGCGACGTTCCCGGCGTAGGCGCGGAAGATGGCCGTGGCGCGTTCGACGAGCGGCAGGTCCGCCGCGCCCGCGGCCGCCTCCAGCACGGCAGCCTCGGCCCAGCCGTTGACCTGGAGGTGCAACGCGGCGAGTACGTCCTCGAGGGTGCGGAACTCCTCGTAGAACTGGCGGGTGGAGAGACCGGCCGATTCGCTGAGCGCCGCGACCGTGGTGGAGCGGAAGCCGGGGGTGTCGCCGAACAGCTGGAGCGCGGCGCCGAGGAACCGCCGGCGCCGCTCGGCCTGCCGCTCCTGGGCGGACTTGCCGCCATAGCGGCCGGTCGGCGCTCTGAGTCTCCCCGGCACCGGCTCTCCCTTCGTCGCTCGAACACTGATTTTGTCGTGCACGCGGTCTTGTGGAGAAGGCAGCCCCTTCCTTACTTTGCAGTAAGTTCACTCTGAAAGCACGCGTGTTCAGATTCCACGCGCCCAGCTTTGGCATGCCCCACTCACGACGTCCCGCCCCGCAGCAGAGACCCCACAGCAGAGAGGGGAGCAGTCATGCCCGTCTTCCGACGCCGGCACCTGTGCTCCGTAGCCGCAGCCCTCGCCCTGACCGTCACCGTTCCCGCGACCGCCGCGACCGCGGCCTCCCCGGGCTCCCCCTCCGCACTGCGCGAGGTGATGTTCGTCGGCAACAACTGGGACGGCACCGCCGACGTCATCCGGTCCACCGGGGACTTCGGGAAGATCGGGCGGATCAACGTCATCCCCGACAAGGCCGAGCGGATGGCGGAGATCAACGCCGATCCGATCAGGTGGATCTACTTCATGGCGATCCGCAACAGCGTCGGTGAGGGCCACGACCAGTTCGTCGACGACATGTACTCCACCCCGGACGGGGGGTCGGTGGTCGTCTCCCGGCCGAGCTTCGCCGACGTCGTCTCGATCGACGTCGCCTCCGGACGGATCAACTGGCGCTTCCCCGTGTCCGGTTACCGTTCCGACCACATGGCGGTCTCCCCCGACGGCAAGCGGGTGGCGGTCTCGGCGTCGACCTCGAACACCGTCCATGTGCTGGACATCGTCTCCGGAAGGGAACTGGGCACGTTCGGCACCGGCGACAAGCCGCACGAGAACATCTTCACGCAGGACGGCAAGTACATCTACAACATGGCGATCGGCGACGTGAACACGCAGACCGACGCCCCGTGGCTGGACTGGACGAAGGGCGACCGGCGCATCACCGTCGTCGACGCCACGACGTACAAGCAGGTCAGGGTCATCGACATGCGCCCGCAGCTGGACGCGCTCGGCCTCAGGGACTACTCCGACGCGGTCCGTCCGGCCGTCTTCTCCCCGGACGAGTCGAAGCTGTACTTCCAGGTCTCCTTCTTCAACGGCTTCTTCGAGTACGACATCGCCGCGAACAAGATCACCCGCACCAAGACCCTGCCGAAGAACCAGGCGACCAGCGACGACCGCACGACCTTCGTCAACGACTCGCGCCACCACGGCATCTCGATGAGCCCGGACGGACGCAAGCTGTGCGTCGCGGGCACGATGGACGACTACGCCACCGTCGTGGACCGCGCCACCCTCCAGGAGGGCCCGCTCGTCACCGCCTCCAAGCCCTACTGGGCCACGGTCAGCGGTGACGGCAAGTCCTGCGTGGTCTCCGAGAGCGGCACCGACCAGGTCACGGCCATCGACTTCGCCACCGGGAAGAAGGTCGTGTCCGTGCCGGTCGGCGACCACCCTCAGCGCGTCCGGCTCGGCCATGTGGCGGCCGACTGGACGAGCCCGTCCGCTAGTTGACCTCCTTCGCCGCCCAGGCCGCCAGTTCGGAGCGGGCCGCGGCGAGCAGCTCCGCCGAGGGAGCCGTCGCCCCGTTGGTCACCAGCGCATAGTGCAGGACGCCCGAGTCCGGCGCGGTGAGCAGCAGGCGGCGGCTTCCCGTGCCACCGGGCTCCTGCGCCACCCCGACCGGTGTCACCGAGGTGTACGCCGGCGGGGCATGGACCGCGCCCAGGTCGGAGACGACGGTGGTGGACCCGGCCGGGAAGCTCGCCGGCAGGTGCAGTTCGGTGGGTGCCGGGCCGCCGTCCGAGCGCCACAGCAGCAGACCGTACTGCCCTGATCCCACGAGCCGTTGCACGTTCGGCAGGGAGCGGGGCACCGGGTTCCAGGTCAGGGTCGTCGACCCGTCCCGCGAGCGGTCCTCGTAGGTGAAGCCGACGGTCTCACCGGCCGTGGCGCTCGGGTAGAGGCGGTCCAGGAGCCGGGCGTCCTGGCGCAGCACGGGCCTGCCGGAGTCGTCGAGGCGTACGGCCGACAGGTCCTCGTCGTTCCAGGCGTCACCGGTGGTGAGCACCTTGTCGGGGTTGCCGTTCATCAGCTCGTGGTGGCGGCCGTGGTAGATGTCCCACTGCCACTGCGAGCCGGAGAGCACGCGCCCCGAGGCCGCCGGGTCGGACCACCAGTCGGCGCCCTTCAGACGGGAGTCGAGGGCCTGGTACATCGCTTTGAGGACGGTCGGCGCCTTGTCGGAGACGTGGCCCGCCAGCGGGTGCCCGAACTCGCTGACCACGGCGGCCGTCTGAGCGGCGGCGGCCCGGTCGCGGACGGTGCGGAAGTCGCCCGCGTACTGGCCGTCGGCCGCCTTGCCCCACATGAAGACGCCGGAGATGGCCTTCTGGTCGTAGAAGTGCGTGTTGAAGACGTAGCGCGGCCCGAGGGTGCCGGCGTCCAGCAGGCCGCCCTCCTGCTTCTGGAAGTCGAGGTTGGCATTCCAGAAGAGGTTCGGTTCGACGAAGGCGGGCTTGTCACGCCAGCCGGCCGCGTCCATGCGGGTCCGGAACTTCTCGTAGAACGGCCAGAGCACGTCCTTCTCCCAGGCGCGGCTGGTCTGCCCGGAGTCGTATACGCCCGCGTGCGGCTCGTTGTAGGGATCGAAGCCGACGATGCCCTTGAACTGGTCCGCGCTCAGGTGCTGTTGGACGTACGCCATGGCCTTCTGGGCGGTGGCGAGGAAGGCGTCCTGCACACCGTGCGCGTTGTGCCAGAAGTCGTACGTGGCACGCTTCACGGCCTCGTTCTGGGTGATGTTCTGCCCCCAGAAAAGGCAGATCCCGCAGGACTCGTCCGGGTAGTTCCCGGCGTCCACCGCCCACTTCGGCGCGCCGTCGCCGGTGTACCAGCTGTCGGTGTCGAAGAGGTGCCGGGAGTAGAGGTCCTGGTGGAAGTCGGGGTAGACGCGGATGCCGGCGTCGAGGAAGGCCTTCATCTGGGCGGTGGCGGCGGCCAGATAGGCCGTGTCCACCTTTCCGCGCTCGGGCTCGGCGTACGCCCAGGAGAGCAGGAAGCGGACGGTGTTGCCGCCGCCGAGGGCGCGCAGCGCGGTCGCCGATGTGCGGGCGTCGGCGACCGAGGCGAAGGGCAGGCCCTTGTTCTCCGCGAGCTTGGTCTCGCCGGAGACGTTGAAGCCGCGCAGCACGATCTCGCGGCCGTGGGCGTCGGTGAAGCGGCCGTCCCGCACGGTGACGGCCGGGTCGTCGAACCAGAGGGAGCCGGGAGGGGGCGCGGCGGTGGCCGGCGGGACACCCGCCACCGCAACGGAGCCGAAGAGGACGACCAGGACAACCAGCAGACGCGCTCGGATAGTCGGCATGTCCACTACAGTCCGGCGATATCAGGACACCGTCAACACCTCTGACTCCGGAGTAAGTTCGCTCCGGTCAGCCCTCACATCTCAGCCACACACCCTTCGTGTCACGTTCAGCAGGTACTCCTTCCTGTCCAGCGGGTTGTGGTCGGTGCGCGGGCGCTCGGGGATCGTGCCGTGCGTGACGGGCGCGTAGTGAGCGAAGGAGCTCTCCAGCTCGCCCTCGCCCCGGGTGAGCCCCGGCAGCCTCTGTTCGAGGGCGTGCACCCGGGCGGCCGGCACGGTGCCCTCGAGGACACCGACGTCGTCCCGGTTGCGCGTCGTCTCGGGTACGGCCGCGAGCCCGGCCAGGACCGGCAGCAGGGCGCCGAGGGTGTCGGCGGGCGCCTCGACGCGGAAGCGGTGCATCGGCTCGTGGACCCGCGTCCCGGCCCGCCGCAGCGCCTCGATCAGCACCAGCGGGGTCACGCCGCGAAAGTCGGCACCGGTGCTCGACATGCTCTTGTCGAAGCCCTGGTGGGCATGGCTCTGACGGGGCGAGTAGCCGCTGTGGGTCATGGTGACCACGCAGTCGGTGACCTGCCAGCCGTGCAGACCCTGGTCGAGGGTCTCGCGCACGGTGTCCTCGACGGCCTTGAAGAAGGCGTGCGGCATCGACCCGAGCTCCACCTCCAGCCGGAAGCCGACGCCCGAGCCGGCCGGCGCGGGGTCGACGCGCAGGCCGACCGTCGCGAGGAACGGGTTGGGGTCCTTCTTGTTGAACTCCACGGCCTGCCCGGTGCCGACGGGCCGTTCGACGCACAGCGGCGTCGTCTCACGGAAGGTGACGTCGAGGCCGTACTCGTCGGCGAGGGTGGCCTGGACGACCTCCTTCTGCACCTCGCCGTAGAGGGAGACGGAGGTCTCCTGGCGGCGTTCGTCGCGGCGCAGGCCGATCAGCGGGTCCTGCTCGGCGAGCTGGGTGAGCGCGAGGTGGAGCGCTCCCCTGTCGACGTCCGGGCCGGGGACGACGACCGTCTCCAGGCTGGGCGGCGCGAAGACGCGCTCGTACGCCGTGCGGGGTTCGCCGATCGCGTCGCCGATCCGGATGTCGCCGAGCCCGGTGAGGCGGGCGATCCGGCCGGGACCGACGGAGTCCGTACGGGTGTCCGTGCCGTGGCCGAAGACGCTGATGCCGGTGATCCGGCCTTCGGCGCCGTCCGCTCCGAAGGGGATCCGGTCGCGGGTGCACAGGGTCCCGGAGAACATCCGGGCGTAGGCGACCTTCTCCCCCGCCGGGCCCCGGTCGACCTTGAACACGGTGGCGGAGACCGGCCCGTCCGCCTCACCGCCGGCCGCGGGCAGCAGCGTTTCGATGCCGGACAGGAGCGCCTCGACGCCCGCGCCCGTCGCGGCGGAACCGAAGTAGACCGGGTGGACGAGCGCCTCCCTGGTCTGCGCGACGAGGGACCCGCGCAGCAGGGCGTCCGTGACGCTGTTCTCGACATACGCGGACAGCAGCGCGTCGTCGTGCCCGGTCAGGACGTCGAGAGCGCCGGCCGGTCCAGCAGAGGGGGTGAAGCCGGCGGCGCGGGTGCCGAGGCCGGAGGCGGTCCCCATCGGCACGATCGCGGGTGTCAGCCGCGCCGAGATCTCCCGCAGCACCGCCTCGTGGCGTGCCCCCCTCCGGTCGATCTTGTTGACGAAGAGCAGGGTCGGGATGCGCAGCCGCTGGAGCGTGCGCATCAGTACCCGCGTCTGCGCCTGCACCCCTTCGACGGCGGAGATCACGAGGACGACGCCGTCCAGCACACCGAGGACGCGCTCCACCTCGGCGATGAAGTCCGGGTGACCGGGGGTGTCGATGAGGTTGACGGTCACACCGTCGAGCGGGAACGAGACGACGGCGGACTTGATGGTGATGCCGCGCTGTCGTTCCAGGGCGAGGGTGTCGGTGCGGGTGTTCCCGTCGTCGACGCTGCCGATCTCGTCGGTCACCCCGGCCGAATGGAGCAGCCGCTCGGTCAGGCTGGTCTTACCCGCGTCGACATGGGCGAGAATTCCGAGGTTGAGCATGTGCACGAAGCGTCATGTCCTTCGGAGAGAGGTCCGTTCCTGGCTGGGGGGACAGGCACGCAGTGCGCATGCGGAACTCCTCGGGACTCGGTGACGTCGCTGTCCTGTGCAGTGCAGCAGACCGGCGCGGAGATCCACAACGGAATTAACCGCTGCCGGGGTACCCGGCGGGGTGCGCGCAAGGAGAGGAGCGGCTCGTGCGTGACGTTCTCCCGGTGCTCGGCCGCTGGTACGCGGCCGGGATCCCGTTCGGCCTCGCCACGGTCGTCGAGGTGAGCCGCAGCGCGCCGCGCGACCCGGGCGCGGCGATGGCGGTGGGCCCCGACGAGGAGGTCGTGGGCAGTGTCTCCGGGGGCTGTGTCGAGGGGGCGGTGTTCGAGCTGGCGCAGGACGTCGCCGCGGGTGGCGAGGCCCGGCTGGAGACCTTCGGCTACAGCGACGAGGACGCCTTCGCGGTCGGTCTGACCTGCGGCGGCGAGATCACGCTGCTCGTGCGCGCGGTCACGGCCGAGCGGGACCCCGGCTTCGGCGCGGTCGCGGACTCGGTCGCGGCGGGCGAGCCGGTCACGGTGGCGACCGTGACCGACGGGCCGGCGCCGCGCGGGGCGGCCCTCTCGGTCTGGCCGGACCGGACCCTCGGCACGCTCGGCGCGAGCGGCCTGGACGCGGCCGTGACCGCCGACGCCCGCGGCGAACTCGCTCTCGGCGCCACCGGTCTGCGGCACTACGGGCCCGAGGGGCAGCGCCGCGAGGACTCCGTGAGCGTGTTCCTGCAGTCCTTCGCACCGCCCCCGCGCATGCTGGTCTTCGGCGCGATCGACTACGCCGCGGCCGTGGCCCGGATCGGGGACTTCCTCGGCTACCGGGTCACCGTCTGCGACGCCCGCCCGGTCTTCACCACGCCCCGCCGCTTCCCCGAGGGCGTCGAGGTGGTCGCCGAGTGGCCGCACCTCTATCTGCGCGAGACCCGCACGGACGAGGGCACGGTGATCTGCGTCCTGACGCACGACCCGAAGTTCGACGTGCCGCTGCTGACGGAGGCGCTGCGCCGCCCGGCCGCCTACATCGGGGCGATGGGCAGCCGCCGCACCCACACCGACCGGGCGCAGCGGCTGGCCGAGGCCGGGCTCACGGAGTCCGAGCTGTCCCGGCTGCGCTCACCGGTCGGCCTCGACCTCGGGGCCCGTACGCCCGAGGAGGTGGCGGTGTCCGTCGCCGCCGAGATCGTGGCGCTGCGCTGGGGCGGCACCGGAGCGCCGCTCACCGCGACGGAGGGGGCGGTGCACCCGGCCCGACCCTCCTGATCAGCGGCGCCGCTCCCGTCACGTCGCCGTCGAGCCGGGTTCGTACGATCGTGTCGCCATCAGCACCTCACGGAAGGGATTCCCATGATCTTCATCACCGCAAAGTTCCGGGTCCGCCCCGAGCACGCCGACCGCTGGCCCGAGATCGCCGGTGATTTCACCCGGGCGACGCGCACCGAGCCCGGCTGCCTGTGGTTCGACTGGTCGCGCAGCGTGGACGAGCCGTCGGAGTACGTTCTCGTCGAGGCCTTCCGCGACGACGAGGCCGGGGCCGCACACGTACAGTCCGCGCACTTCAAGGCCGCGCAGCAGACGCTGCCTCCGCAT
The DNA here is from genome assembly GCF_042803315.1 of Streptomyces sp. NPDC057424. NCBI lineage: Bacteria > Bacillati > Actinomycetota > Actinomycetes > Kitasatosporales > Streptomycetaceae > Streptomyces > Streptomyces sp. NPDC057424. The sequence goes on from NZ_JBHVCP010000029.1 coordinate 53,688, forward strand.
CTGGCCGAGACACCGCGCATCGTGAACGCGAACGTCCCGCAGGACGACTGGTCGCTGCTCGGAGAGATGGCGGTGCCTGGACCGGAATAGCCCGCCGTCCAGGGCCGGCCGCCCGCATGAGCCGTAGGTCGTGGCGGACCCGCTCTTGCCCCGGACGGCGGGCACCCGTACGCTCACGACCGTACCGACTGGACGGTATGCAGCCGAGGAGAGTCGCCGCTGATGAGTACGGTCAACCGCCAGATACGCCTGGCCGCACGTCCCGTGGGAGAGCCGCGCCCCACCGACTGGGAGCACGTCGAGGAACCGGCGGGGCAGCCGGGCGAGGGGGAGTTCCTGGTACAGGTGCTCTGCCTGTCGATCGACCCGGCGATGCGCGGCTGGATGAACGCGGGCAGGTCCTACATCCGCCCGGTGGAGATCGGCGAGGTGATGCGCGCCGGCGCGGTGGGCCGGGTGGTCGCCTCCCGACACTCCGGGTTCGCGGTCGGCGACCATGTGTCGGGCACGTTCGGCGTGCAGGAGTACTGCGTCTCGGACGGGCGCGGCGTGACCAAGGTCGACCCTGCGGCTGCTCCCCTGCCGACCTATCTCGGCACGCTCGGCATGTCGGGCCTGACGGCCTACTTCGGCCTGATCGAGGTCGGGCGTCCCGAGCCGGGGCAGACCGTCGTGGTCTCCGGAGCAGCCGGGGCCGTCGGCAGCGTCGTCGGGCAGATCGCCAAGATTCTCGGATGCCGGGTCATCGGCATCGCCGGCGGCGAGGCCAAGTGCCGCCTGGTGGTGGACGAGTTCGGATTCGACGCCGCGATCGACTACCAGAGCGAGGACGTCCGCAAGGCCCTGCGCGAGCACGCCCCCGACGGCGTCGACGTGTACTTCGACAACGTCGGCGGCGACGTTCTGGACGCCGTGCTGCTGCGCCTGGCGCGCGGCGCCCGCGTCGTGGTCTGCGGCGCGATCTCCCAGTACAACAGCACCGAGCCGCAAGGCCCCGCCAACTACCTGTCGCTGCTGGTGAACCGCGCCTCCATGACGGGCATCGTGGTGTTCGACTACGCCGAACGGTACGCGGAGGGCATCGCACAGATGGCCACGTGGCGGGCGGAAGGCCGGCTGAAGTCCTTGGAGGACGTGGTGTCCGGCTCGGTCGCGGCGTTCCCCGAGACCCTGATGCGGCTGTTCCGTGGTGACAACCACGGCAAGCTGGTGCTGAAGATCGCGGACTGACCGGGCCGAGGGGAGGGAGAGATCCGATGAAGGCGCTGACCTACCACGGCCGTCACGACATCCGCTACGGGGACGTCCCCGACCCGGCCGTCACCAGCCCCGCCGATGCGGTGGTGCGGGTGACCGCGGCCGGCATCTGCGGCAGCGACCTGCACATCTACGGCGGCAACGCGTTCAGCCCGGAACTGGGCTACACACCGGGACACGAGTGCGTCGGCGTGGTCGTCGACACCGGCGGCCAGGTCACCCGCTTCAAGCCCGGCGACCGGGTCCTGGTGCCCGCCTCTGTCGGCTGTTCGCAGTGCCGGCAGTGTGCGGCCGGGTTCACCGCCCGATGCGAGCGCGCCACGTCGAGCACGGAGCTCTGCTACGGAGTGAGCCCGAAGCTCCCGGGCAGCCAGGCCCAGGCCCTGGTGGTGCCCTGCGCCGATGTCAACCTGGTGCACCTGCCCGAGGACATCTCCGACGAGGCCGCCGTCGTCCTGACGGACAACGCCCCCACCGCTTGGTACGGCTGCCGCCGTGCCCGCATCCAGCCCGGTGAGACCGTCCTGGTCATCGGCCTCGGCCCGGTCGGTCTCATGGCCGCTCAGTCCGCCCTCGCGATGGGCGCGGCACGGGTGCTGGGCGTGGACCTGGTGGCGGAGCGCCGCGCCTTCGCCGCCGGCCTGGGCGTCGAGCCGGTCGAGGGTGACGACGCGCGGACGGCCATCCGGGACATGACCGCCGGCCGCGGGCCGGACGCCGTGGTGGAGGCCGTGGGTTCCGACGCCACCATCGCGCTCGCCCTCAAGGCCGTCCGCCAGGCCGGCCGGGTCAGTGTCATCGGGGTCAGCCAGAGCAAAGCCTTCCCGTTCCACATGGGATTGGCACAGGTCAAGGAACTGGAGTTCGCCATCGGGCTGTGCTCGGTGCACTACGAACTCCCTCCCCTGATCGCCCTCACCCGTGCCGGCCGGCTCCAGCCCGAGGCCGTGGTCTCCCACCGCTTCGCCCTCTCCGAAGGACCGGCGGCGTACGCACTGTTCGCAGGCCGCTCCGACGGCGTCCGCAAGGTCGTTCTGGACCCAACCGGCTGACTGCTCCCGGCCGTTCACTCGCTGAGCGTTCAGCCGGTCTCCTAAGGTGAGTCCCTCGGAGACTGGAGGCCGCCATGTCACAGCGCCACGAAGCCGCCCCACCGAACCGTCCACGTCTGACACCGCTCCCCGAAGAAGAGTGGGACCCGCGGACCAGGGAACTGCTGGCCGCCGCTCCCCACGACCCTGGAGGCGGGATCCCGAACATCTTCACCACGCTCGTGCGCCATCCCGATCTCTACGAGCAGTTCATGCCGTTCGGTGGCCAGCTGCTCGGCAGGGGCCGACTGCCGGGAGATCTGCGCGAGTTGCTGATCCTGCGTACCGCATGGAACACCGGCGCGCGGTACGAGTGGGGGCGGCACCTCCCCCTGGCCAGGGCCGCGGGCGTCACGGACGCGGACATCGACCGCATCGGCGAAGGGCCGGAGGCACCCGGCTGGGGGGACCTCCAGAGGGACCTGATCCGCGCGGCGGACGAGCTGCACGGCGAGGCCACGATGTCCGACGCGACCTGGGAGGGTCTGGCCGAGCACTTCGGCGACCCCGAACTGATCGAGATCGCCATGCTGGTGGGGCAGTACCACATGGTGGCCTTCTTCCTGAATGCCACCGGTGTGGAACTGGAGCCCGGTTTCGACAGCGCCGGCTTCTCGGAGGGGGAAAGGAACGACGGGTGAGGGGCGCCCGGAACAGCCGGCCCGTCACCTGACCGGCCGCAAGGTCTGGACGCGCCGGTGGTCGACGGGTGGGTGGAGCACTCCGGCGTCTCAGGGCCGGCTCTGGATGAGTCGCTGCGGACCGTCGCCTGTCGGTCTGCGGCCCCACGCGGAGATCATCGGCGAGGTGGCGAGGTCCGGTCGTCCCGCCTCGACGGCGGCGAGATGTCCGTCGATCTCCTCGTCCGTGGCGAGGCCCGCGGCGACGAGCCTGTCCCGCACCTGCCGGACGGTGGCCGCCTCCAGGGCGTCGCAGGCGGGCGAGGTGACCGGGAAGCAGGCGTCGGCCTCGACGTCCACGAGGCCCGCCTCGCGCAGCAGCCGCGGCAGTCTGCGCCCGTAGGAGAGATCGGCACCGCGCCGACGCAGCAGCTCACGGAAGCCGGTGCGGAGCCGGTTGGCCCGCTCCGGCTCGGGGCCGTGCCCGTCGGGGCAGATCAGCGGCTGCAGCGCGAGGGCGGCGTCCTCGACCAGCAGCAGCCCGCCGGGCCTGAGCGCCCGGACCATGGCGCGCAGCGCGGCGTCGCGCTCGGTGACGTGGACCAGGACGAGACGGGCGTGCACCAGGTCGAAGGGGCCGGGCGGGGGGGTCGTCGCGGCCGACGTCGTGCCGGAGCACCTCTACGCCCTCGGTGCCGGCCGTCCCCGTCGAGGACACGTCGATGTCGGTGGCGAGCACGCTCCCGGCCGGCCCGAGGCGCTCGCGCAGCCACACCGCCACGGTCGGCCCGCCGGCCCCGACCTCCCAGCACCGCCATCCCTCGGCGACCCCGGCCGTCTCGAAGTGGCGCAACGTCGAGGCGTCGAAGAGGGCTGCCAGCGCGTCGAAGCGCGTACCGGCCCCGGCCGCCGGTTGTCCAGGAGGTACCCCTCGTCCTGAGCCATGCGGCGATCATGTCACGAGCGCGGCCGGGTGGTTCAGCGCGGCGGGCGGGGCGGCAGCCGGTGCAGTTGCACGTCCGCGAGCAGCCCATCGGCGACCGTGGCGGTCATGTACGTACAGTGGGGCTGACGGCGGCGGTCCGTCGGGGAACCCGGGTTCAGCAGGCGCAGGCCGGAGGGGGCCGTGGTGTCCCAGGGGATGTGGCTGTGGCCGAAGACCAGCACGTCCAGGCCGGGGAAGCGGGCGGCGCACCGCTGCTCCCGGCCCTGCTTGGCGCCCGTCTCGTGGATCACGCCGAACCGCACCCCGCCCAGTTCCGCGTACGCCACCTCAGGCAGCCGGGCCCGCAGCTCCGTCCCGTCGTTGTTGCCGTACACACCGACGAGCCTGCGGCAGCGGGCCTCCAGCAGATCGAGGGTGTCCGTGTCGACCCAGTCTCCGGCGTGGAACACGACATCGGCATGCGGCAGCTCGGCGAGCAGGGGGGCGGGAAGTCGCCTGGCCCGCTTGGGCAGGTGGGTGTCTGACATGAGGAGCAGGCGCACCTCCCCAGCCTAGAGGCCGCGGGCGGCTCCGGCCCGAACCGGCTTGACCGCGAACAGACAGACAGAGCAGCGCAGTTGCAGTGCCGGCGGAGATGATCACATCGAGGTCTCGAGTGGTGAGGCGGAGTCGCCGACCGGGTTAGCATCGGGCAACACGCAGTACAACGCAGTACAACAGGACGTCTACGGCAAGCGACCCGAAGGGGCCCGGAAACCCGATGCCGGTCAAGGTCAGCGTCATCGTCCCCGTGTACAACCCGGGGATCTACATCGAGGACTGCATCTCCTCGCTGCAGCGGCAGTCGCTGCCGCCCGACGAGTTCGAGGTGATCTTCGTCGACGACGGCTCGACCGACGAGACCCCGGCCCGGCTCGACGCGCTCGCCGCCGAGGACCCCCGGATGAAGGTCATCCACCAGGAGAACTCCGGCTGGTCGGGCAAGCCCCGCAACGTCGGCATCGAGGCCTCCCGGGGCGAGTTCGTGATGTTCGTCGACAACGACGACTACCTGGGCGACGAGGCCCTGGAGCGGATGTACGACTACGGCGTGGCCCACGACGCCGACGTCGTCGTGGGCAAGATGGCCGGCAGGAACCGCGGGGTGCCGGTGGAGCTGTTCCGCCGCAACCACCCGCGCGCCACCGTCGAGAACGCCCCGCTCATCGACAGCCTCACCCCGCACAAGATGGTCCGCCGGGCCTTCCTGGACCGCATCGGCCTGCGCTTTCCCGAGGGCAGACGGCGCCTGGAGGACCACGTCTTCATCGCCGAGGCGTATCTGCGCGCGCGGAACGTCTCCGTGCTCAGCGACTACGTCTGCTACTACCACATCCGGCGGGACGACGGCTCCAACGCCGGTTTCGAACGCTTCGACCCCGCCGGCTACTTCAGGAACCTGCGCGAGGCCCTCGACGTCGTCGAGGAGTACACGGAGCCCGGTCCGGTGCGCGACCGGCTGTTCCGGCGCTGGCTGCGTGTGGAGATGGTCGAGCGGCTGCGGGCCCGGCGCTTCCTGAACCTGCCGGACGACTACCGCAGGGAGCTGTTCGGGGAGATCCACGAGGTCGTCGTCGAGCGCTTCGGGCCCGGTGTCGCGGCCGGCCTGCAGCCGACGCAGCAGGTCATCGCCGCGCTGACGGCGGCCGACCGGTACGACGACGTGGTGGCCTTCGCGCAGTGGGAGGCGGGCGTCGCCCCCAAGGCGACCCTCGGGGACATCGAGTGGCGCGACGGCTCGCTCCGCGTCGCCTTCACGGCCGAGTACCTGTCCGGCGGCGAGCCCATGCTGTTCCCGGCCGACGCCGAGGCCGCGCCGCTGACCGACGTACCCAAGGACGTGACCGAGGCGGTGCGGTGGGTGGCCTCGGAGACCGCCGCGCGGTCCGGGCAGGCCACGGCCGATCTGCTGCTGCGGGAGCGCTCCAGCGCCGCGCAGTACTTCCAGCCGGTGGAGTTCACTCGCGAGACCGCGCCCGTCGGGGACGGCGAGGAGGTCCGGCTGGTCCTGCGGACCACCGCCACGGTCGATCCGGCCGAACTGCCGCGTGACGGTGCCTGGGACGCGCTCGTCCGGGTGAAGTCGGGCGGCTGGACCAAGGAGTGCCGGCTGGGTCCGGCGCCGCGCGAGGACCGGCCCACGCTCCCCGTGGGTGTCGTCGGTGACCGGCCGGTCCTGCCGTACTGGACCGAACCGCACGGCAACCTCTCCCTGGAACTCGGCGCGCGCGGCAAGCGGCTCGGACTGGGCCGTGTGCAACTGGGGGACGTCGCCGTCTCCGGCGGGCGGTTCCGTGTCCTGCTTCCGGTGCATGTCGCGGGCGGCACCGAGGTGCGGCTGAGGTTCGTCTCCTCCAGCCGGATCCTGGAGGTGCCGGGCACGCTCTCCCCCGGCGCGGACCGGCCGGGCTCGGTGGTGGAGACGGAACTGCCCCGGGATCTCTCGGACGACGTCTGGCGGGTGGCCGTGTGCCTGACCCCGGGCGCCGACCGGGCCCGCTTCACCGGCCTGCCGTTCGCGCTGCGGGCCGGGGACGGGAGTGTGCTGGTGACGCCGGTGCCGGGGCCCGGGGTCGCGCTGCGGCTGGCCCGGCGCGCCCGACGCGTGCTCGGCGCCGCGCGCCGGAAGGTGAATTCCCGTATCGAGACCGGAGGACGGTGACGGCATGCGACCCCTGGGGGTAGAGGGCGCCTGGGTTCTGGAGCCCAAGATCTTCCCGGACGACCGGGGCAGCTTCCACGAGTGGTACCGCGGCGCGGAGTTCCGCGAGGCGACCGGTCACGGCCTGTCCCTGGCCCAGGCCAACTGCTCGGTCTCACGGCGGGGAGTGCTGCGGGGCGTGCACTTCGCCGATGTGCCGCCCGGCCAGGCCAAATACGTCACCTGTGTACGCGGTGCCGTCCTGGACGTGGTGATCGACATCCGCGTGGGCTCTCCCACGTACGGGAAGTGGGAGGCCGTCCGGCTCGACGACGACACGCGGCACGCGGTGTTCCTCGCGGAGGGCCTCGGCCACGCCTTCATGGCCCTCACGGACGACGCGACGGTGGTCTACCTGTGCTCGGAGGGCTACGCCCCGGGCCGCGAGCACGGCATCCACCCTCTCGACCCGGCCCTGGGCATCGAGTGGCCCGACGGCATCACCCCGCTTCTGTCCCCCAAGGACGAACAGGCCCCGACCCTGGCAGAGGCGGAACGCCGGGGGCTGCTGCCGTCGTACGAGGCCTGCCTGGCGTACTACGAGGAACTGCGGCGCGGGCCGGCCGGGGACGGCGGCTGACGGCTCCGGCCGCCGACGCCTCAGCCGAACGCCCTGGCACACCGCAGGCCCAGACGCATGAAGCGTCTGGGCCTGTGCCCCGGAAGGCCGGGAAGGTCGTTGGCGCCGGCCGCCCCCGGGCGGTGGCCGGCGCCGTCTTTCAGCGGCTCACGCCGACCTGCTGCAGGGCCTTGCGCAGGGGCTCCCAGCCGACGGCGCGGGGCAGGCCGCGGTTGCGGGCCTGGGTGAGGGGACGCCAGAAGCCCGCTTCCAGGAGGGCCTCGGGGCGGACCGCGCCGGCCCGCTCCAGGATCGCCTCGGGGACCTTCTGCGGGTCCGGGATCTTGTACTCGGCCATGATCTCGTCGTACTTGTCGTGCAGGACCCGGTTGTTCGGGTCGGCACCGAAGACGACCAGCTGGCCGGTGGGGGCGGTGTCCACCTGCACCGTGACCAGGTCGGGGCGGTAGCGCGCCAGCACCTCGGTGATCTTGTAGACGTCACCGGTCCAGGCGTTCGTGTGCCGGTCCCGGGCCGCCTCGTCGATGCTGCGCGGCAGCATGTCGTCGAGGACGATCACACTGGACCAGTCCGAGTACTTCTCGACGTTCATGAAGTCGCGCAGCGCGAACTCGAACAGGTGCATGCCGTCGATGAACGACAGATCCAGCGTCGTCTTGCGCCAGTAGCCGATCGGGCTGCGGCCACGGCGCAGGTTGCGCAGCGGGTGACGGCCACCCTTGAGGTGCTGGAGCGGATTGTCGCGCGCGAAGAAGTCGTCGCTGGTGGCCTTCACCAGGTGGACGTCGCACCTCAGCTCCGAGACCACCTTGAAGGCGGGGTCGATCGCGATGCTGGGGACGCGGGACAGCGTCAGGCTGCGCCCGTCGTTGACGCCGATCTCCAGGTAGTTGCGATTGGCGCTGACCTTGTGCAGTTCCCGGAGGAACTCATGGCGTTTCACGAGGAAGACCTTCCTTGCGGATGCGGGGCAGTGCTTCGTGCAGGGCGGAGCGCCAGTCACGCGGCGGCGGCAGGCCGATCTCCTGCCACCGTCGGTGTGCGAGGGCGCTGTACGCCGGGCGGGGCGCGGGCCGGGGGAAGGCCGCGCTGCTGGTGGGGCGCACCCGGTCGGGGTCCGCGCCGATGAGGGAGAACACCTCGCGGGCGAGGTCGAGCCAGGTGGCCTCGCCGGAGCTGGTCGCGTGGAAGACGCCGTGCGCCTCGGGGCCGAGCCGGGAGCCGAGGTCGGCGATCCGCTCGGCGACGTCCGCGCTCCAGGTGGGCTGCCCGCGCTGGTCGTCGACGACGTCGAGGGTGTCCCGGCGGGCTTCCAGTCCGATCATGGTCCGGACGAAATTCGGGCCGTGGACGCCGTAGAGCCACGCCGTGCGCACGATCGCGCTCGCCCCGGGGAGCTCTTCCCGTACGGCCCGCTCGCCGGCCAGCTTGGTGCGGCCGTAGGCGGTGCGCGGGCCCGTCGGATGATCCTCCGGGTAGGGGGTGGCGCGGGCCTCGCCGGAGAAGACGTAGTCCGTGGAGACATGGATCAGGCGGGCACCGTACGCGGCGCAGGCCCGGGCCAGCAGACGCGGGCCGTGGCCGTTGATCTCCAGGGCGCGGGCCTCGTCGGTCTCGGCGTCGTCGACAGCCGTGTAGGCGGCGCAGTTCACGACGAGGTCGGGGCGGTGTTCCCGCACGGCGGCGTCGACGGCTTCGGGGCTCGTGATGTCGAGGGATGCGCGGTCGAGACCCACGACGCTCTCGCCCCGCCGCGTGAGTTCCCCGACGACGTCACGGCCGAGCATTCCGCCCGCCCCGGCGATCAGCCACCTCATACCCGCTCCTGGGCGACGCGCCGCTTCAGGGGCTCCCACCAGGCCCGGTTGTCGCGGTACCAGGCGACGGTCTCGGCGAGGCCGGTGGTGAAGTCGTGGCGGGGTCGGTAGCCGAGTTCGTCGCGGGCCTTGGAGCAGTCCACGGAGTAGCGCAGGTCGTGGCCCTTGCGGTCCTCGACGTGCTCGACCCGGTCCCAGTCCGCTCCGCAGGCGTCCAGGAGCAGGCCGGTGAGTTCCCTGTTGGTGAGCTCGGTGCCGCCGCCGATGTTGTAGACCTCGCCGGGCCGGCCCTGGGTGCGGACGAGGTCGACGCCCTGGCAGTGGTCGTCGACGTGCAGCCAGTCGCGGACGTTGCGGCCCTCGCCGTACAGCGGCACCTTGTGGCCGTCGAGGAGGTTGGTGACGAACAGCGGGATGACCTTCTCGGGGAACTGGTGCGGGCCGTAGTTGTTGGAGCAGCGCGTGACGCGCACGTCCAGGCCGTGGGTGCGGTGGTAGGCCAGCGCGAGCAGGTCGGAGGAGGCCTTGGAGGCCGAGTACGGCGAGTTCGGCTGCAGCGGGTGGTCCTCCGGCCACGAGCCGGACTCGATGGAGCCGTAGACCTCGTCGGTGGAGACGTGCACGAAGGGGCCCACGTCGTGGCGCAGGGCGGCGTCCAGCAGGGTCTGGGTGCCGAGGACGTTGGTGCGGACGAAGTCGGCGGCGCCGCTGATCGAGCGGTCCACGTGGGACTCGGCCGCGAAGTGCACGACCTGGTCCGCACCGGCCGTCAGCTTGTCGACCAGCTCGGCGTCACAGACGTCGCCCTGCACGAACTCCAGCCGCGGATGGGTCAGTTCGAGGTTGTCGAGGGTGCCGGCGTAGGTGAGCTTGTCCAGCACGGTGATGCGCGGCGCGTCGGGCGCGTCCGAGGCGAGCAGTGCGCGGACGTAGCGGGAGCCGATGAACCCGGCGGCGCCGGTGACGAGGAGGTTCATGAAGTGATCTGCACCTTGCTGTGATCTCCGAGGACGAGACGGTGGGCGCTGGGCACGCTGGGGGCCGGGGTCACCTCGACGTGCCGGCCGATCAGCGAGGCCTCGATCCGGCCGACGCCCTGGATCGAGGAGTCCCGCAGCACGATCGAGAACTCCAGCTCGCTGTCGGTGATCCGGCAGTTCTCCGCGACGGAGGTGAAGGGACCGACGTAGGAGTTGCTGACGACGGTGCCCGAGCCGATGACGACGGGCCCGACGACACGGGAGTTGACGATCCGCGCGCCCTCTTCGAGCACGACGCGCCCGATGGTCTCCGACGCGTCGTCCACGTCGCCGTCGATGCGGCGCTCCATGGCTTCGAGGACCGTGCGGTTCACCTCGAGCATGTCGCCGACGTTGCCGGTGTCCTTCCAGTAGCCCTTGATGACCGTGGAGCGCACGTCGGCGCGGGTGTCGATCAGGTGCTGGATGGCGTGGGTGATCTCGAGTTCGCCGCGCCAGGACGGTCCGATGGCGCGGACCGCCTCGTGGATCAGGGGCGTGAACATGTAGACGCCGACCAGCGCGAGATCGCTCTTGGGCTGGTCGGGCTTCTCCTCCAGGCCGATCACCCGGCCGGACGGGTCGAGTTCGGCGACGCCGAAGGCGCGGGGGTCGGCCACGCGCGTGAGGAGGATCTGGGCGTCGGGCCGGTTGCCCCGGAACTCGTCGACGAGGCCGGTGATGCCGCCGACGATGAAGTTGTCGCCGAGGTACATCACGAAGTCGTCGTCACCGAGGTAGTCCCGGGCGATCAGTACCGCGTGGGCCAGCCCGAGGGGTCGCTCCTGGGGAATGTAGGTGACCTTGAGGCCGAACTCCGACCCGTCCCCCACCGCTTCCTCGATCTCCTCGGCCGTCTCCCCGACGATCATGCCCACATCCGTGATGCCGGCCTCGGCGATCGACTCCAACCCGTAGAACAGAACGGCCTTGTTGGCCACGGGCACCAGTTGTTTGGCCGAGGTGTGCGTGATCGGCCTCAGTCTTGTTCCTGCGCCGCCGGACAGCACGAGAGCCTTCATTCGGTTCACCTTAGTCGTGATCCGGCGGACGTGAGCATCACTTCTTCGGGTTGTCGACGCGCGGAGTTGCCCGGATCGTCACCGCGCGGTCCTGCGGAGGGGGATCAGTCCTCACCCCGGACGATGTTCCACTCCGCCCCGGAGTGCACCACCCCGGGGGTACCCCGGTCCTCGACGGCGGGGAGGCAGGTCCGCAGCGCGGCCTTTCCGCGCAGGCGGCGTGCCCTCGACCAGCCGGTCTCGTGCTGACGGGCGACGGGCTTCTCACTGGTGTCCATGGACTCCACGACTCATCATCTTCCTTCTGCTTCCGCTCACGTTCGAGTCCCCAGCGGAAAACCGAACAAACCCGGACCGGGGCGTCCGTGCCGCGCGGCCGGACTCCCCCTCCCCGTCCGGGTGTTCGGAAGACGTGCCCGGAAGACGTCCGTCAGGTGTTGGGACGCGCGGCGCTGATGTCGCCGAGCGCGGACTCCGGGTCGCGTTCGATGGCCATGTCGCCCAGGGAGACGATGCCCACGGGGTGCCCGTGGTCGACGACCGGGATGCGGCGCACCGAGTGCTCGCGCATCAGCTCCACCGCCTGGGCCAGGTCCTCGTCGGGGCTGACGGTGACCAGCTCGTCGCTGCACGCGCCGGCCACGGTGATCTGCTCCGGGTCGCCGCCCCTGCTGACCGAGCGGACCACGATGTCGCGGTCGGTGACCAGGCCGCGCAGACTGCCGTCGTCCGTCACCAGGACGGCTCCGAGGTCCTCGTCGCGCATGATGCGCGCCACCTCGGCGACGGAGGTCTGCGGCTCGACGGTGACCGGGTCGCCGGTCATGATGTCGCGGACATGCTGAGCCATGACGTTCCTCTTCCTTCGGCTCGTGCCAATTTCCCGTCCGCCGCAGCGGGTACCCGGCCGGGCCGCGGCGTCACCAGGTACGGCCGGCCTCCAGCAGACGGTCGCGGACCAGGGTGACGTGCGGATGGTCCGAGGTGCCCGGGCGCTGGACGAGGAAACCGGTGTTGATCGGCACGTCCTCGGGAGCGTCGAGGAGGACCAGAGCGCCGGACGCCAGTTCCCCGGCGCACAGGTAGCGCGGCAGCACGCTGAAACCGGCACCGGCCGTGACCAGGGCCAGGACGGCCCTCAGGTCCGGCACCGAGACGGCGGCGCGGCAGTTCAGGCGCCGGCCGAAGACGTGCCGCCAGTAGCGGCGCACGATCGGCAGGTCCTCGGCGTACGTGATCAGCGGGACGTCGTGCAGCGCGGCGGGGGCATCGGCTGCCGGGCGCTGCGCGACACGATCGGCCCAGGCGGGGGCGGCGACCAGGACGAACTCCTCGTCGGCCAGCGGCACCGCGGACAGGGTGCGGCCGCGGGGCCGGGTGGTGGCGATCACCAGGTCGTGGCGGCCGGCGCGCAGTTCGTCGAGCAGGGGCTCGGTCAGCCCCATCGTGACGCGCAGCCGTACGCCGTCGGTGACGAGCGGGGCGAGGGCGGGCAGGGCCCGGGTGGACAGGAGCTCGGCGGGCCCGGCCAGGTGGACCGGCTCGGCGCGTGACGGCTCCCGGCCTCCGTGGCCGGTGACCTCGGCGAGCGCGTCGAGGGGGCCCGCGACACGGGCCGCGAGCTCGTCGGCCACGGCGGTCGGGGCGACTCCGCGCGGGAGCCGTTCGAACAGCTCCCGGCGGGTCTGCCGCTCCAGCGAGCGGATCTGCGTGGTGACGGTCGGCTGGGACAGGCCCAGCAGCTGCGCGGCGGCCGTGAAGGATCCGGACCGGTAGACGGCCAGGAAGGTGCGCAGCAGGTTGAGGTCGGGCTGCGCGGGCGGGGCCGTCGCGCCGAGGGGGTCGAGGGGCCTCACGAGATCCGACCCTACCGGGCCGCGCCATTGGGAAACCTATGGCTGCCATTGGTTCTGCCATTGGAAAGCCTGCGGTCCGGGCGCCTACGGTCGTCCTCGTACGAGTCATCGCCGCACTGTCCGACCGCGGCCCGTCTCACGGAGATGCACCCACCATGTCGAAGATCCTCTTCGTCGTCACCGGCGCCGACACCTGGACCCTGGCCGACGGCACCGAGCACCCCACCGGCTTCTGGGCCGAGGAGGCCGTCGCCCCGTACGAGGCGTTCCGGGCCGCCGGGCACGAGGTCGTCGTGGCCACGCCCGGCGGAGTCGAGCCCACCGTCGACCGGGCCTCCCTGGCTCCCGAGGTGAACGGGGGGCAGGAGAACGCCGACCGGATCGCGAAGGCGCTGGAGTCCTTCACCGAGCTGCGGCGTCCCGTCCGCCTGGAGGACGTCCGGCTGGACGACTACGCGGCCGTCTTCTACCCCGGCGGCCACGGCCCGATGGAGGACCTGGCCGTGAACGCCGACTCCGGCAGGCTGCTCGCCCGGGCCCTGGAGTCGGGCAGGCCGCTCGGTGTCGTCTGCCACGGGCCGGCCGCGCTGCTGGCCGCAGTCGGGGCCGACGGCGGGAACGTCTTCGCCGGCTACGAGGTCGCGGCGTTCACCAACGCCGAGGAGATCCAGGGCGGACTCGCCGAGCGCGCCAGGTGGCTGCTCGAGGACCGCCTCACCGAGGCCGGTGTGACCGTGCGGGCCGCCGAGCCGTGGGCCCCGCACGTGGTCACCGACCGCAACCTGGTCACCGGCCAGAACCCCGCGTCGTCGGCGCCGCTCGCGGAGGAGCTGCTGAAGCGGCTGGGCTGAGCAGGGGTGCTGCCGGGCGGGCCCGCGCCCAGAGGCCCCGGTGGGGCGGGATGCGGGTGTGTGACGGCTCCGGACGGGCGAGTGCGCCGAAGGCGGGCCGGCGAGCCGGTCCCGTCGCTCAGCGCCCCAGCGGCAGTTCCGCCCACACCTGCTTGCCGCCGCTGACCGGCAGGGTGCCCCAGTTCGCGGCGAGGGCCTCGACGAGGAGGATGCCCCGGCCGCCGGTGGCCTCCCAGCTGATGCTGGTCGGCCTGACCGGGGAGCGGGGGGAGGCGTCGGCGATGGCGACGCGCAGCCGGTCGTTCACGAGGGTCAGGTCCATGCGGACCTTGCCGTCGGTGTGGACCAGGGCGTTGGTGACGAGTTCGGAGACGACGAGGAGGACGGCGTCGTAGTCGGCCGTGACGCCCCAGGAGCGCAGGGTGCGCCGGGCGAAGCGGCGGGCGTGCCCGACGGCCTGCGGCACCCGCCAGACCGTCCAGCTCTCCCGGAGCGGGCGCAGGTCCATGCCGTCGTAGCGCATGAGGAGCAGGGCGACGTCGTCGCTGCGCGGTGCGTTGCCCAGGAGGGCGTCGGCGACGAGCCCGAGGTCGGTGGAGGCGGCGTCGGCGAGCTCCTCGGCGAGGTGGTCCATGCCTGCGTCGATGTCGGAGCCGGGCGTCTCGACGAGCCCGTCCGTGGTCAGGGCGATCACGGTGCCCGGCGGGAGCCTGAGCGGGCTCATGGGGAAGTCGGCCCGGGTGACCACCCCGAGGGGCGGGCCGCCCTCGGCCTCCGCGATCTCGGTCCGGCCGTCCGGGTAGCGCAGCACCGGCGGCAGGTGCCCCGCGCGCACGCACCAGGCGGCGCCCTCCTCCAGGTCGACGTCGACATAGCAGCAGGTCGCGAAGAGGTCGCTCTCCATGTCCATGAGGAGCCGGTTGGCGTGCGCGACGACCACGTCCGGCGGGTGCCCCTCGACGGCGTAGGCGCGCAGGGCGGTGCGCATCTGGCCCATGAGGGTGGCGGCGCCGGCGCTGTGGCCCTGGACGTCGCCGATGACGAGGGCGACGTGGTTGTCGGGCAGCGGGATGACGTCGTACCAGTCGCCGCCGAGTTCGAGCCCCGCCGTGCTGGGCAGGTAGCGGGCGACGGCCACCGCGCCCGGCAGCCGGGGCAGGCTGCGCGGCAGCAGCTGGCGCTGGAGCATGCCGACGAGTTCGTGTTCGGCGTCGAAGGCGCGGGCCCGCACCAGGGCCTGTCCGGCAAGGCCGGCGCAGGCGGTGAGCAGGGCGCGTTCGTCGGTGCCGAAGTCGTGCGGGGTGTCCCAGCCGATCAGGCAGGCACCGGCCATGCGGTTCCCGGCGGGCAGCGGCAGGACGGCGAGGCCGCCGGGGCCGACCTCGGCCAGGGCGCGTTCCAGGGGGCTGCCGGCGGGCCAGATGCGGGCCCGGCCCTCGCGCAGCGCGGCGGCGAGGGTGGGCATGGCGCGCACGGGTGCGTCGGGCCACTCGGTGCGCCACTCCGACCGCCACAGATCGGGCCAGGCCTCGGGTTCGGGCGGGTCGAGGACGGTGACGACGAGCCGTTCGCTCTCCAGCTCGGCGAGTGCGATCCGGTCGGCCCGCAGGGGCCGGCGCAGCGCGGCGACCACGGCCTTGCCGACGTCGCGGACGGTGACGGCGGTGGCCAGCGCGGCGGCCAGGCGCTGGACGCGGGCCACGTCGGTGACGTCGGAGCGCAGCGTGGAGACGTCGACGACCGTGCCCACGAGGCGCGCCGGGCGGCCCTCGCCGCCGGGCAGGAGACGCCCGCGCAGCCGGAGCCACTTCGGCGGCCCGGCGGGCTGGAGCACCCGGAACTCCAGCTCGCGGTCGCCGATGGACATGTGGTCGGCCTCCACCACGGACATCAGTGACGGCAGGTCCTCGGGGACGGTCAGGCCGAGCAGTGTCTCGACCCGGCCGTCGAACTCCACGGGGTCCAGGCCGAACAGGTCCAGCAGGTCGTCGCCGACCCGGACCCGGCCGGTGTCCATGGCGAGGCTGAAGGCGCTCGGCGGCAGGTCCCCGGCCTCGGCGGGCGCGGCCGGGGCGGTGAAGGCGACCGCATCGGAGACGAGTTCCAGGCACCTGCGGTCGTCGGCGCCGAACCCCTCGGGGCGTTCGCTCACGGCCAGCAGGCAGCCGCCGTCCCCCCGCACGGGAAGGGCCGTCAGGTGGAAGTCACCCGACGGCACGCGCCGCGCCTGGGCGTCCTCGGCGAGTTCCGCAGGGCCCAGTGACACCGGCCGTCCCCCGCGGTGGGCCTCGGCGACCGGGGACCGCCCGGTGCGCGGGTAGCTGTCGCGCAGCCCGTACAGCGTCCTCGGGGCCCCGGCGGACTCCATCAGGCACAGCAGCTCGCCGTCCTGTCCGGGCGCGTAGACGGCGGCGAACGCCGCACCGGCGAAGACGAGTGCTTGTTCGAGGACGCGGCGCAGCCGTTCGGGCGACTCCTGATCGGCCGCGATCGCCTTGAGGGCACCTTCGGCACGCATCGATCGCGTTCCGCGCTCTGGGGCGCCCTGACTGACCACGTTGGCCATTACAGCGCTAATGAGACACCTGCGCAGCCCCTGTGGGCGTTCCGTGAGCCAACGCCGCCGAGGGCGCTCGAAAGGAACCGAACATGTCTTAACGCATGCGTTCCGCACGGTGTTCTCGTGACAGGCGTGACTGTGCGTGCCCCGCACGTGGCTGGAAAGCTCGGTGCTCGTCACGGAGGGGGACGCATGGACAAGCGGTACGAGGTGTACGCGCTGGCCGACCGGCATTTCTACGAGACGCCGGACCGGCTGGCGCGGGGCGGGCAGGGGACAGCCGCCCACCTCTACGAGACGGCCCGCCGGCCGCTGCCGGAGGGCTGGGAGTCGGCCCGGATCGGCGACTGGCAGACCATGACACCGCTCGGCCCGGACGGCGAACCGCTGCAGGGCCCGGCCCAGGGGTGGAAGATCCACGCCTCGGCGACCCGGGCGAACGCGGAGGAGATCGCGCGGATCGTGTGGGACTACTGCGTCGAGCGGCGGGTCCCCTTCAAGTTCGTGCCGGGTCCGCACCTGCTCCACCTGCGCAACACCAAGTACGCACCGCGCGACGGCAGCGGCAAGTTCGTCACCGTCTACCCGTCCGACGAGGAACAGCTGCACCAGGTGCTGCGCGAGCTGGGCGCGCTGCTGGAGGGTTTCGAGGGGCCGTACATCCTCACCGACCTGCGGTGGGGCGAGGGCCCGCTGTACGTCCGCTACGGCGCCTTCGCCCGCGCGTTCGTCGTGGACGAGCGGGGCTCGCTGGTGCCCGCGGTGCGGGACGGCGAGGGGCGGCTGGTGCCGGACCGGCGGTCGCCGTCCTTCCAGGTGCCCGAGTGGGTGACACTCCCCGCGTTCCTGCAGCCGCATCTCGACACGCGGAACGACACGACGACGGGTGAGCTGCCGTACCGCATCGAGAAGGCGCTGCACTTCTCCAACGGCGGCGGTGTGTACGTCGGCACCGACACCCGTGACGGGCGCAAGGTCGTCCTCAAGGAGGGCCGGCCGCACGCGGGGCTGGCCTCGGACGGGGCCGACGCGGTCGCCCGGCTCGAGCGGGAGAAGCAGGCTCTGGAGCAGGTCGCGGGCACCGGCGTGGTCCCGGAGGTGCGCGACTGGTTCGAGCTCGGCGGTCACCGCTTCCTGGTGATGGACTTCCTGGAGGGCCGTCCGCTCAACTCCTTCTTCGCCGAACGGCATCCACTGCTCACCCAGGACCCCGGCGCGGAGGCCGTCGCCGCATACACGGCATGGGCCCTGCGCATCCACCGCAGGGTGGAGGACGCCGTGGCGGCGGTGCACGCCCGGGGCATCGTCTTCAACGACCTGCACGTCTTCAACATCATGGTCGCCCCGGACGAGGAGACGGTGTTCCTCCTCGACTTCGAGGCCGCGGCACCGGCCGGGGAGAACGGCCGCCAGGTCGTCGCCCACCCCGGGTTCTTCGCGCCGCCGGACCGCCGGGGCGCCGACATCGACCGCTACGCGCTGGCCTGTCTGCGGCTGGCCCTCTTCCTGCCCGTGACCACGTTGTTCGTGGTCGACCGCGGCAAGGCGGCACATCTGGCCGAGGTGATCGCGGAGCAGTTCCCGGACGTGCCGCGTCAGTTCCTCGACGAGGCGGTCACGGAGATCACCCGGGAGACGTCCGGCCGTACTCCGGCCACTCCCTCCTCGCCGGTGGACCCGGGCGACTGGCCGTACAGCCGCGACTCGATGGTCAAGGCCATCCTCGCCTCGGCCACCCCGGAGCGCGACGACCGGCTCTTCCCGGGCGACGTCGCGCAGTTCTCCGACGGCGGCGGTCTCGGCCTCGCCCACGGCGCCGCGGGGGTGCTGTTCGCGCTGGACGCGGCCGGTGCCGAGCGGTACGAGGAGGGCGAGCGCTGGCTGCTGGATCGCACGGCGCCGGCCCCCGTCGGTACGCCGCTCGGCCTGTACGACGGGCTCGCGGGGGTCGCCCTGGTCCTCGACCGGCTCGGGCACCGGCAGCGGGCGCTGGACCTGGTCGAGGGCATCCTCGCCGAGCGCTGGCAGAACCTCTCCTCCGACCTGCACGGCGGGCTGGCCGGGCTCGGCCTCGTCCTCGGGCATCTGGCCCGTACGACCGGCGAGGCGGAACTGGGCGAGCGGGCCCACGAGGCCGCGCGGATCCTCGTACAACGCCTCACGGAGCCGGTTCCGGCCACGCCCCGGCGGCGCGCCGGGCTGCTGCGCGGCGCGAGCGGCCCCGCACTGCTCATGCTCCGGCAGTACGAGTGGTCCGGCGAGGAGGCCTGGCTGGAGGCGGCGGCCGTGGCCCTGCGCCGGGACCTGGAGTCCTGCGTGACCCGTGAGAACGGCTCGCTGGAGGTCGACGAGGGCTGGCGGACCCTGCCCTACCTCGGCGACGGCAGCGCGGGCCTCGGCATGGTCCTCGACGACCTCGTGGTCCACTCCCCCGGTCTCGCCGGGGAGTTCGAGCCGGCCCGTTCCGGCGTCCTCACCGCGGCCACCTCACGCTTCTACGCGCAGCCCGGGCTCTTCCAGGGCCGCGCCGGAATGATCCTGCACCTCAGCCGCACGACCACGCCGGGAGCGACCGAGGACCGGCTGGCCGGGCAGATCGCCGGGCTCGGCTGGTTCGCGATGACGTACCAGGGCCAACTGGCCTTCCCCGGACACCAGATGATGCGGCTCTCCATGGACCTCGCCACCGGAACGGCAGGGTGCCTGCTGGCACTCGGCGCGGCCCTCGACCCGGCGGCCGACGCCCACCTGCCGTTCCTCCCGCCGCCCCACCGGCGGCCCACATGACGCGGTTCCGCGATCCGGCGGAGTCGTGACACCACCCCGTCCCCACGGATGACCACGGACGGACACCCAACGGAAGGACACACCATGGCACTTCTCGACCTGCAGACCATCGAGACCGAAGAGCGCACGGACGGCGGCGGCAACAGCACGGTGAGCCTGCTCTCCTGCATCAGCGCCGCGAGCGTTCTGCTCTGTCTCTGATCTACGGTCTGCTCGCTCCGGGCGGCTCCCTCCCTTCGGGGAGGGGCCGCCCGGGGTCCTTCCCACCCCAGGAAAGGCCCGTATGACCTCGCGTGCCGACGACGACCCGGCGGCCGGGCACGCGCGCACGCTGCTGCGCACGGCCACCCGGTACAGCGGGTCCCGCTGCGTGGCGCTGTGCCTGGTGAGCATCGCCGCGACGGGTGCCGGACTGCTGCTGCCGGCCGTACTGGGCCGGGCCCTCGATCTCCTGCTGGCGCAGGCCCCGGCGACCCGCTGGGTGCTCGGCTGCGCCGGCCTCGTGCTGCTGCTCGGTCTGCTCGACGCGGTCCAGACCGTCCTGACCGGCACCGTCGACGCCCGAAGCACCGCATGGCTGCGCCGCCGGCTGACCGGGCACGTCCTGGGTGCCGGCCCGCGGGCCGCCGACCGTTTCGGCTCCGGTGACCTCGTCGCGCGGCTGGTGGGCAACGCCGCCGAGGCGGGCACCACTCCGGCGGCCCGTGCGGCACTGCTCGCCGCGCTCGCCGGTCCCGTCGGCGGGGTGGTCGCGCTGGGGCTCATCGACTGGTGGCTCGCGGCCGTGTTCCTCGCCGGCGCCCCCGTGCTCGTACTTCTCCTGCGCGCCGTCTCCCGGGACACCTCCGAGAGCGCCTCGCGCTATCAGCGGGCCCAGGGCCGCATCGCCGCCGCGCTGGCGGAGGCCGTCGAAGGAGCCCGCACCGTCCGGGCGGCCGGCACGGAGGGCCGGGAGACGGCCCGTGTGCTGCGGCCGCTGCCCGATCTGTCCCGGGCCGGACACCGCATGTGGCGGGTGCAGGGCCGGGCCGCGGCCCGGGCGGTCGCCGTGGCCCCGCTGCTGCAACTCGCTGTCGTCGCCGTGGCCGGAGTGCTGCTCACCCGGGACCGGCTCTCGGTGGGCGAGGTGCTCGCGGCCTCCCGGTACGCGGTGCTCGCCACGGGCGTCGGGGTGATGGTCGGCCGGCTCGCGGGCCTGGCCCGGGCCCGGGCCGCGGCCCGGCGCCTCGGCGAGGTCGAGACCGAGCCCGCCACCGCCTTCGGCACCCGCCGGCTGCCCGACGGCCCCGGGCGCCTCGAGCTGCGCGGGGTGACGGCCCGGCGCGGCGGACGCACGGTGCTCGACGGCGTGGACCTCGACGTGCCGGGCGGCACGACCCTGGCCGTGGTCGGCCGGTCCGGAGCGGGCAAGTCGCTGCTGGCCGCGCTCGCCGGCCGGCTGACCGACCCGGACGCGGGCGAGGTGCTCCTCGACGGTGTGCCCCTGCGCGAGCTGACGCACGACGACCTGCGCGGGGCGGTCGGCTACGCCTTCGCCCGCCCCGCCCTCCTCGGCGGCACGGTCGAGCAGGCGATCGGCCTCGGTCTGACGTCCCCCTCCCCGGGCCTGCTCCGCGAGGCGGCCCGCACGGCCCTCGCGGACGACTTCGTCCGCCGCCTCCCCGGCGGATACGGCACGGCCGTCGCCGACGCCCCGCGCTCCGGCGGCGAGTCCCAACGACTCGGCCTCGCCCGGGCGTTCGCGCACGGCGGGCGCCTGCTCATCCTCGACGACGCCCTCTCCAGCCTCGACACGGTGACGGAACGCCGTATCACCGACGCCCTGTTCGGCGACGGCCCGGGCACCACCCGGCTGCTGGTCGCCCACCGGGGCGCGACGGCCGCGTGCGCCGACGCCGTGGCGTGGCTGGACGGCGGGCGGGTGCGGGCGGTGGGACGGCACGAGGAGTTGTGGCAACTCGCGGAGTACCGGGCGGTGTTCGGGGACGGGGCGGGCCCCGCCGACGCGGATGCGGGCGACGGCGGCTCGCGGCGGGCCCCGGACGCCCGGGGCGGGGCAGGCGGGCAGAGGGGCGTCACCGCATGAGCGGCCGGATGCGTACGACCGCCGTTGTCCCGGCGCGCAAGGACACCTCCGCCTCCAGCGGCCTCCCCACCCGGGGACTGCGCTTCCTGCTGGCCCGCCGGCGGGTCCTGCTGCGGCTCACCGCCTGGTCCGTGCTGGAGACCGGGCAGACCTTCCTCATCGGGTACGGGCCCGCCCGAGCCCTGGACGAGGGGTTCCTGCGCGGGCGGGCGGAGGTCGGACTGGCCTGGCTGGCGGTCACCGGGATCGGTGTCCTGCTCGGCGCGTACGGGACCGCCCGGGTCTACGCCGCCGTCGCGGCTCTGGTCGAACCGTTCCGGGACCGGCTCGTGGAACGGGTGGTCTCGCGCGGCGTGCGGACCGGGGACACGGGTTCCCTGTCCGGGCTCACTCAGCAGGTGGAGATCGCCCGGGACACCTTCGCCGGACTGGTCATGGTCTCCCGCTCCTTCGTGTTCACCGCCGTCGGTGCCCTGGCGGGCCTGTTCGCGCTCGCCCCGCCGCTCCTGCTGGTCGTGGGGCCGCCACTGGCCGCCGGCCTGGCGCTGTTCGCCGCGACGCTGCGGCCCCTCGCCCGGCGGCAGGAGACGTTCCTTCTCGCCGACGAGGCCCTCGCCGGTGACCTCGGCACCGTATGCCCGGGCCTGCGGGACATCACGGCCACCGGCGCGGAGGCGCACATCGCCGCCGGAACCGGGGAACGGGTCGAGGCGGAACTGCGGGCGGCGCGCGCCCTGGCCCACTGGGGCGTGCTGCGCGTGGCGTCCCTGACGGTCGGCGGCCAGCTGCCGATCGTGCTGCTGCTCGCCGCCGCCCCCTGGCTCCTGGCCCACGGCGTCACCACCGGCGCCCTGGTCGGCGCCCTCGCCTACGTCACCCAGTCCCTGCTCCCGGCCCTGCGCAACCTGATCCACGGCCTGGGCACGAGTGGCTCCCGCCTGACGGTGGTGCTGCGCAGACTGACCCGGACGGACACCGCCGACGACGACGCCGACCCGCCCCACCCCGCCGCGAGCCTCCGCCCCACCGGCGCCGAAACGCCTCGCCCAGCCGCCCGGACCACCCCTGCGGGCACCGCCGCGCACCACGCCGACCCGCCCCACCCGACCGCAGGCCCCCTCCCGGCCGGTGCCGAGGACACCGGCACTGCCCGCCCGGACGGCAGCGCCTCCCCCACGGAGGACGGCCGCAGCGCACCGCTCCCCCGCCCCGCGCGGAGGCAACCCGCCGAAGAGCCGCCCCCCGCCCTCTCCCTCGCCTCCGTCACCTTCGCGTACGGTCCCGCCAGTACTCCCGTCGTCCGGGATCTCGACCTCGTTCTGCCACCCGGTGCGCACCTGGCCGTCGTGGGCCCCAGTGGCACCGGCAAGTCCACGCTCACCGCACTCGTGGCGGGGCTGCTCATGCCCTCACACGGCACCCTCCAGGTCGGCGGTCACTCCGTGCCCGGGCCGGAGGCCGCCGCCCAGCGGGTGCTCATCCCGCAGGAGGCGTACGTGTTCGGCGGCACCCTGGCCGAGAACCTCGCGTACCTGCGTCCGGACCCGGTGCCCGAGGAGGAGCTGCTGGCCGCGGCCGAAGCGGTCGGCCTCACCCCGCTGGCGGACCGGCTCGGAGGGCTCGGCGCCCGGGTCGATCCGGCGGCGCTGTCGGCCGGCGAACGGCAGCTGGTCGCGCTGACCCGGGCCTATCTGTCGTACGCCCCGCTCGCCCTGCTGGACGAGGCGACCTGCCATCTGGACCCAGAGACGGAGGAGCGTGCGGAGCGGGCGTTCGCCGCGCGGCCGGGCGGGACCCTGGTGGTCGTGGCCCACCGCATCAGCTCGGCCCGCCGCGCCGGCCGTGTTCTGGTGATGGACGGCCGGAGCGCGGCGTACGGCAGCCATGAGCAGCTGATGCGGTCCTCCGCGCTGTACCGGGACCTCGTCGGGAGCTGGGCTCCCGCGCCGGCCCGGCGGGGGTCAGAGCCAGCCCTGGCCCTGCGAGATGCGTATCGCGTCGATGCGGTTGCGGGCCCCGGTCTTGCGGGTGATGGCCGCCATGTAGTTGCGCACCGTCCCGTGGGAGAGGTGCAGGCTCCCGGCGATCTCGGCGATGGAGGCTCCCTCGGCCGCGAGGGATAACACGCTCAGTTCTCTGCGGGTCAGCGGCATCTCGGCCGCCTTGAGGAACCCGAAGCCCAGCGAGTCGTTGACGAAACGTTCCCCCTCGGCGACGCGACGGATCCCGCGCAGCAGGTTCTGCGGGGATCCCTCCTTGTCGACGTAGCCGAGCGCCCCCGCCTCGACCGCCCGTTTCAGCAGGCCCGGCCGGTTCGCGGTGGCGAGCACGAGTAATCGCGGGCGCACGCGCTCCGGCCCCGGCCGGGACAGTTCGCCCAGCGGGGGGATGCCGTAGGAGTCCGCGCACTCCAGGTCCGCCGCGCACACGTCCGGCCGGACCGACCGCACCAGGCCCGGCGCGCCGCGCCACGACGTGTCCTGCACCGCCAGGTCGGACTCCAGCCGCAGCCACTCCGCCAGCACCGATCTCACCAGACACTCGTCGTGCACCAGAAGTACCCGGATCACTGCCTCCCCCTCCGCTCGCCGTACGCCCCCTCGTCGTATTGAGCGCGTGCCCCATTGTTCGCGACCGTGACGCTGCGTGGGCGCGAAGATCCGGCCATCAGGGTGCGCGGGGGCGCACGCCCAGCGCCCATACGCCCGGCCACGCTTCGACTACGGGGGCATGGGTCGGGGCGGCCGGGGTACGGGGGGCGCCCCCGTCCGGGCCAGAGCGCATGTGACCGACGGTAACCAGAGCCGTTCCGGAACCGCTCGTCGTGCGGGACGGGCCGTCAGGGGGGAGATTTGTTCCTGGACCCGGTGGCGCGGCCGTGCGAGGAGGTGGTCGGCGTGTCCGACGGACAGTCGTCCGCGCAGGCGCCGGCAGCAGGCAGGACGCCGGTCGGCCGTCCCCTGCTCTCCCTGGCACTGGCCTCGATGATGGACGAGGTGCACGCCCACTCCGGCGCGGTGTACCTGATGGCACCGGATCAGCCGGTGCTGGAGATGGCGGTGATGGCCGGTCTGCCCCGGGCGTTCGCGGCGCCCTGGGAGCGGGTGGGCCTGAGCTCGCCGATCCCGGTCTCCGACGCGGCGCGCGAGCGGCGGCTGGTGTGGGTCGGCGGCGAGGAGCAGATGGCCCGCCACTATCCGCGGATCGCCGTGGTGCTGCCCTACCCGTTCGCCCTGGCCGCGGTGCCGATCGCCACCGAGTCGACCGTCTACGGCGCGGTCTTCGTGACCTGGCCGGGCGCGCATCCGGCGGAGATGTCCGACCACGAGCGCGATCATCTGACCGCGGCCTGCGGCCGGCTGGCGGTCCGGCTGGAGCGGGCCGCCGAGCACAGCATCCCGCCGCACCCAGAGACCGATCTGCTCGCCTCGCCCCTGGTGGGCGGCATGGCCGGCACGCTCGGCACGGTCGAGGCGGCGCGGATGGTGAGCCGGCTGCCGTACGGGCTGGTCTCGCTGGACCTGCACGGACGGGTCGGCTTCGTGAACGCGGCGGCGGCCGAGCTGCTGAACGTCCCGGTCAGCCGGCTCCTCGGCACCCAGCTGTGGGCGTCCGTGCCGTGGCTCAACGACCCGGTGTACGAGGACCGCTACCGGGCCGCGCTGCTGAGCCAGCACGTCACGTCGTTCGTGGCGCTGCGCCCGCCCGGCGAGTGGCTGTCGTTCCGGCTGTACCCGAGCACGACGGGCCTGAGCGTTCGCATCACCCGGTCCAGGGCCGTGTCCCGGATGAACCGGACCGCACCGCCACCCGACGGGGCGCCGTCCCGGCTCGTCACCATCTCCCAGGTGCTGGACCTGGCCGGTGCCCTCACCGAGGCGGTGGGGGTGCAGGACGTGGTGCAGCTGGTCGCCGACGAGATCGCCCCGGCGGTGGGCAGCCAGGCCCTGGTCGTGCTGGGCTCGCGGGCGAACCGGCTGCGGGTCCTCGGGCACCGCGGATACCGGGACCCGCACGTGGTGGAACGGTTCGACGGGATGCCCCTGACCGAGCCGACACCCGGCACCCAGGTGCTGCGGACGGGCGTCCCCGCCTTCTTCGAGTCACAGGAGCAGCTGGAGCGCCTGTACCCGGCGCGGCTCGCGACCCCCGACGGGTTCGCGGCATGGGCTTTTCTGCCGCTGATCGCCCAGGGCCGTCCGGTGGGGACGTGCGTGCTCTGCTATGCCGAGCCGCACCCCTTCCCGACGGAGGAGCGGGCGGTGATGACCAGCATGGCCGGGCTGATCGCCCAGGCGCTGGAGCGGGCCCTGCTCTACGACGCCAAGCACCGGCTCGCGCACGGCCTGCAAGAGGCGCTGCTGCCGCACTCCCTGCCGTCGCTGCCCGGCATCGAGGCGGTCGGCCGCTATGTCCCGGCCACTCAGGGCATGGACATCGGCGGCGACTTCTACGACCTGGTCGGCACCCAGGGGACGGCGGCGGCGGTGATCGGGGACGTCCAGGGCCACAACGTGACGGCGGCCGGGCTGATGGGGCAGGTCCGCACCGCGGTGCGCGCGTACACGACCGTGGGACAGGCGCCCGAGGAGGTCATGCGCAGCACCAACCGGCTGCTGCTCGACCTGGGGTCCGACCTGTTCGCCAGCTGCCTCTACCTGCGGCTCGACCCGGAGCACGGGCGGGCCGTGATGTCCCGGGCGGGGCATCCCCCGCCACTGCTGAGACGGCCGGACGGCAAGGTGCGCGTCCTCGACCTGGCGGGCGGCCCGCTGCTGGGCATCGACGCCTCGGCGGTGTACCCGACGACGGAGGTCGCCCTGCCCCCCGGATCGCTGCTCGTCCTGTACACCGACGGGCTGGTCGAGTCCCCCGGCACGGACTTCGAGGAGGCCCTCGCGGATCTGGGCCGGCGGCTGGCGGACGCCGGGGACCTGCCGCTGGACGAACTCGCCGACAACCTGGTCCTCCAGACGCCTCATCACCGGGACGGGGAGGAACGGCTCGACGACATCGCCCTGTTGCTGATCAGGGCTCTCCGGTAGGGCCGGCGGGCGGCGGCACCCGGACGGGAACGCCGACGGGCCGGCCCGGTCCCGCCTGGAAGGGGGCGGAACCGGGCCGGCCGCGCCGGATTGGCTGCCGACGGCTTGGAAGGGGTCAGCGGGACTCGGTCAGACCGGAGTTGTCCTCGACGCCCTGACCCGCGTCCTGACCGGCACCGGCACCGGCACCCGCACCGGCTCCGGCACCCGCTTCGTCGCCTCCGGCACCGGCACCGGCCTCTTGACCGGCTCCGGCTTCCTCACCGGCACCCGCACCGGCCTCTTCACCGGCACCGGCCTCTTCGCCAGCGCCCGCTTCCTCGCCGGCACCGGCTTCCTGGCCCGCGCCGGCCTCGTCACCGGCACCGGCACCGCCGCCCGCGCCGAGGGTCGCGCCGACCGCCTCCAGGGCGGTGGTCACCGGCTGGAAGAACGTCTCGCCGCCGACCGTGCAGTCACCGCTGCCGCCGGAGGTCAGGCCGATGGCGAGACCGTCCCGGGTGAACAGCGAGCCGCCACTGTCACCGGGCTCGGCGCAGACGTTGGTCTGGATGAGGCCGGTGACGGTGCCCTCCGGGTAGTTGACCGTGGCGTCCAGGCCGAGGACCTGGCCGTCGGCGAGCCCGGTGGTGCTGCCCATCCGGAAGACCTCCTGGCCGACGGTCGCCTCCGCGGCCTCGGTGATCTGGACGGTCTGGCCGCCGGCGTTGACCTCGCTGGGCGCCTCGGTCGCCGGGTCGTCGTACTTCACGAGTGCGAAGTCACCGGCGCCCGGGAACGTGGACTGGTCGACGGTGGCGATCGGCTGGCCGCCCTGAGTGTCCGACCACTCGTTGCCGCCGAGGGTGCAGTGACCGGCGGTCAGGAAGGCGGGCGAGCCGTCGCCCGCGGTGACGTTGAAGCCGAGGGAGCAGCGCGAGCCGCCCGCGAAGATGGCGTCGCCGCCGGAGACGAACGGCTTGAAGATCCCGGAGGACTTCTTGATGGTGGCCATGCCGGAGCCGAGCTCCTGCACGGTGGATTCCAGTCTGTCCCACTTGGCACCGGTCACGGTGCTGTCCGCGGTCACCAGGAGCTTGTTGGTACGCGGGTCGATCGACCAGGAGGTGCCCGCGATGGTCGCCTCGGACTTCAGCGTCGACGCCCCGTCCTGGAGCTCCGACCAGCTGTTCTCGACCTCTCGTACCTTCGCGCCGGCCGCCTTCGCCTGCACGATCACGTTGTTGTTGTCGCCCGGTACGACGTTGACGACGAGCTGCTGGCTGTCGCCGTCGTAGTAGGAGCCGCCGAACGCCTCACCGAGGAGCCCGGAGAGCTGCGAGGCGAGATCCGAGGCGTCGCCCGCCTTCAGGGTCTTCGGCGCGGCCGCCGCGTCGTCGGACGAACCGTCCTGGGAGGCGTTGGCGTTGGGGAGCAGGATCGCGGCCGCGCCGAGCGCCACCACGCTGCCCGCCGCTATCGCGGCCTTGCGCTTCGGAATTCGCTTGTGACTCAAACTTCTCTCCTCCTGGGGAACGGAGTAGGTGCCGCCGTCCGGCAGCTTCTGGGGGGCGCCTGGATGGCTGTTGGTACGCACGGGCCACACGGGGCGTTCAATTCCGTTTGCAAGTGATCCCTTCGCATCGCGGAATCAGCCAACTCCCGTCGGCCGCACACCGACCGCGCGGTCCCCGACCGCCCTGTTCACAGGGGGCGGTCCAGGAGGGCGGGCCCGGCCGGCCCGCGGGGCGCCATGGCCGGATGACGGCCCTTCAGCAACGGACGCCGCCCCGGCAGGGCGGAACGGAACGCTCCGTATCCACCCGGGAACGATCGGTTGACATCACGGAGCCGAATCCCGGCTTCAGGGAATCTGCACATCGAATGCTCAACCCGGTCACCGAAAATTGGGTTGTCCACACCCTGGTCGCCTCGGTCACGCCTTTGGGGCGGGAGTGCCGGATTCGCGGCCCCGCGAGACAAGGGCCTGGATGCGCCGATGCGGTGCCGCATGTGAAGAACTCGCCGCCAAGCGGTGCACAGACCTGCACGGATCGGTGCCGCTGGGGCGCAAGTTCCCTGGTGAGGAGGGTGGTTGATTGGAAGCGCGGAGCCGCAGCGTGCTTTGATCCATCGCACCGCGGGGGCCGCTCAGGGCATTCGGAGACGGGTGCCCGGTGCTCGCGGTCGCGGCCGTCATCTGTCCCCCAGAGGGGGCCGCTCCCCCCTTGTGAGATATCCATATGAAGGGAAGTTCCATCATGAACTCCACCCCCCAGGTTGAGACCGCCGAGATCGCCGACGCCGAGCTCGACGCCGTCTCCGGCGGCCTGTCCGTGAACGCCGTGAACACCGTCACCGACACGGTGAACGGCATTGCTCCGGTCTCCGGCCTGGTCGACACGGCCGTCGGCACCGTCGAGGGTGTCACCGGCCTGAACACCACCCCGGTCACCAACCTGGTCTCCGGTCTCTGATCGAGCCCCAGTGCCGTTGAGTCCCGGAGCCGCAGCCGGCGGTTCCGGGTTCTTCGGGTTCCGTACGCTCCTCTTCCACCGGTGAGGGAAGCCCCTTGCAGTTCCGCCAACAGGCCCTCGCCAAGCTCCAGTCTCCGGAGGAACTCGACCTCCCGGTGCGTTTCGCCCGCCCGCAGGGCTGGCTCGTGCTCTCGGTGACGGTGGTCGCGATGGCGGCCGCCTCGGTGTGGGCGGTGACCGGCTCGGTGGCCTCCACCGTCAGCGCACCCGCCATCATCACGCACGGGCAGGGCAGTTACCTCCTCCAGAGCCCGGTAGCGGGCCAGGTCACCGCGGTGCTCGCCAAGCAGGGCGAGCAGGTGCCCGCGGACTCCCCCGTACTCAAGGTCCGTACGAGCCGGGGAGAAGCGGTCGTCCGCACGCTCGACGCGGGCCGTGTCTCGGCGCTCGCGGCCACCGTCGGGCAGATCATCCAGACCGGCGCGAACGTCGCAGCCGTCGAGAAGGTCGCCCACGCCGGTGATCCGCTCTACGCGACCGTGTACGTGCCCGCCGAGAACGCCGCCTCGATCCCCGGCGACGCGGCTGTGGACCTGAGCGTGCAGTCGGTGCCGACCCAGGAGTACGGCGTGCTGCGCGGCCATGTGAAGTCGGTGGACCGCTCGGCCCAGTCCCCACAGCAGATCGCCGCGTTCCTCGGGGACAGCCAGCTGGGCGAGCAGTTCACGAAGAAGGGCAGGCCGGTGGCCGTGACGGTCCGGCTGGACAAGTCGTCCGCCACGAAGAGCGGCTACGAGTGGTCCTCCGCGGACGGGCCCCCGTACAAGCTGACCTCCATGACGCTGGCCTCCGGATCGATCCGGCTGTCGGACCAGCGACCCGTCGACTGGCTGCTGCCATGAGCTCGACCGCGCAGGAGCCCCGGAGCAGACGGCGCGCCGCCCCACCCAAGCGCAAGGTGCCCAAGGCCCGGGCGAAGACCGTCCGCACGCCCACCGTGCTCCAGATGGAGGCCGTCGAGTGCGGCGCCGCCTCCCTGGCGATGGTGCTCGGCCACCACGGCAAGCACGTCCCGCTGGAGGAACTGCGTATCGCCTGCGGCGTCTCCCGGGACGGCTCGCGTGCCAGCAACCTCCTGAAGGCGGCGCGTTCTTACGGCCTGACGGCCAAGGGCATGCAGATGGACCTCGCCGCCCTGGCCGAGGTGACCTCGCCGGCCATCCTGTTCTGGGAGTTCAACCACTACGTCGTCTACGACGGCATGGGCCGCCGCTTCGGCCGCCGCGGCGTCTACATCAACGACCCCGGCAAGGGCCGCCGGTTCGTCCCCGTGGAGGAGTTCGACGGCAGCTTCACCGGTGTCGTCCTGGTGATGGAGCCCGGTGAGGACTTCGCCCGGGGCGGTCGCAAGCCCGGTGTCCTGGGCGCGATGCCGGCCCGGCTGCGCGGCACGGCGGGCACGATGCCCGCGGCGGTGCTGGCGAGTCTGCTGCTCGTGGCGGTCGGTGCGGCGGTGCCCGCGCTGAGCCGCACCTACATCGACGAGTTCCTGATCGGCAACCAGACCTCGCTGCTCGGCGTGCTCTTCCCGTCGATGGCGGCGTGCGTGCTGCTCACGGTCGTGCTGACCTGGCTCCAGCAGGCCAACCTGCTGCGCGGTCGCATCATCTCCTCCACCCTCTCCAGCGCCCGCTTCCTGCGGCATCTGCTGCGGCTGCCGGTCACGTTCTTCTCCCAGCGCAGCCCGGCCGACCTGGTGCAACGCCTGCAGTCCAACGACGCGGTGTCCGAGACCCTGTCCCGGGACCTCGCGGCGGCGGGCGTGGACGCGATCGTGGTCGTGCTGTACGCGGTGCTGCTCTACACCTACGACCCGCAGCTCACCTTCGTCGGCATCGGCGTGGCCCTGCTGAACATCGTCGCCATGCGGGTCGTCATCCGGCTGCGGGCGACCCGCACGGCGAAGCTGCGCGCGGACACGGCCCGGCTCACCAACACCGCCTACACGGGCCTTCAGCTGATCGAGACGATGAAGGCGACCGGCGGCGAGGACGGCTACTTCCGCAAGTGGGCCGGGCAGCACGCCACCACCCTGGAGGAGCAGCAGCGGCTCGGCGTGCCGAGCGCCTGGCTGGGCGTGGTCGCGCCGACGCTCGCCACCCTCAACAGCGCGCTGATCCTGTGGATCGGCGGCATGCGGGCGGTCGAGGGACACATCTCGGTCGGTCTGCTGGTCGCCTTCCAGGCCCTGGTCACCCGGTTCACGGCCCCGCTGACCCGGCTGAACGGCGTCGCGGGCCGTATCCAGGACTTCGCGGCGGACGTGGCCCGGCTGAAGGACGTGGAGAACTTCAAGGCCGACCCGCTCTACGGCCGGCCCGGCGCGAGCGAGTCCACGCGCCGCCTGCAAGGCCATGTCGAGCTGGAGAACATCACGTTCGGCTACAGCCCGCTCGACAAGCCCCTGCTGACCGGCTTCGACCTGACGGTCGGTCCCGGGCAGCAGGTGGCGCTGGTCGGCGGCTCGGGCAGCGGCAAGTCCACGGTGTCCCGGATGATCTCCGGGCTGTACGCGCCGTGGGAGGGCGTGATCCGCATCGACGGGCAGCGCATCGAGGACATCCCGCGCGGAGCGCTGGCCTCCTCGGTCTCCTTCGTCGACCAGGACGTGTTCCTCTTCGAGGGCACGGTCCGCGACAACGTGGCGCTGTGGGACCCGTCGATCCCCGACGACGCGGTGGAGGACGCGCTGCGCGACGCCGCCCTGTACGACGTGATCACCCGCCGGCCGGGCGGCATCCACAGCAAGGTGGAACAGGACGGCCGCAACTTCTCCGGCGGGCAGCGTCAGCGCCTGGAGATCGCGCGGGCGCTGGTGCGCCGCCCGAGCATCCTGGTGCTCGACGAGGTGACGAGCGCGCTGGACGCGGAGACCGAGCAGGTCGTGATGGACAACCTGCGCCGGCGCGGCTGCGCCTGTGTGGTGATCGCGCACCGGCTGAGCACCGTGCGCGACAGCGACGAGATCGTCGTCCTGCAGCACGGCACGATCGTGGAGCGGGGACGGCACGAGGACCTGGTGGCTCGCGGCGGCGCGTACGCGGCACTGGTCAGGGAGCGGTGAGATGACGGCCGTTCACGAAGGGCACGACGGCGACCTCGTGCTGGGCGCCTTCGGGCAGATGGGCTCGCGCGTCGACTGCGCCGGGTTCAACCGCCTCGACCTCGAAGGCCCGCAGGTGCTGTGGCTGGTGGCGTCCGGTGCCGTGGACCTGTTCGCGGTCGACGCCGGGCAGCAGGGCCACTGGCACCATCTGGGGCGGCTGGAGGCGGGCTCGCTGGTGCTCGGCCCGGTGCCGGGGCCGCAGCACACCCTGGTGGCCCGGCCGCTGCGGGACTGCGTGGTGCACCGCATCGGCCTGCGCGAGCTGTACCAGCCGGCCAGCACCGCCAGCTGGTCGTACGACGAGTACGGCAACCCGCAGTACGTGCCGCCGGCGACGAGTCCGCTGGAGTACGCGCTCTCCCTCGGCGTCGGCCGCAGTCTGTCCATCCTCTTCCAGGCGCCGATGGCCACCGAGCGGGTCGTCGCGCCTGGGGGTCCCCCCGCGCGAGCGTATTCGAGCGTGGGGGAGGACGACGACGTGTTCTGGATGCAGGTGCCGCCGGGCAGCGTGCAGTACGGCTCGCTGTACGGCGCGGAGGCCGCGGCCGACCTGCTGATGGACCCCGCGCTGTGGCAGTCCATGGTCGACCAGCAGTACCGGCTGCTGACCACGCTGGACCGCTGGATCGAACAGCTGGAGCGCACCCACGAGACGCGCACGGCCGAGGGCATCAAGGCCGGTGAGGCCGTGCGCGCCCAGGCCGACCGGACGCTGCTCGCCTCCATCGGCAAACGCTCCTCGAAGCGCACGACCGCGGCCGACGCGGACGCCACGTACGCGGCCTGCAAGCTGGTCGGGCAGGCTGCCGGGATCCGGATCACCGAGCCGACCCAGAAGGGCACCGGCGGCGACCGTCTCGACCCGGTCGAGCAGGTCGCCCTGGCCTCCCGCGTCCGCACCCGGGCCGTACGGCTCGACGGCCGCTGGTGGCGGGACAACGTGGGGCCGCTGGTCGGCCAACGGGCCTTGTCGGGTGCGCCGGTTGCGCTGCTGTGGCGGCGCGGCGGCTATGTCGCGGTGCATCCGTCGACCGGGCGTGAGACGCCGGTCGAGAAGGCCAACGCCGACGAGTTCGAGCCGCGCGCGGTGATGTTCTACCGTCCGCTGCCGGAGCGGGGACTCAGTCCGCTGAGGCTGCTGCGGTTCTGTATGCAGGGCATGCGCGGCGACCTGACCGGTCTGCTGCTCAGCGGCCTGATCACGGTGGCGATCGGCGCCCTGGTCCCGATCGCGACCGGCAAGGTGCTGGGCGAGTTCGTGCCGAAGGCACAGACGGACCTGATCGTGCAGGTGTGCCTCGCGGTGATGCTGAGCAGTGTCGTGGCGGCGGCCTTCATGCTGTTGCAGAACCTGACCATCCTGCGGCTGGAGGGCCGGATCGAGGCCACACTCCAGCCGGCCGTGTGGGACCGGCTGCTGAGACTGCCGACGAAGTTCTTCACCGAGCGCTCCACGGGCGAACTGGCCAGCGCGGCCATGGGCATCAGCTCGATCCGGCGGCTGCTGGCCGGAGTCGGGCCGACGGTCGCCCAGTCGCTGACGGTCGGGGCGATGAACCTCGGGCTGCTGCTGTGGTTCAGCGTGCCGATGGCGATGGCCGCGATCGGCATGCTCGTCGTCATCGCGGCGGTGTTCCTGGGGCTCGGGTTGTGGCAGGTGCGCTGGCAGCGGCGGCTGGTGGTGCTCTCCAACAAGCTCAACAACCAGGCGTTCCAGACGCTGCGGGGTCTGCCCAAGCTGCGGGTGGCCGCGGCCGAGAACTACGCGTACGCCGCGTGGGCGTCGGAGTTCGCGCGCAGCCGGGAGCTCCAGCAGAAGGTCGGCCGCATCAAGAACCTCACGACGGTGCTGGGCGCGGTGTATCTGCCGCTGTGCACCTTGCTGATGTTCATGCTGCTGGCCGGTCCGGCCCGGGGCTCGATGTCGGCGGCGGCGTTCCTCACCTTCAACACCTCCGTGACGATGCTGCTGACCTCCGTCACCCAGCTGACCGGCTCGTTCGTCTCGGCGGTGGCCGCGCTGCCGCTGTTCGAGCAGATCAAGCCGGTGCTGGACGCGACACCCGAGGTGCGCACGGCGAGCACCCGGCCGGGCCCGCTGACCGGGGCGATCGAGGCGCGGCGGGTGTCCTTCCGCTACTCGGACGACGGTCCGCTGGTCCTGGACGACGTGTCGTTCGAGGTGCGGCCGGGCGAGTTCGTCGCGGTCGTCGGCCCGAGCGGCTGCGGGAAGTCGACGCTGCTGCGCCTGCTGATCGGCTTCGACCGGCCCGTGTCGGGCAGCGTGCTGTACGACGGGCAGGACCTGGCGGCCCTGGACCAGTCGGCGGTGCGCCGCCAGTGCGGTGTGGTGCTCCAGCACGCGCAGCCGTTCACCGGATCGATCCTGGACGTCATCTGCGGCACCGAGCCGTACACGCCGGAGGAGGCGATGGCGGCGGCCGAGATGGCCGGTCTCGCCGAGGACATCAAGCGGATGCCGATGGGTCTGCACACCATCGTGGCGGGCAGCGGTGCCGTCTCCGGCGGCCAGCGCCAGCGGCTGATGATCGCCCAGGCTCTGATCCGCCGGCCGCGCATCCTCTTCTTCGACGAGGCGACCAGCGCGCTCGACAACGAGACGCAGCGCACGGTCATCGAGAGCACCAAGGCCCTCAACGCCACCCGCGTCGTCATCGCGCACCGGTTGTCGACCGTGCTGGACGCCGACCGTGTCGTGGTGATGGAGGAGGGCAAGGTCATCCAGCAGGGCCCGCCCGCCCGGCTGCTCGCCGACACCAACGGGCGGCTGCACGAGCTGGTACGGCGCCAGATGGCGTGACCGGCCGGTTGCGGTGACCGAACGGTGGCGTGTCCTCGCCGTCAGGGCGCGTGCGGTCTGTTGGCCCGCCCTGTAAATGGGTACCCACCGCGCATGCGAATCAGCGTGGTGGATGTGGGATCGAACACGGTCAGACTTGTGGTCGCGGACGCGGCGGACGGGGTGCCGCTGCCCGTGCACACCGCCAAGTGGCGGCTCAGGCTGTCCGAGCAGGTCACACCGGGGGGACCCATCCCGGAGCGGGCCGTGGGACAACTCGTCGACGCGGTGGCCGAGGCGAGCCGGACCGCCACCCGGTGGGGTGCAGCCGGGCCGCCGGCGTTCGCGACCGCCGTGGTGCGCAACGCGCCGAACCGGCAGGAGGTGCTGCGCACCGTCCGCGCCCGTACGGGAGTCGACCTGTGCACCCTGCCGGGCGAGG
Organism: Streptomyces sp. NPDC057424; assembly: GCF_042803315.1. Classification (NCBI taxonomy): domain Bacteria; kingdom Bacillati; phylum Actinomycetota; class Actinomycetes; order Kitasatosporales; family Streptomycetaceae; genus Streptomyces; species Streptomyces sp. NPDC057424. Next base: position 88,829 of record NZ_JBHVCP010000029.1, read on the forward strand.
TGGAGGCCGAACTGACGTTCCTCGCGGCCCGGCGCTGGATGGGCTGGCGGTCGGGGCCGCTCGCCCTGCTCGACATCGGTGGCGGCACGCTCGAAGTCGCCTTCGGGCGCGGCCGGTTACCCGATTTCGTGGCGTCATTGCCGCTGGGCGCGCGGCGGCTGACGCACGAGTTCTTCGAGGACGAGGACCCACCCTCCCCGGAGCGGGTACGGGCGTTGCGCCGCAAGGTCCGCCATCAGCTGCGGGACGTCGCGGCGCGGATCCGCTGGGAGGGCCCGCGCACCGCGGTCGCCACCTCCCGCACCTTCCAGCAGCTGGGGCGGCTGTGCGGCGCGGCGCCCGGACGGCACGGTCCGTTCGTGGACCGGCAGATGCACCGTTCCGAGCTGCGTGCGGCGATCACGCAACTCGCCGCGCTGCCCGCCGCCGAACGCGCGCACCTGCCCGGCGTCTCCGCACCGCGCGCCGCACAGAGCCTGGCGGGAGCGGTGGTCGGGCACACCGCACTGAAGCTGACCGGCATCAAGGCCGTCACGGTCTGCCCCTGGGCGATCCGCGAAGGGGTGCTGCTGCGTCACCTCGAGGACGGCTCTTCCTGGTGGGCGGAGGTCGCCCGCCGCAGTGAGGAGGCCGCCCCGCCCGATCCGGTGCCGCTGCGCATCGCCACCGCCTCCGGCTGAACCGCCCATGCCCGTGACGGGACGTACCGAACAGAGGAAGGAGACCCCCGTGTCCCAGCACAAGGACCACGACCGGAACGAGGAGCAGCAGGGCAAACCGCCCGAGACGGCGCTCGAGGAGGTGCTGCGGGAGGTCGAGGACGCCGAGATCCGCACCCGGGACTCCGCCGGGCAGCGCCGCCACCGGGGCGAGGCCGGGGAGGCCGTCACCCCCAACACGCGTGCGCAGGAGCAGGCCGAGGGGGACTGACGCGAGGCCGGACGGTCCGCCGCCGGGGCGGGTCCCACGCGCCGGGTGACCTCGGCCGCCGGGCGGGTACCCGGCGTGCATGGAGCACGACGGACCACGACTGCCCACCCCGCGCGGCCCGCTGAGCAGGGGTGTCGACGCCTGGCTGCGCGGGGCGGGCCGTCTGCCCCGCCTCGAGGAGGTCGCCCGCGCCGAGGTGTACGGCGGCGACCTCCAGCTCGCCCTGTACCTGTGCTACGAGCTGCACTACCGCGGCTTCGCGGGCGTCCCCGCGGAGCGCGAGTGGGACCCCGATCTGCTGCGCGTCCGCGCGGCCGTGGAGCACCGCTTCCTGTCCGCGCTGCGCGCCGACGCGTCCGTCCACGACGGCGTGGAGGAGGCACTGGCCGGCCTGCTGGTCGAGCCCGTCGACGGCACCGGTGTCAGCCACTTCCTGCGTGACGAGGGCGAGCTGTGGCAGGTGCGCGAGTACGCGGCCCAGCGCTCCCTCTACCACCTCAAGGAGGCGGACCCGCACGCCTGGGTGCTGCCGAGGCTGTACGGCCGGGCGAAGGCGGCGATGGCGGCCGTGGAGTTCGACGAGTGGGGCGCCGGCCGGGCCGACCGCGTACACGCCTGCCTGTTCGCCGGCCTCATGACGGACCTGGGCCTGGACACCACGTACGGCCGCTACCTCGACGCGGCGTCCGCCGAGGCTCTGGTCTCCGTGAACATGATGTCCCTCTTCGGACTGCACCGGGCCCTCAGAGGCGCCCTCGTCGGCCACTTCGCGACGGTCGAGATCACCTCGTCACCGGGGTCGCGGCGGCTCGCCGAGGCGATGCGCCGCACGGGCGCCGGGCCCGCCGCCGAGCACTTCTACGACGAGCACGTCGAGGCGGACGCGGTCCACGAGCAGGTGGTGCGTCACGACGTCATCGGCGGGCTGCTGGAAGGAGAGCCGCATCTCGCCCCGGACGTGGCCTTCGGCATCGACGCCACCGAGTTCGTCGAGGAGCGCTTCGGCGCCCGGCTGCTCACCGACTGGCGTGCGTCACGTTCGTCACTGTATGCACCGCTTACCCGGGAAGTAACTCATATCTCCTGATGGCCGGGGTACTCGGCGTCCGTGATGGCACTGGTACCCCCGGGCGTCTACGCCCCGCAGGAGGACACCGAGCTGCTGGCCGGTGCCCTGTCCGACGAGCCGCTGCCTCCGGGCGCGCGGGTTCTCGACGTGGGCACCGGCAGTGGTGCCCTAGCCCTGGAGGCCGCGCGCCGGGGCAGCCGTGTGACCGCCGTGGACGTGTCCTGGAGCGCTGTGTGGGCCGCGCGGCTGAACGCCCGGGTGGCGGGGCTCCCGGTCCGCATCCGGCACGGGAACCTCTTCGAACCCGTGCGCGGAGAAGCGTTCGAACTGATCCTGGCCAATCCGCCGTACGTACCGGCGCCGGACGGTCATCGCAGGCCGCCGCGAGGCACGGCCCGGGCCTGGGACGCGGGCGGCGACGGGCGGCTGGTCGTCGACCGGATCTGCCGGGAGGCGCCCGGCCGGCTGCGGCCGGGCGGGGTGCTGCTTCTCGTGCAGTCGGCACTCAGCGGCCCGGACCTGACCGTCGGGCGGTTGCGCACGGCCGGCCTGAAGGCCGCCGTGACCCGTCGGCGCCGGATCGCGCTCGGGCCGGTCCTGCGCGGCCGGGAAGGCTGGCTGCGGGAGCGGGGGCTGCTGTCCGCCGCCGATGACAAGGAAGAGCTGGTGGTCGTCCGTGCCGAACTCCCCGTCTGACCGGTCCGCCACGCCCCGCCGCGTCACCGTCCAGCGCAAGGGCCCGCTGCTGATGGAGGGCCCTGTGGAGGTGGAGCTGGAGGACGGCACCGTCGTCACCTCCGACCGCTTCCGCGTGGCCCTGTGCACCTGCCGCCGCAGCCGCCGCTTTCCGTGGTGCGACACGAGCCACCGCGAGCGGGCCTAAGGGGTCCTTTCCCTATGCCCCCGGGTCGCGCGGCCTGGCACCACGCGACCTGATCGGACGCTCACAGGGAAAGGACCCCCAAGGCCCCGGACGGAAACGCCCAGGGGCCGGCGGGCGGCCCCACTCCGCCCGCCGGCCCCCTTGCGCGAGATCGCGGCTTCCCGTGACAACGGCCCGGCTCCCCAGCCACGGCCCGTTGTGCTTCACGGACTCAGTGCGATCCCGGTCTGTGGGCGCAGCCCTCTCAGAAGGAGAAGACGCCCGTCCCGTAGGCGTTCTTCATGCAGTCGTTGGAGAAGGTGCGCTCGTAGGAGACGCGCTTGCCCTGCCAGACGCCGTCGACGGTGACGACCACGGGGTCGTACTGCTTGGTGCACCACACGCCGTCCTTCGCGGTGAGGGCGTCGAAGTCACCGCCGACGCCGCGCAGTTCCGCGCAGGCCGGGCCGGCCGCCGGGTGCGTGCCGGCGGGGGTCGGGGCACAGGTCAGGGTGACCGCGCGTTCCGGTGTCGCTGTGATCGCGCTCTCGCCATGGCCCACCGTGAGGACGAGGGCCGACGGGGCGTAGAGCGCGGTGGGGTCCTGACCCGGGGTGGCGAGCGCGGCCCCGGAGAGGGGGCCGCAGACGGCGGTGGCCGTCAGGCCGAGGGTCAAGACCCAGCGCGCGGTGTTCCGCATTGTGTGCATCCTTCCGCATCGATTACAGGGTGTGCCGGCCCGTGCTCGGTCGGTGCCCGGAGCGGCGAGCGCGAGTCTGCCGAGTCCGCCGTGGAAACACACATCGACCCCACGGGTTTCAGTAACATTGCGTATTGAATCAGTGGCGTGAAGTTACGGAATCCGCGCGGGTGAAGCCCGTAACCGCACGGTCCCCGGGGTCACGAAGCGGCCAGATGGCTGATATCCGTACGTTCGTTAATAGGCCTGAAACATTCCGATTCCGCTCTCGGCCGACTGCTTTGCGACCCCTTGTGTTCATGGATCGGCCGAGTAATCGTCATTACATGATTACGACCGAGCAGAGAGAGAAGCTCCGCGGCTGGTTCGCAGGCCGTCTGCCCGACGACCTTTTCGAGGAACTGACCGAGATCACGGTCGACCGCGAGGAGATCACCGTGATCGGCCGCATCCCCGCACCCCGGCTGGCCGAGGACGCCCCGGCCGCCGAGAGGGAGGCGGCTCTGGAGAGCCGGGCACAGGAGTTCCGGGAGCGCACCCGCGAGGACCGGATGGCAGTGGCACGGGAAGCCGAGCACCGGTTCCGCCGGAAGGTGTCCTGGGGCGTGGAGTGCGGCGGGCGGCGGACGCTCTTCACGCGCGTGGCCGCGCCGGTCATGACACGGCTGCGCCAGCCGGAGCGCCAGGTCCTGGACACCCTGATCGCCGGCGGCGTGGCCCGCAGCCGCAGCGACGCGCTGGCCTGGTGCGTGCGCCTGGTCCAGCGCCATACGGACGACTGGCTCGCGGAGTTGCGCGACTCGCTGGAGCACGTGCAGCGCGTCAGGGCCCAGGGACCGGACACCGGGCCAAGCCCCGCAGCGGGCGCGGACCACGCGAACGACCAGGGGTGACCACGGACGCCGCTGAGGCCGTTCCCGAACCCCGGGCGCTCCGCGGGCCCGGCGCGGGAGGGGCGTTGTCGGACCCTCCGGCTACATTGCCCGCATGGCCGACTTCGTACTGGTGGCAGGGACCTGGCTCGGGGCGTGGGCATGGGTCGAGGTGGACGCGGAGCTGCGCGCCGCCGGGCATGACGTCCATGGGCTGACGCTGACGGGCCTCGCCGAGAGGCGGAGCACCCAGCCGGCGGGGCAGCAGACGCACGTCCGGGACATCGTCGAGAAGGTGGAGCGCCTCGATCTGCGGGACGTCGTCCTGGTCGGGCACAGCTACGCGGGCATCCCGGCCGGGCAGGCCGGCGAGCGGATCGGCGACCGGCTGCGGCGCGTGGTGTTGGTCGACGCGAACGTGCCGGTGGACGGGGAGTCGTTCCTGTCGGGCTGGCCCAGCGACCACGTACGGCGGGCGATCGACGGCCATGCCGGGTACTGGCCGCCGCCGGGCCCCGAGGACTACGCCGGGCAGGGGCTGACGGACGAGCAGATCACCCGGATCGTGGGCGGCTCGACACCGCACCCCGGTGTCACACTGACCGAGCCGGCCGTCCTCGCCCGTCCCCTCGGCGAGCTCCCGGCCACGTATGTGAAGTGCCTCCTCGACGGGGACGAGCCGATGCCGGCGGCGGCCGCGGCCCTCGGGAGCGACAGCTGGGAGCTGGTGGAGCTGGACACCGGGCACTGGCCGACGTTCTCGCAGCCGCGCGCACTGGCCCGGGTGCTGTGCGCGGCGGCGGCCCGGGCCTGATCCGCCGGCACGCATACCGCTCGGTATCGTCGGCCGTACGGCACGGTCTCGACGAGGAGACGACGAGAGGCGGGCGTACGGTGGGCAAGCACTGGGCGGACTTCCAGTACGAGATCTATCTGACCGGGATGACGGGCGCCGTACCGCGGCTGTCCACCGATCTGACCCGGCTGGAGGAGCTCACCGAGCAGCGGCTCGGGCCCGGCCCGGTCGGCTATGTCGCGGGCAGCGCGGGCGACGGGAGCACGGCCCGCGCCAACCGGACGGCCCTGGAGCGCCGCCGGATCGTGCCCCGCATGCTGCGTGACGTGCACGAGCGGGACCTGTCGGTCGAGGTGCTGGGCCGTGCCCTCCCGGCCCCCCTCGCGCTGGCCCCGGTCGGCGTGCTGTCGATCATGCATCCGGACGCCGAGTCCGCCGCGGCCCGGGCCGCCGCCGCGCAGGGCGTGCCGTACATCCTGTCGTCCGCGTCCAGCACGCCCATGGAGCAGGTCGCCGAGGCGATGGGGGACGCCGAGCGCTGGTTCCAGCTGTACTGGCCGAAGGACCCGGAAGTGGCCCGCAGCTTCCTGGACCGGGCGAAGGCGGCCGGGTTCAGCGTGCTGGTCGTCACTCTGGACACGCCGCTGCTGTCGTGGCGTCCGCGCGATCTCGACCAGGCGTACCTGCCCTTCCTGCACGGTGTCGGCACGGCCAACTACTTCTCGGACCCTGCCTTCCAGGCTGGTCTGGCCAAACCGGTGCACGAGGATCCGAACGCGGCCGTGATGCACTTCGTCGGGATGTTCTCGGACCCGGCCAAGGGCTGGCCCGACCTGGCGTTCCTGCGGGAGAACTGGGACGGCCCGATCGTCCTCAAGGGCGTCCTGCACCCGGACGACGCGCGGCTGGCCGCGGACGCCGGCATGGACGGCGTGGTCGTCTCCAACCACGGCGGGCGCCAGGTGGCCGGCTCCGTCGCGGCGGCCGACGCGCTCCCCCGCGTGGTGGAAGCCGTGAGCGACCGGCTCACCGTCCTCTTCGACAGCGGCGTCCGCACCGGTGCCGACATCGTCAAGGCCCTCGCCCTCGGCGCCCGCGCGGTCCTCGTGGGCCGCCCTTACGTCTACGGCCTCGGCCTCGACGGCCGGTCAGGCGTCGAACACGTCATCCGCTGCCTGCTCGCCGAACTCGACCTCACGCTCGCCCTCTCGGGGCATGCGACACCGAACACGGTCGGCCCGTCCGACCTCGTCGAGGATCCGGCCTGACGGGTGGGGCTGCGC
>NZ_JBHVCP010000030.1:0-95251 GCF_042803315.1 Streptomyces sp. NPDC057424
GGCCGCCCGATCCACCGTCCCGCCCCCGCCGGCACCGGGACGGCGGATCGGTCTCGTGCGGCCGGAACGGGCGGACATGCCCGTCAGGGCGCGGCCCACAGCCCCCTGACGTGCCCGAGGTGCCGGACCATCACCGCCCGCACGGCCGCCTCGTCCCGGGCGAGCAGCGCGTCCAGGATCTCCAGGTGCTCCTCGGCCGACGCCTCCAGCCGCCCCTGCTCCACCAGCGACGTCAGTCCGTAGAGCCGGGAGCGGCGTCTCAAGTCGCGTACGACGTCCACGAGATGGCCGTTGCCGGCGAGGGCCAGCAGGCCGAGGTGGAAACGCAGGTCGGCCTCGACGTAGGCGATGAGGTCGCCGGCCGCGGCGGAGGTGACGATCTCCTGGGCGACCGGGCGGAGCGGCTCCAGAGCCACCGGGTCGGCCGTGCGGGCCAGTTCTGCCGTGGTGGGGATCTCGATCAGCGCCCTGATGTGGGTGTACTCGTCGAGCTGCCGCTCGGACACGGCGGTGACCCGGAAGCCCTTGTTGGGCACGGTGTCGACCAGGCCCTCCTTCGCGAGGTCGAGCATGGCCTCGCGCACGGGCGTGGCGGAGACACCGAAGCGGGCGGCGAGACCCGGGGCCGAGTAGACCTCGCCGGGCCGCAGTTCACCGGCGATCAGGGCGGCCCGCAACGCGTCCGCGACCCGCTCCCGGTGGCTGGGCTTCCTGCTGCCCAGCACGGGCAGGGCGGGGGTGTGCTGCGGGGCCATGACGGTCGGAGTCCTCTCTTGCGCAGGGGCGGGTTCGGCTCACAGGACGAACCCCGCCGGGAACGGGTCCTCGGGGTCCAGCAGGTACTGGGCGGTGCCGGTGATCCAGGCGCGGCCGGTGAAGCTGGGCAGCACGGCCGGGCGGCCGGCGACCTCGGCCGTGCCGAGCAGTCTGCCCGTGAAGCGCGTGCCGATGAAGGACTCGTTCACGAACTCGGTGTGCAGCGGCAGTTCGCCGCGCGCGTGCAACTGTGCCATCCGGGCACTGGTCCCGGTGCCGCAGGGCGAGCGGTCGAACCAGCCGGGGTGGATGGCCATGGCGTGCCGGGAGTGGCGGGCGGTCGAGCCGGGGGCGGCCAGGTACACGTGGTGGAGGCCGTGGATGGACGGGTCCTCCGGGTGGACGGGCGGGTCCTCGGCGTTGACGGCGGCCATCAGGGACAGGCCGGCGGCGAGGATCTCGTCCTTGCGTTCCCGGTCGAAGGGCAGGCCGAACTGCTCCAGCGGCAGGATGGCGTAGAAGTTGCCGCCGAAGGCGAGGTCGTAGGTCACCGTCCGGCCGTCGGCGAGGGTGGCCTTGCGGTCGAGGCCGAGGGCGAAGGAGGGCACGTTCCGGAGGGTGACCGTCCTGGCGGCCCCGTCCTCGACGGCCACCTCGGCGACGACCGGCCCCGCCGGGGTGTCGAGCCGGATGGTGGTGACCGGTTCGACGACCTCGACCATGCCGGTCTCGACGAGCACGGTCGCCACGCCGATGGTGCCGTGCCCGCACATCGGCAGGTAGCCGGACACCTCGATGTAGACGACGCCCCAGTCACAGTCGGGCCGGGTCGGCGGCTGGAGGATCGCGCCGCTCATGGCGGAGTGCCCGCGCGGCTCGTTCATCAGCAACTGCTTGATGTCGTCGCGGTGTTCGCGGAACCACAGCCGTCGTTCGTTCATGGTGGCGCCGGGGACGGTGCCGATACCGCCGGTGATCACGCGGGTCGGCATGCCCTCGGTGTGGGAGTCGACGGCGTGCAGGACGAGTTTGCTGCGCATGGTCCTTATGCCAATCCGGCCGCGACGGCCTTCTCCGTGGCGGCCCGGACCGCCGCCTCCTGACCGGGCAGCAGCGCGGCGCGCGGCGGGCGGCAGGGCCCGCCGTGACGGCCGACGAGGTCCATGGACAGCTTGATGGCCTGGACGAACTCCACCCGCGAGTCCCAGCGCAGCAGCGGATGCAGCTGCCGGTACAGGGGCAGCGCGGTGTCCAGGTCGCCGCCGACGGCAGCGCGGTACAGCTCGACCGAGGCGCGGGGCAGTGCGTTCGGATAGCCCGCCACCCAGCCCTTGGCGCCCGCGACGGCCAGCTCCAGCAGGACGTCGTCCGCACCGATCAGCAGGTCCAGTTCGGGGGCGAGTTCGGCGATCTGGTAGGCCCGGCGGACATCGCCGGAGAATTCCTTCACTCCGCGGATGTATCCCTCGCCGTGCAGCCGGGCGAGCAACTCGGGCACGAGATCGACCTTGGTGTCGATGGGGTTGTTGTACGCGACGACCGGCAGGCCCGACCGGGCGACCTCGGCGTAGTGGGCGAGGACGGAGCGCTCGTCGGCGCGGTAGGCGTTCGGCGGCAGCAGCATCACCGCGTGGCAGCCGGCCTCGCCGGCCTGCTCGGCCCAGCGCCGGGACTCGGCGGACCCGTACGCGGCGACGCCGGGCATCACGCGCTCCCCGCCGATCGCGGCGACGGCCGTCTCGACGGCCCGGGCCCGCTCCCCGGGCGTGAGCACCTGGTACTCGCCGAGGGAGCCGTTCGGCACGACGCCGTCGCAGCCGTTGTCGACGAGCCAGGCGCAGTGCTCGGCGTACCGGTCGAAGTTCACGGAGAGGTCGTCGTTCAGCGGGAGCGCGGTGGCGACGAGGACGCCGCGCCAGGGGCGGTGTTCGGTCATGACAGTCCCTCCTGGGGGTGTTGCCGGGCGAGGACGCCGAGCGGCACGGGACGGGCGAAGGGGCGCTTGGCGGGGGCGGGGGCGCAGCCGGCGAGACCGGCGATCGCAGGGCCGCACATCCGGCCCTGGCACCAGCCCATCCCGGCCCGGGTGAGCAGCTTCACGGTGCGTTCGTCGCGCGCTCCGAGGTCCCGGGCCTCGCGCACGGCCCCTGCGGTGACCTCTTCGCAGCGGCAGACCACGGTGTCGTCGGTGATCTGCTCGGGCCAGTGCGCGGGCGGCGCGTACGCGGAGTCGAGGGCGGCGGCGGACCGCTTGAGCTTCGTACGGGCCTTGAGGGCGGCGGGCGCCGGGCCGGGTGCGGTGCCGTACAGGTGGGCGGCGGCGGAGCAACCGGCGATGTGCCCCTCGGCGAGGGCGAGGGCGGCACCGCCGATGCCGGTGGCCTCCCCGGCGGCCCACACGCCGGGCACGTCCGTGCGCTGCCCGGTGTCGACGGCCACGGTGAGCCCCTCGAGCCGGCACCCGAGGCTCTCGGCGAGGTCGGTGTGCGGGAGCATCCCGTGCCCGACGGCGAGGGTGTCGCAGGGCAGGTGCCGTTCGGTGCCGGGCCGGACGCGCCCGCCGGCGTCGAGGGCGGCGACGGTGACACCGGTCAGCCGGTCGTCGCCGTGGGCGCGGACGACGGTGTGCCGGGTGCGGACCGGGATGCGGCGGCGCAGCAGCCCGGCGGCGTGTCCGGCGCCCTCCGGGAGCTTGGCGGCCAGGGCCGGGGCGTGGCGGGCGAGGCGTCCGGGACCGGCCGACTCGACGAGCGCGGCGACCTCGACGCCGGCTGCCGCGAGCCCGGTCGCCACGGGCAGCAGCAGCGGCCCGGTGCCGGCCACGACCGCCCGGCGTCCCGGCACCACGAGCCCGCCCTTGAGCATGGCCTGGGCTCCTCCGGCCGTGACGACGCCCGGGAGGGTCCAGCCGGGGAAGGGCAGCACCTGCTCGTAGCCGCCGGTGGCCAGGAGCACGGCGCGGACGTGCACCTCGACGGGCTGCTCCTGCTCCGGTCCGAGCAGGGCGTGCACGGTGAAGCCCTCCGGCGTCCGCTCCACACACCACACATGGTGTTCCGTCAGCACGCGCACGGCACTGGCGGCGAGTCCGTCCCGCAGCCGCTCCCAGGTCCGCCACCGGTGGTGCGGCGCCTCGGGCCGCGCGGCGGCGGGTCCGGCGGCGGGCTGCCGGTAGAACTGCCCACCGGGCTGCGTCGCGGCGTCGACGAGCGTGACCCGTACGCCGCGCGCGGCGGCCGCCAGGGCTGCGGCGAGACCGGCCGGTCCGGCGCCGATCACGGCGAGGTCAGTCCGCATCCCGCACCTCCTCGTGGCCCGTGCCGTCCTGTGTGCCGATCGCGTCCCCCGGCCGTACCGGCACCAGGCAGGCCCGCTGGTTGGGGCGGCCGTTCACGGTCACCAGGCAGTCGAAGCAGACGCCGATCCCGCAGAACACCCCGCGCGGACGGCCCTGGCCCCGCGTGGAACGCCAGGAGGTGACGCCCGCCGTCCACAGCACGGCGGCGACCGTCTGCCCGGGCAGCGCCTGGACCGGCCGCCCGTCGAAGGTGACCGTGAAGGCGGGGCCGGGCCCCGCAGGCTCCGGCGGGTTCACTCGGCCTCCTCGGTGAAGCGGTCGGGCCGGAACGGGGCGAGGTCCAGATCGGGTGCCCGCCCGGTCAGCACCTGGGCGATGAGATGCCCGGTGCCGGTGGCGAGACCGATCCCCGCGCCCTCGTGCCCGCAGGCGTGGAAGAGCCCGGGCGCCCTCGGGTCGGGGCCGATCGCGGGCAGGTGGTCCGGCAGATACGGCCGGAAGCCGGCGTACGTGCGCACGGCCCGGACCCCGGCGAGGAACGGGAAGAGGCCGGTCGCCCCGGCGGCCAGCGCCCGCAGTGCCGGGAGCGACAGCGACCGGTCGAAGCCGACCCGTTCGCGGCTGGCGCCGATGAGGACCGGCCCGGCCGGGGTGCCTTCCACCACCGGTGAGGTCTGCAGCGCCGCCGAGTCGCTCGCGACGTCGGCCACGTAGTCGGCGGCGTACACCTTGTGCCGGATGCGGGGCGGCAGCGGTTCGGTGACCAGGACGAACCCCCGCCGGGGCAGTACCGGCAGGGACACTCCGGCGCGGGCCGCCACCTCACCGCCCCAGGTTCCGGCCGCGTTGACGACCGCGGGGGCGTGCAGGTCGCCGAGGCCGGTACGCACGCCGCGCACCGCACCGCCCGGGCCGCGCAGGACTCCGGTCACCTCCCGGCCGGTGAGCACCCGGGCCTTCGAGGCGCGCAGCAGGTGCGCCGCCGCGAGGGCCGGCATCACCTGGGCGTCCTGCGGGTAGTGCATGCCGCCCGCGAGACCGGGGGCCAGGTACGGCTCCAGGTCGGTGAGCCGGCCGGGCGGCACCGGGACCGCCTCGACCCCGGCCGCGCGCTGCTCGGCGGCGAGTTTCTCCAGCCCGGACAGGGCCCGGTCCGTGCCGGCGACGACGACACCGCCCTTGGCCTCGTACTCCACGGCCCTGCCCAGTCCCTCCGCGGCCAGTCCGGCCCACAGGCGGGCGGAGAGCAGGGCCAGTTCGAGCTCCGGTCCGGGTTCCTTGTCGGAGACGAGGAGGTTCCCCTCCCCCGCTCCGGTCGTACCGCCGGCCACCGGACCGCGGTCCACCACGACGGTGTCCAGGCCCGCGCGGGCCGCGTACAGGGCGGCGGCGGCGCCGACCACTCCGGCTCCGACCACCACGACATCGCAGGTCAGCGACTCGCTCACGGCAGTACCATGTCACACACCACATGCTCGGGGGAAGGGTGCGGACAGGGGCGGGCGAAGGCGCGGGAGCGGTCAGTCGGCCGCGGGGACGACCCTGAGGTGGGAGGCGGAACGGCGCGTGCGGCGCTCCCGGGACGCGGAGCGGCGGGCCTCGCGCAGGACGAACGTGACCCGGGCACAGCCCAGCTCCTCGAGCGTCCTGGACGTCTCGACGACGACCCGGCACTCGGTGGCGCCCCGGCGCGGATCCGGGTGCAACAGCGGCCGTACGGCACCGTCCTGCTCGACGGCGCCCTCGCCGACCGCGCGGATCCAGTGCGGCAGGCCGTGCCGGTAGGCGGCCTCCATGATCGGGTCCTGGGCGATGTCGCGGCGGATGGCCTGCAGGCCGTGGTCCGGGCCGTGACTCTCCACGGTCCGCGCGAAGTGCGCGAGCATGGGCAGGCACCAGCTCGCCTCGTGCTCGCCGAGGACCGTGGGGGCATCGGGGTGGAACAGCACGAACCTGAGGAAGTTGTCGCCCGGCATGGCCGTCGGATGCGGGCCGACCTCGCGGAAAAGTGACCGGAAGGCGCCGTTGGTCAGCACCACGTCCCAGCAGTGGTCGACGACGAGGGAGGGGAAGGAGACACCCTCCAGAAGCCCGGCGTAGTCCTCCAGGTAGGCCTGGGCCTCGGGAGTCTCGGGGACGGGCCGCGGTGCCGGCCGCTGCCCTCCTGCCTGATATGCCATCGGGAGGTCACCCCTCTTGCCTGTGCGGCCTTGACGCGGCGCCCCGATCCTGCTGCCCCGAGCTGAGGCGTGTCAACTATCGTGGCATTCCATGCCTGTTGACGGCTGAAATTGGCCACAGTTGTGGCGAGACCTGGATGTGAGTTCGAAGCACCGGCTACGCTCCGGGAAGTTCACGCCGGGGTAGGTCACGGCATCCACTTGTGAGCAACCTGTGAGATACGTAGGAGATCTGTCGGTGACGGGTGGCTTCGTCGAGGGTCCGGGCGCCACGCCGACGGCCGTGCTACCGGCCGTCGTCTCCCGTGTCGGCGCGCTCGCCGACCGGCTCGGTGTGCCGCACGCCGAGGTCTTCGACATCGGCCGGCTGTCCGTCGCCTCCGGTGTCCCGGACCCCGTGGTCAAGGCCCTGCTCAGTGGCCGGCCTGCGGGTGAGCCCGATGTGCAGGCCCGGTTCCTGCAGCGCCTGGACCTGTTGCGCCGGACCCGTCTCAAGCCCAACGGCCGCAAGTACACCCAGCAGGAGATCGCCGACGGCGCGGGCATGTCCCGCCAGCAGGCCGGCGCCCTCATCAACGGCGACCGGCGGCCGACCATGGAGCACTGCGACGCCCTGCAGCGGTTCTTCCGGGTGCACGCCGGCTTCCTGACGGCCGAGGACCCCGAGGCGCTCGTGAGCGCCCTCCAGCACATCGAGCAGGAGCTGCTGCAGAAGCTCGCCGACCGTGAGCGGGAGGCCGCCGCGGCGGCGGACGACCCGCTGGAGCGGCTGTTGCAGGACCACGGCGTGCGCGGCATCGCCTGGAGAGCCGCGCAACTGCCCACCGACCAGCACCGCGACAAGGTCGCGGAGTGGCTGGACATGCTCCTGGAGAGCGTCAAGCGGCCCGAGTCGTGACCGTGGGGAGAACTGTGGGCATCGGTAAGGAAATGCGCCGCCTGTGCGGCGAGCTGGTAGCGGAGCTGACCCTCCCCGCGCCGGCTCGGCCCGACGAGTTGTACGCCGCCCTGTGCGACGGCATGAGCAGACGCCGCGGCCGGCCCGTCCGCTTCCGTACGGCCGCGTTCCCGCCCGGGACAGCCAGCGGGCTCTGGCTCGACATGGCCGAGCAGGACCTCGTCGTGATCGAGGAACGCACCGCTCCCGATCACCAGCTGGTGATCCTGGGCCACGAACTGTGGCACATGAAGGCCGGGCACTGCTCCCACCACGTGGAGGGCGCGGCCGTCGCCGCGCGGCTGCTGGACGAGGGCGCCGATCTCCAGGCGACCGTGCTGAAAGTCGCCGCGCGCACCCGTTTCGACCTCGACGACGAGAGGGAGGCCGAGAGCTTCGGTCTGCTGCTCGCCAGCAAGTGCCGGGCCTGGCTGGCCGGTTCGTCGTCCCGGGGGCCGGTGCAGCGGGACCATCTGGCGGGACGGATCGAGGCGTCGCTGGGGTATCGGGGACCGCAGGGCTGACGTGCCGTCCACCGCGGCAACGTGGTGCGGTCCGCCTCCGCCGAGCGGGCGAACCGGTGGGCGGCGGGGCCGGATTGTCAGTGGTGGACGGCAAGCTGGAGGTGCGCCACCGCTGTGCGGGGCGTGCGCGCCGCGAGGGCGCGGGACCGACGACGCCGACACGGGGAGAGCCGACCGATGCCCACCGCCGTTCTGACCGATCGTGAACGCTCCGCCGTCCAGGCCTATCTGCGGCTGCTGCACACCGTCCGGGCCGCCTTCGACCTGGAGGGCGGCCCGCCGCTCGTCCCGCCCGCGGTGCTCGCCGAGGCGGAGCAGGCGTTGGACCGTGCCGGACTGACCGGCAACGAGGAGGCGTTCTTCCGCCTCCTGGAGAACTGGTGCCCGGAGCCGGGTTCCTGACCCGGAGCACCGGAAGCGGGCCCCGGGCCCCGGCGGGTGGCCCGGGCCGGCCGTGCGCCGGAGGACGGCTGCGGAGATCCGGCGGGCGCCCCGGGGCGTCCCGCCCGGGCTTTCGGGGTCTGTGGGGCGGTCCTGCCGCGGATGCCGATGCCGGGCCCCGTGGAGCGGGGTCAGGCGTGGGGTACCGCGACCGCCGTCGTGACCAGGCCCCGACCCGCCGTCCAGCGGCCGTCGAAGTGGCCGACGCGGCGGCCGCCCACCCATGGGCCGGGGACGAGCAACGTCGCGCGGAAGGAGCCGTCGGCGGTGAGTTCGATGTCGGCCTCCATGAAGTCCAGCCACTTCCCGGTGAGGGGGAACCACGCCTTGTAGACGGACTCCTTCGCGCTGAACAGCAGCCGGTCCCAGTGGATCTCGGGGCGTTCGGCCGCGAGTCTCCGCAGCCGGTCCGCCTCGGCCGGCAGGGACACGGACGGCAGGACGCCTTCGGGCAGCGGGCCGTGGACCTCGGCGTCGATGCCGACGGAGGCCAGGTCGGTGGCACGGACCAGGGCGGCGGCACAGTAGCCGTCGCAGTGGGTCATGCTGCCGGCCAGACCGGCCGGCCAGCCGGGGGCGCCGCGTTCCCCGGGCAGGATCGGCTGTGGCGGCACGCCGAGCTTCTCCATGGCGCGGCGGGCGCAGGAGCGCACTACGGCGAACTCCCTGCGCCGCTTGGCGACCGCCCGTGTCAGGAGCGCCGCCTCCTCGGGGTACAGCGGAGTGTCCGCGTCCTCGTGGCCGTACGCCTCCACGGCGACCACTGCCTCCGGCAGCAGTTCCCCGATCACCGCTCCTCGCCCTCCCCCGGCAGGACGCGCCGCAGCCGCCCCGGCGGCTGGGACCGCTTGCTCCACTCGCGCGGGTAGCCCACCGACACCTCCTCGAAGCGCACGCCCTCGTGCCAGGTGGTGCGGGGGATGTGCAGATGGCCGTAGACCATGGTGTGCACACGGAACCTGCGGTGCCAGTCGGCGGTCAGGTCCGTGCCGCACCACATGGCGAACTCGGGGTGCCACAGGACGTCCGTCGGATGCCGGTGCAGCGGGTAGTGGTTGACCGGGATCACCGGCAGGTCGCTGGGCAGTTCGGCGAGTCTGCGTTCGGTCTCGGCGACCCGGGCCCGGCACCAGGCCTCCCGGCTCGGATACGGGTCGGGGTGCAGCAGGTACTCGTCGCTGCACACGATCCCGGTGCCCTGCGCGTACTCCAGGCCCTGCTCCTTGGTGGTGCAGCCGGCCGGCAGGAACGAGTAGTCGTACAGCAGGAACAGCGGGGCGATCGCCACCGGGCCGCCGGGGCCGTCCCAGACGGGGTAGGGGTCCTCGGGTGTCGTCACCCCGAGTTCCCGGCACAGCTCGACCAGGTAGTCGTACCGGGCGACACCGCGCAGGGTGACGGCGTCGCTCGGATGGGTCCACAGCTCGTGGTTGCCGGGCACCCAGACGACCTTGCGGAAGCGGCCCGCGAACGTCTTCAGGGTCCAGCGGATGTCCGCCACGGTCTCGGCGACGTCCCCGGCCACGAGCAGCCAGTCGCCGTCCGTCCCGGGCCGCATGCCCTCGACCAGGGCGCGGTTCTCCGGGTACCCGATGTGCAGATCGCTGATGGCCAGCAGTTGTGCGGCGCCACCGGCCGTCGACGTCACCTCTCGCCCCCTCCGCGCACCCGACGTCACCAAGAGATCACATCCGTGCGACCGGGACAAGGGCGGCCCCGGGGCCGCCACCGGAGAAATCCTTCACCTGCGCCTTGCACGACGAGGGCCGCCGAAGCCGTATGATCTGGCCCAACACCACCGCTAAGAACTCCCCTTCGCAGGGGCGGTTTGGTGACCCTCCATTTTCCTGCCCGGGCACGGGCTGCTCAGCCCTGCCCGCGAACCGTGAAAGGCGGCCTGCATGGTCTCTCGCGTACGCGTCTGGCTCAACCGCACGTACGCGGAGAACGTGTTCTTCATGGATCAGCTGCGGAGAAATCCCAGCGACCGGGCCGTCGAGATCCACGCCACTCACGGCGACCCCGACTCGCCGGTGCTGGCCGCCGCCGACACCGCCGAGCTGGAGCCCGAGAACCTGTCCCCCGCCGGGTACGCCGAGTACGCACTGGACCAGTGCGCGCGGCGCGGCATCGACGTGTTCGTGCCCCGGCTGCACCAGTCGGCGGTCGTGGCGCACCGCGCCGAGTTCGAGGCCGTCGGCACGGCGGTGCTGGCGCCGCCGCCCGAGGCCGTGGCCGTGTTCCACGACAAGGTGATCGCCTATGAGGCGGTCCAGGCGATCGGCGTGCCGGTGCCGCCGTGGTGGCGGGTCCGCTCGGAGAAGGAACTCGTCGCCGCCGTGGAGGAGTTGGAGGACGGCGGGCACAAGGCGTGCTTCAAGCCGGCGTCCGGGGCCGGCGGGGTGGGCTTCCGCGTGATCACGCGGACGCCCTTCTCGCTGATGCATCTGAGCGGGTTCCCGAGCCCGTACGTGCCGCTCGACCTGGTGCTGGAGGCGCTGCGGCAGGCCGAGGAGCCGGTCGACTGGCTGGTGATGCCGCGCCTGGAGCAACCCGAGGTGTCGGTGGACTGCCTGACCGGCCCGGACAACCGGGTCCGGCTGGCGGTGGGCCGCACCAAGAACGGCCGTCGCCGGGGCTTCACCCTGCACGAGCAGTGGCTTGACCCCGCCCGGCGGATCGCCGAGGGCTTCGGCCTGCACTACCTGTCCAACATCCAGTTCCGGATGTTCGGCGACCGGCCGGTCCTCATGGACGTCAACACCCGCCCGGCCGGCGGACTGCACCAGCTGTCCCTGTGCGGCGTCAACGCCCCCTGGGCCGCCGTGCAGCTGGCCCTCGGCGAGGACCCGGGCGAGATGGCCCCGCCGTTCCTGGGCCAGGACTACACGGTGGTGTCGGGGCCGCGTCCGCTGCGGCCGGTGTCGCTGCCGCAACAGCGCCCGGAGGCGACGGATCCGCTGCCGGCGGTACCCGCGGCCCCGTCGGCCGAACCGGTCGGCCCGGTCGGGGCGGCGGCACAGGCGCTGCCTCTCTGAGGGTGTCCGCGACGTCGCTTCGTCCGCCCGCAGGGCGCGAGGTGGGTGAACGCGGCCTGTCGGGACACTGGGACCTGGCCGCGAGCGCCTCGCGCCACACGGGGCTGTCGACGTAGTGGGGCGGCCGCGCTTGCGGGTGGAGACGTAGTCGGGGTGGTTCCGGTCGGAGTGCGAGCAGGAGAAGGCCCGCCTTGAGGCCCTGCTCACGCAGGGCCTCGGCGTAGCCGGCGATCAGGTCACGGCCCACCTTCAGGTCGCCGTGGGCGGTGCCCCACAGGGCGACCCCGTCGTGGTGGCGGCTGGTCAGGACGGCGTACCTGACGCCGGCCCGCGCGAAGAGCCTCGCCCAGTCGCGCGGGTCGTAGCGGGCGGCCGTGAACCGGTCGAGCTGGGACATGTACCGCTCGTGCGGGACGATGTCGCCGTCGCACGACCAGGACTCCTGGACGCCGTCGACCGCGTAGACGCCCCCGTGGACGAAGATGCCGAGCCTGGCGCCCTCGCGCCACGGCTGCGTGGCCGTGAGGTCAGCCCCTCCGCAGGCGCAGGGTGAGGATCTGGAAGGGCCGCAGTGTGACGGACACACCGCCGTCGGCCATGTCGGCATCCTCCAGCGGTCGCTCCAGCAGGTCGGTGATCTGGGCGCCCGCGAGGGGGAACCCGGTGCGCAGGGTGCCGGTGGCACGGCCGCCGCGGGACTCGTAGAGCCGTACGACGACATCGCCGGAGGCGTCGTCGGCGAGCTTGACCGCCTCCACGGTGACGCCCTCGCCCTCGGCGGAGACGACCGGTTCGGGGGCGCCGGCCGCGTCCGCCACCCGGAGCGGCAGGTTGAGGGAGTAGCCCTCGGCGACGGCGTCCTCGATGGTCGCGCCCGGCAGCAGGGCGTAGGTGAAGCGGTGGCGGCCCTGGTCGGCCTCGGGGTCGGGGATGCGCGGGGCGCGGACCAGGGAGAGACGGACGGTGGTCGTGGTGCCACCGTCATCGCGGACCGTGCGGGAGACGTCGTGGCCGTAGGTGGAGTCGTTGATGACGGCGACGCCGTAGCCGGGCTCGCCGAGGTGCACCCAGCGGTGGCCGGAGACCTCGAAGCGGGCCGCCTCCCAGGTGGTGTTGGTGTGGGTGGGGCGCTGGATGTGGCCGAACTGGATCTCGGCGGAGGAGTGCGAGGCGCGGATGTCGACCGGGAAGGCGGCCTTGAGGATCTTCTCGGTCTCGTGCCAGTCGATGTCCGTCTCGATGTCGATCCGGGGGCTGCCTGCGCGGACGGTGATCGTCTGGGTGATCGTGGAGCCCTTGCCGAAGGACCGCTCGACGCGGATGGCACCGATGAGCGGGTCCTGCTCGACGACCGTGACGGACGAGACGTCCAGGAGGTCCGTGTAGCGGTTCTTGTAGTGCTTGTCGATGTCCCAGGCGTCCCAGTAGTTGGGCAGGTCCGTGTGCAGACGGAGCAGGTTGCCCGGCTCGGCGAGGACCTCACGGCCGGCGCGCAGGTCGCGGACGGAGGACAGGGTGCCGTCCTCGGCGACCTCGACGCGGACCAGACCGTTGTCGAGGATCCGGCCGTCCACCGTCACCGGCTGCGAGGGCGCGGAGTCGGCGAGGGGCGCGGAGCCGCTCGCGGGTACCTCCACGTACACCGGTGCGTCGTCGGCGGTGCGCACCACTTCGGCGCGGCCGTAGGGGCTGGTGTTGAAGACGCGGGTGCCGCCGGTGCCCAGAGCGGCCACCGCCTCGGCGGTCAGCGCGTGCAGTTCCTGCGCGACACGGGCGTACTCGGCCTCGGCCTCGCGGTGCACCCAGGCGATGGAGGAGCCGGGCAGGATGTCGTGGAACTGGTGCAGGAGCACCGTCTTCCAGAGCCGGTCCAGCTTCTCGTGCGGGTAGGTGTAACCAGGAGCGTGCAGGGCGGCCGTCGTCGCCCACAGCTCGGCCTCGCGCAGGAGGTGCTCGGAGCGGCGGTTGCCCTGCTTGGTGCGGGCCTGGGAGGTGTAGGTGGCGCGGTGCAGCTCCAGGTAGAGCTCGCCGACCCACACGGGCGCGTCCGGGTACTCCTCGCGGGCCTTGGCGAAGAAGGCGTCGGGGTGTTCGACGACGACCTTCGCGGAGCCCTCCAGGTCGGCCAGCCGGCGGGCCCGTTCCATGATCTCGCGGGTGGGGCCGCCGCCGCCGTCGCCCCAGCCGAAGGG
This sequence comes from Streptomyces sp. NPDC057424, assembly GCF_042803315.1. Classification (NCBI taxonomy): domain Bacteria; kingdom Bacillati; phylum Actinomycetota; class Actinomycetes; order Kitasatosporales; family Streptomycetaceae; genus Streptomyces; species Streptomyces sp. NPDC057424. Next base: position 13,367 of record NZ_JBHVCP010000030.1, read on the forward strand.
GGCCAGGGAGCGGGAGGCGCCGCCCTTCTCCCGGTAGTTGCGGACCGCGCGGGACATCTCCACGCCGCTGAAGCGGGCGTTGTAGGTGTCGACCGGCGGGAAGTGGGTGAAGATGCGGGTGCCGTCGATGCCCTCCCACCAGAAGGTGTGGTGGGGGAACCGGTTGGTCTGGTTCCAGGAGATCTTCTGGGTGAGGAACCACTCGTTCCCGGCGAGCTTGGCGAGCTGCGGGTAGGCCGCGTTGTAGCCGAAGGAGTCCGGCAGCCACACGCCCTTGGTCTCGATGCCGAAGTGCTCGATGAAGAACCGCTTGCCGTGGATGAACTGGCGGGCGACGGCCTCGCCGCCGGGCAGGTTGCCGTCGGCCTCGACCCACATGCCGCCGACCGGGGCCCACTGGCCGTTCTTGACCGATTCCTGGATGCGGGCCCAGACCTTGGGGTAGTGGTCGCGCACCCACTCGTACTGCTGGGCCTGGGAGCAGGCGAAGATGAAGTCGTCGTACTCGTCGGCCAGGGACGTGACGTTCGAGAAGGTACGGGACGTCTTGCGCTTGGTCTCGCGGATCGGCCAGAGCCAGGCGGAGTCGATGTGGGCGTGGCCGACGCCGGAGATCGTGTGCGCGCTGGCGTGCGCGGGCTTGGACAGCACCGGCTTCAGTGCTTCACGGACCGCGGCGGCCGAGCCGGAGACGTCGTCCAGGTCGAGCAGGTCCATCGCCCGGTCCAGGGCGTGCGCGATCTCGTGGCGGCGCGGGTCGTGCTCGCCGAGCTCCAGCATCAGCTCGCGCAGCACCTGCACGTCGAGGTCGAGGTGGAAGACCTCCTCGTCGAGGATGGCGAGGTCGGCGCCGCGGAAGGTGTAGAGCGGCTTGTCGCCCGCGGTCAGCTTGTCGCCGAGGGGTGTGGTCCTCGAGAAGTTGTCCGCGAGGATGTCCGGGTTGGAGGCGGCCTCGACCAGGTAGTCGACCGTCTCGCCGCCCTGCGCGGGGTTGGCGATCGCCACGTACTGGTTGAGCGGGTTGACGGCCTTCAGCGGGGTGCCGTCCGTGCGGTGGACGAGGGCCTCGGCCTGGTTGCCGGGCCAGCCGCCGACGAAGCCGAGGTCGATGACGGCCTCGACGCGGCGGCCCGCCCATTCCTCGGGCACCTGTCCGCGCATGCGGAACCAGGTGGTGCCCCAGGGCGGCCCCCACGGGGTGCCCATCGTGAACGGCTCGTAGGAAGCGGCGGCGGCCTCCTCGAACGGGACCGGCTCCCCCGGGGCCTGCCAGGCCTCCACCTCGAAGGGGACTCTGGCCGCGTAGACAGCGGACTTGATGCGCTGGTCGTGGAGGCGCTGCACACGCTCCTCGATGCGGCGGCTTTCGTCGTGCATGGGATGTCTCCAGGAAGCGGGAAGAGCCGGCGGGCGGGAAGCGGTGGGGGAAAGCGCTTACCGAACGGCGTTCACCTAAGGTACGCCAACCCGGGGTGCACCTCGGTGTACCCCTCGACCAGCCTGCGGGCCACGGCGACCGAGTCGACGAGCGGGTGCAGCGCGAAGGCCTTCACGGCCGTCGCGCGGGAGCCGGAGCCGGCGGCGTCCAGCACCTCGCGCTCGACCGCCTTGACCGCGCAGACCAGGCCGGTGGCGTGGTCGGGCAGCGGGTCGACGGCGACGGGGTGGGCGCCGTTGGCGTCGACGAGGCACGGCACCTCGATGACGGCCTCCGCGTCCAGGACCGCCAGCGTGCGCCGGTTGCGTACGTTGAGGATCAGAGTGGTGCGCTCGTCCCGGGCGATGGCCCGCATCAGGGCGAGGGCCACCTTCTCGTACCCGCCGGACAGGTCGTCCTCGTCGCGTTCGCCGGCGCCCGCGGTCTCGCGGTTCTCGGCCATGTACGTGGCCTCGCGCTCGGCGCGGGTGTCGTCCCACACCTTCAGGGCCGGGGCGTCCGGGTTGCCCATCTCGGCGTAGAAGCGGGCCTGCTGGTCGCGCAGGAACGCACCGCGGGTCTTCTCGGCCTGCTGGTAGGCCCGTACGGCTTCCCGGTTGAAGTAGTAGTAGTGCAGGTACTCGTTGGGGATCGCGCCCAGGGACCGCAGCCAGTCGGCACCGAAGAGCTTGCCCTCCTCGAACGAGCCGAGCAGGTGGGGGTCGGCGAGCAGGCGCGGCAGTTCGTCCCGGCCGGCGACGCGCAGGCCGCGCACCCAGCCGAGGTGGTTGAGGCCGACGTAGTCGATCCAGGCCTCCTTCGGGTTCGCGCCGAGCACCCGGGCGATACGGCGGCCGAGACCGACCGGGGAGTCGCAGATGCCGATGACGCGGTCGCCGAGGTGGCGGGACATGGCCTCGGTGACCAGCCCGGCCGGGTTGGTGAAGTTGATGACCCAGGCGTCGGGGGCGAGCCGGGCCACCCGCTGCGCGATGTCGACGGCGACCGGGACGGTGCGCAGGCCGTAGGCGATGCCGCCCGCGCCCACCGTCTCCTGGCCCAGCACGCCCTCGGCGAGGGCCACCCGCTCGTCGTTCGCGCGTCCCTCCAGGCCGCCGACGCGGATCGCGGAGAACACGAAGTCGGCGCCGCGCAGGGCCTCGTCGAGGCCGGTCGTGGCGCTCACCCGGGGCGCGTCGGGGACGCCCGCCGCCTGCTCGGCGAGGACACGTGTCACGGCCGAGAGCCGTCCGGGGTCCGGATCGTGCAGGACGACGTGCGTCACCCGGCCCTCGGCGTGGTCCTGGAGGAGCGCTCCGTACACCAGCGGGACGCGGAATCCTCCGCCGCCCAGAATCGTCAGCTTCACTCTTGCACCTTTCCCGCCACGACGACCTCGACGCATCCTCCTGGAAGGAGGCCCGCGTCGCCGCGTCGACCGGCCCGTTCGTCACCACCGCGTCCAGGTCCTCGGGACCGCGGACCTTCGCCGTCCCGCGCCCCGGGAACTTCGCGGCGTCGGCGAGCGGCACCGCCTTCTCGCCGGTTTTGATCATGGCGCGCTTGACGGGCACCTGCACGACCGTCGTGTCCATGACCTGCCCGCCGGTCCGCACGCCGCTCCGTCGCCTACGGCCACGACCGGGCCCTGCTCGCCCACGGCCAGGAGCCGCCGTACTCGCAGGACGTGCTGACGGGCGACCCGCCCGACGCGCGGACCGCCCTGGTACACCTCGAGGCCCGGCCACGCGAGTGGCTCGCCAGGACCGCCGCGAACGGCACCCAGTCGTCCCGGTCGCAGGACGTCTCCGGCGGCAGGGGCACCTGCACCCTGCGCATCCCGATGACCACGGGCGAGGAGTCCTTCTGCCTCCGGCCGCGCGGCGGCGACGGCAACCGGCACGGCCCCGGCCGGCTCGGCGCCTCGGTCGACCCGCACGCGCCGGTCCCGCACCCGCCCGGGGACGGTGACCCGTGGGCGGACACACGGCTCCACTCGAACCCGTGTTCGTCGACGCCGTGGGTTCCCGACCCCGGGTACCAGCAGGTCACGGACTGATCCGCGGAGGTACGGTGGGCCGCGTGACCGGTGAAGAGTCGCTGCGGCCCCAGTCCCTCATGCTGACGTTCCTGGGCGACCAGGTGCTCGGCCGTGACGTGTGCGTGTACTCGGGCAGCGTCATCGACGTGTTCGCCCGCGCCGGGATCGGCGAGCAGGCCACCCGCTCCACGCTGAGCCGCATGGTGGGCCGTGACCTGCTGCGCCGCCAGCGCGAGGGCCGCCGTATGTACTTCGGGCTGACCGAACGCTCGGAGGCGGTGCTGCGCGACGGCGAGCGGCGGATCTGGCAGACGGGCGCCGTCAACCGGCGGTGGGACGGCACCTGGACGCTGCTCGGTTTCTCCCTGCCGGAGTCCTGGCAGCGTCGGCGCCACGACCTGCGCTCCCAGCTGACCTGGAGCGGCTTCGGCCCGCTCTTCAACGGCCTGTGGATCGCACCCGGCGAGGTCGACGTGTCGGCCCTGGTGGCCGAGCTGGGCCTGGCCGCCCACGTGAAGGTGTTCCGGGCACACGCGGACACCGGCATGGACATCGGCCAGATGATCGAGGAGACCTGGGAACTGCCGGACCTGGCCGGGCGCTACGAGGGGTTCGTACGGCGCTGGCAGGCCTGGGAAAGCGACCTGCCGGACGCCGGCGACGCCCTCGCGCTACGCCTGCGCCTCCAGACGGAGTGGCTGGGGATCGTCCGGCGCGACCCGCGGCTGCCCGTCGGGCACCTGCCGCACGACTGGCCGGCCGAACGGGCCGAGAAGACGTTCCGGACCGTGCACGAACGGCTGTCACCGCTCGCCCGCGACGCCTCGGAACGCCTTCTGGACCTGGTGCCCGCGCGGCCTCAGGCGTAGAACCGCGAGAGGCTCTGCAGCACCGCGGCCGGCTTGCTGCCGCCCTCGATCTCGATGGCGCCCTCGACGGTGATCTGCACACCGCCCGGCACCTCCTCGACCTCGGCGAGCTTCGCCACCAGCCGGATGCGGGAGCCGACCTTCACGGGGGAGGGGAAACGCACCTTGTTGAGGCCGTAGTTGACCTTCGTCGTCACGCCCTGGACGTCCAGCAGCTCGGTGAACAGCGGTATGAAGAGGGAGAGCGTGAGGTAACCGTGCGCGATGGGCGCGCCGAAGGGGCCCGCCTTGGCGCGCTCGGGGTCCACGTGGATCCACTGGTGGTCACCCGTGGCGTCGGCGAAGGTGTTGATGCGCTCCTGCGTCACCTCGATCCACTCGCTGGTGCCGAGGTCGCTGCCGGCGAGCTTCTTGAGTTCGTCGAGGCCGTTGACGGTGATGCTCATGCGGATCCTTACTGGTTGCCGTAGCGCGTACGCACACGGGACTTGAGGAGTTTTCCGGAGGCGGTGCGCGGGAGTTCGTCCGCGACGACCACCGACTTGGGGATCTTGTACTTGGCGAGGCGGCCCGCGAGCGACGCGAGCAGCTCGTCGGGGTCGAGGGCCGCGCCCTCGCGGGGCACGACGACCGCGCGCGGCACCTCGCCCCACTTGTCGTCCGGCACCCCGATCACCGCGCACTCGACGATGTCGGGGTGGGCGAGGAGCTGGTCCTCGATCTCGGCGGGGTAGATGTTCTCGCCACCCGAGATGATCATGTCCTTGATGCGGTCGACGATGTGGACGTAGCCGTCCTCGTCGACCTGGGCGGCGTCCCCGCTGCGGAACCAGCCGTCCACGAAGGAGGCGGCCGTCTCCTCGGGCAGCCCCCAGTAGCCGGGCATGACGTGCGGGCCGCGCACCACGATCTCGCCCACCTCGCCGGTGCCGACCGGCGACAGGTCGGGCCGGACGACGCGTACGTCGCTGAAGAAGTGGGGCACGCCCGCCGAACCCGCCTTGGCGACGGCGTGTTCGGCGTCGAGGAAGAGCGTGCCGGGAGCGGCCTCGGTCATGCCGTAGCCCTGGAGGAAGGTCAGACCGCGCTCCTGGTACGCGACGATCAGCGGGGTGGGGACCGGGGAGCCGCCGCAGGTGAGGATGCGGAGCGACGACAGGTCCGCGTCCGGCCAGCGCGGGTGACGGGCCACCTGGTCGAACATGGTGGGCACGCCGAACATGAAGGTGATCCGGTGCCGTTCGATGAGGTCGAAGGTGGCGTCCGGGTCGAAGGCGTCGACCAGGACGCAGGTGCCGCCCTTCAGCAGGACGGGGAGCGTCAGCATGTTCAGGCCGGCGGTGTGGAACAGCGGGGCGGAGACCAGGGCTCGTTCGTCGGCGACCAGGTCGTGGTCGATGAGGACGTTGATCGCGTTCCAGGTGAGGTTGCCGTGGGTGAGCATGGCGCCCTTGGGGCGGCCTGTCGTGCCCGAGGTGTACATGATGATGCAGGTGTCGTCGGCGCCGACCGGTTCGTCGACCGGCTCCCCGGACGCCTCGGCGACGGCCGCCTCGTACTCGCCGCCGGCTTCCAGATAGACGCGGACGTCCGTGCTGCCGGGCAGGCCCGCGACCAGACCGGCGTAGGACGGGCCGTAGACGAGGGCCCGCGCGCCGGAGTCGGCGAGCTGGTAGGCGATCTCGGGGCCGGCGAGGCGGATGTTGAGCGGGACGAAGACCGCGCCGAGGGTGCCGGCCGCGAACAGGGTCTCCAGGTAGGAGGGGTGGTTCGGGCCGAGGTAGGCGATACGGTCGCCGCGGCGCACGCCCCGGGCGCGCAGGGCGTGTGCCAGGCGGGTGGTGCGGTCGTGCAGGCCGGCGTAGGTGCGGGTGGTGTCGCCGTGGATCAGGGCGGTGCGGTGCGGGGTCTTGCGGGCCCGGCGTGCGGGCCATGACCCCAGTCCCTCGTTGCGCATGTCACGCCCCTTACGGTTGCGTCAGCCCGAGGAGGCGGGCCGCGTTCTCCTTGAGGATCTTCGGCCGGACCTCTTCCTTGATCGTCAGCTTGTCGAAGTCGGCGAGCCAGCGGTCGGGGGTGAGGACGGGGAAGTCGGAGCCGAAGAGGACCTTGTCCTTGAGCAGGGTGTTCGCGTACTGCACGAGCTGCGGCGGGAAGTACTTCGGCGACCAGCCGGACAGGTCGATGTGAACGCCCGGCTTGTGTGTGGCGACGGCCAGGGCCTCGTCCTGCCAGGGGAAGGACGGGTGCGCCAGGATGATCTTCAGGTGCGGGAAGTCGGCCGCCACGTCGTCCACGTGGAGCGGGTTGGAGTACTTCAGCCTGATCCCGCCCCCGCCGGGGACGCCGGCGCCGATGCCCGTCTGTCCGGTGTGGAAGAGGGCGATCGCGCCCGTCTCCTCGATCACCTCGTACAGGTCGTACGCCACCGAGCGGTCGTTGGGGAAGAAGCCCTGGATGCTGGGGTGGAACTTGAAGCCCTTCACCCCGTACTCCTCGACCAGGCGGCGGGCCTGCTTGACGCCCGCCTTCCCCCGGAAGGGGTCGATGGAGGCGAAGGGGATGAGGACGTCGGCGTTGGCGGCGGCCGCCTCGGCGACCTCCTCGTTCGGGACGGGCGGGGTGCCGGTGGCGGACTCGGCGTCGACCGTGAAGATCACGGCGGCCATGTTCCGCTCGCGGTAGTAGGCGGCCGTCTCCTCCAGGGTCGGCTTCCGCTTGCCCTCGACCTTGAAGTAGGCGGAGGAGGCGTCGTGCAGGTCGTCGTCCAGGGAGGAGTGGCCTTTGGACGACACCTCCGCGTGGGTGTGGACGTCGATCGCGACCAGGTCCTCGACGTTCATAGAGGGGTCCATCACGCCTCCGGGAACTTCGGCGCCGGGATGCCGACCGACTGGAGCTCGGCACCGACCGAGGTGGGCCAGGCGTCGGCCAGCGTGTCCGGGGTCCAGCCGCCGTCGGCGTAGGCCGCCCTGATCTCCTGCGGATGCGACCAGAGTGCCACCTTGTCGCCGCCGATGCCGACGCACTGACCGGTGACGCCCCGGGCGGCCTCGGAGGCGAGGAACGGGACCAGGGCCGCGCAGTCCTCGGGGGTTCCGAAGCCCTCGCCCTTGCGCAGGAAGTCCGGCAGGGGCTCGCCGTTCTTCATGGCCTCGATGTACGGGGCGAAGGCCGGGATGGTCTCGGTCATCGCGGTGGCGGCGACCGGCACGATCGCGTTGACCGTGATGCCCGCGCGGCCCAGTTCCATGGACCAGGTGCGGGCCATGGCGGCGATCCCGGCCTTGGCGGCGGCGTAGTTCGTCTGGCCGAAGTTGCCCCGCTGACCGGCCGGGGAACCGACCAGGATCAGCGAGCCTCCCTCGCCCTGCTCGCGCATCCGGACGGCGGCGGCGCGGGCGCAGGTGAAGGTGCCCTTGAGGTGGGTGGTGAGCACCGCGTCGAAGTCCTCGTCGGTCATCTTCCACAGCACCTTGTCGCGCAGGATGCCCGCGTTGGTGACGAGGACGTCCAGGCGGCCGAACTCCTCGACCGCGCGGTTCACCAGCCGCTCGGCGGCCTCGGCGGTGCCGACCGGGACGACCTCGGCGACGGCCTTGCCGCCCGCCTCCACGATGGACTTCACGGCCGCCTCGGCCACGGCCTCGTCGACGTCGTTGACGACCACGGACGCGCCGTGGGCGGCCAGGGCGTGGGCATAGGCGAGGCCGAGGCCCCGGCCGCTGCCGGTGACGACGGCGGCCTTGCCGGAGAGATCGATGCTGGGCACGGGAGGGTCCCTTCACGAGCTGATGCGGGTGGTGCGGCTTCGAGATCGAAGCTAAGAGCAATAATTGTTGACGTCAATAGTTGTTGGAGACCTGTGGGTGCGGGATGCTGGAATCACCGGCAAGCAGCACCGAGCACAGGGAGCCCGCCATCACACGCCAGAACGCCACCGCGAAGCCCATCGACGCCCACGAGCCGTGGATGCGCGGACTGCACGCCGACACGGGCTACCTGCTGTACCGGCTCGGCCTGCGCTCGGGGCAGCTCTTCAACGCCTGCCTCCAGGAGTCGGGCCTGCGCCTGCGCCACTACGCCGTACTGCGCTACCTCGCCACCACGGACGGCGCCCTGCAGCGCGAGCTGAGCGCGCGGCTCGGCTACGACCCGAGCGCGATCGTCGGCCTGGTCGACGACCTGGAGAAGCTGGGCTTCGCCGAGCGCCGCCCCTCCCCCGACGACCGCCGCAGCCGGATCGTCGTCCTGGCCGACAGCGGCCGCGACTTCCTGCGCGACACCGACGAGGCCGGCCTGCGGGTGACCGGCGAACTCCTGGGCCCGCTCGACCCGACCGAGCGGGAGACCCTGCACGCACTGCTGCTGCGGATCGCCGAGGACGGCCTGAACTGATGTTGTGCAACTGATTGACGGCTGCACAATGGATGCATAACTTCACGGCCCAACCGCGCCCCGTCCCCAGGGAGCTCCCCGTGCAGCCATCCCCGTCAGCCGCCCAGCCATCCCCGGATTCCCGGCAGTTGCGCCGTGTCGCCGTCTCCGGCCTGCTCGGCACGACCGTCGAGTTCTACGACTTCCTCGTCTACGGCACGGTCGCCGCGCTCGTCTTCGGGGAGCTGTTCTTCCCGCGGGCCGACCCGGCGGTCGGCACCATCGCGGCGTTCGGCACCTTCGCCGCGGGCTATCTCGCCCGGCCGCTCGGCGGCATCGTCTTCGGGCACTTCGGCGACCGGCTCGGCCGCAAGTCGATGCTGCTGCTGACCATGATCCTCATGGGGACCGGGAGCTTCCTCATCGGCCTGCTGCCGACGTACGACACGATCGGCGTCTGGGCCCCGGTGCTGCTGGTCGCCCTGCGCGTGGTGCAGGGCATCGCGATCGGCGGCGAATGGGGCGGCGCGATGCTGATGGTCGTCGAGCACGCCGAGCACGCGCGGGGTTCCCGGCGCGGCCTGTGGTCCAGCTTCACCCAGCTCGGCGCCCCGCTCGGTTCCGTGCTGTCGGCCGGTGTCGTCACCCTTGTCGCCACCCTGCCGGACGAGCAGTTCCGCTCCTGGGGCTGGCGGGTTCCGTTCCTGCTCAGCATCGTGCTGCTGGCCGTCGGCCTGTTCGTGCGTCTGAAGGTCGCCGAGAGCCCGCTGTTCGCACAGGTCAAGCGCGAGCCGGTGGCCCGGCCGCCGATCGTGGAGGTGCTGCGCCGCCCGAAGCCCGTGCTGCTGGCCGCCTGCGTCGGCATCGGCGCGTTCACCGCACAGTCCCTGCTGACGAGCTTCATGATCTCCTACGCCGTCGGCGAGGGGTACAGCCGCCCGCAGGTGCTGACCGCCGTCACCATCGCCTCCTGCGTGGCCCTCGTCGTCCTGCCCGCCGCGTCCGCGCTGTCGGACCGGGTCGGGCGCCGGCCCGTCGTCCTCGCCGGTGCCGTCGCCTCGGCGGCGCTCGCCTTCCCCGTGCTGGCGCTGGTCGACTCCGGCTCCCCCGGCCTGCTGATCCTCGCCCTGGCGCTCGGCCACGGCGTCGCCCAGTCCACGATGTACGGCCCCTTGGGCGCCCTGCTCACCGAGATGTTCGGCACCCGCGTCCGCTACACCGGCGCCTCCCTCGGCTACCAGGGGGCGACCCTGATCGGCGCCGGGTTCTCCCCGCTGATCGCCGGCAGCCTCCTGGCCTCCTTCGGGGGCGGCAGCACCCCGGTGTCGCTGCTGCTGTGCGCCGGTGCGGCCGTCACCGCGATCACCGTGTGGCGGCTGCGCGAGACCCACACCGACGCGCTGGACTCCCCCACCGCCGCCCCCGCCCTGGAAGGAACCCCTCGTTGAGGATCCGCCTCGCCCTACTGACCGCCTGCCTGACCCTGGCGGCGACCGCCCTGCCGGCGCGGGCCGCCGCCACCGCCACCCACCTGGAGGGCCTGCTCCCCTCCGGCGCCGCCTACGTGATGGACGTCCCCGCGTCCTGGAACGGCACCGTGCTGCTCTACAGCCACGGCTACACCCCGGCCGGGGCCCCCAACCCGGCCCAGAACACGCCCGGTCCGGAAGCCCGCGACCAGCTGCTGGCCGAGGGGTACGCCCTGATCGGCTCCTCGTACGCGACGAACGGCTGGGCGATCACGGAGGCGGTGCCCGACCAGCTCGCCACACTGGACGTGTTCACGGAGAAGTTCGGCCCGGCCGGGCGGACGCTCGCCTGGGGCACCTCGTACGGCGGCTTCGTCACCAGCATGCTCGCCGAGCGGCACGCCGGCCGGTTCGACGGTTCGCTGGCGATGTGCGGGCTGGTGCAGGGCGGGGTCGCCAACTGGAACAGCACCCTGGACCCGGTGTTCGCGCTGCGCACGCTGCTCGCCCCGGACTCCGGCGTCCGGCTCGCCGGGTTCGCCGACCAGGCCGAGGCGGTCGCCGCGGGCAAGGCGCTCACCTCGAAGGTCGACGCGGCCCAGCAGACCCCCGGGGGAAAGGCCCGGATCGCCCTGGCCGCCGCCCTGCACAACATCCCCGGCCACAACGACCCTGCGCAGACCGAGCCGGGCCCCACCGACTGGAAGACCGCCCAAGCCAACCAGTACTCCGCCGTCCGGGGCCTGCTGCAACTGCCCGCGTTCAGCTGGCGGCAGGAGGCCGAGAGCCGGGCGGGCGGCAACCCGTCCTGGAACACGGGCGTCGACTACCGCTCGATACTCCTGCGCTCCCCGCTGTACAAAGAGGTGACAGAGCTCTACAAGGAGGCGGGACTGTCCTTGCGCACCGACCTCTCGGCCCTGGGCCGGGCACCCCGGATCTCCGCCGACCCGTCCGCGGTGCGGTGGATGCGGAACACCAGCGTGCTCTCCGGCCGCCTCACCGACCCCCAGCTGACCATCCACACGACCGGTGACGCCCTGATCCCGGTGCAGTCGGAGAGCGCCTACCGGAGGGCCGCCACGGCGGCGGGCTCCGCCGGGCTCCTGCGCCAGGCGTACGTCGACGCCCCGGGCCACTGCACCTTCACCCCGGGCGAGACACTGGCCGCCCTGCACACCCTGGAGCACCGCCTGGACACCGGCCGCTGGGACGCCTCGCCCGGCGCCCTCAACTCCCGGGCGAGGGCCGAGGATCCGACGACCGAGCCCCGCTACCTTCCGTACCGCCCGAGCAGCTACCCCCGCCCCTACGACCTCGCTCACCCGGGAGACGCCCGGCCATGACCGCCCCCACCGCGCCCGGCCGACTGCTGTCCGTGCTCGCGGCTTTCGACCACGAGCATCCGGCGCTGTGCCTGACGGACATCAGCCGGCGGGCCGGGCTGAGCCTGACCACCGCGCACCGCCTGGTGGGCGCGCTCACCGAGTGGGGCGCCCTGGAGCGGGACGAGTCCGGCGTCTACCACGTGGGGCTGCGGCTGTGGGAGCTCGCCGCTCTGGCCCCGCGCGGCCTCGCCCTGCGGCAGATCGCGCTGCCGTATCTGGAGGACCTGTACGAGGCGACGCACGAGAACGTGCAGCTGGCCGTGCGGGACGGCTCGGACGTCGTCTACATCGAGTGGCTGTCGGGGCGGTCGGCGGTCGGCGTGCACATCCGCGTCGGCGCCCGCTGGCCGCTGCACGCCACCGGGGTCGGACTCGCGCTGCTGGCCCACGGCGATCCGGTGTTGCAGAAGGAGTACTGCGCGGGCGAACTCGCGTCCTTCACCCCGCACACGATCACCGAACCGGAGCGACTGCGCCGGGCGCTGGCCGAGGTGCGCAGGTCGGGGATCGCGGTGAGCGACCGCCAGGTCACGGAGGACGCCCTGTCGGTGGCCGCGCCGGTACGCGGCGCGGACGGCACGGTGACCGCCGCCGTGTCGATCGTGGTGCCCCACGCGGACGCCCAGGTGCCGGTCCTGGGCCCCGCGGTGCGGGTGGCGGCACGAGGGATCTCGCGGGCGCTGGGGTGGCAGCCCTGAGCGGTGCCGGGGTCCGCCGGGCCGCTTGCCCCGAGGGTCAGGTCTCCCGGGCCGGGGCCATGGCCCAGCGGATGGTCCGGGTCAGGGCCAAGCCGGTGGGACGTACGGCGAGGTCCTCGACGACCGGCACCCGGGGCAGCCGCAGCATGCCGCGCGCCCAGGGCGGCAGCAGGGTGACGGCGTTCGCGGCCAGCCCGCCGTAGAAGGGCCGGACGGGAAGGGGCAGGGGAGGCTGGAACAGCAGGAAGCGGGCGGCGGCCCGGGCCTCGGGCGTGGCCCGCAGTTCGGGCCGGTAGGCGGTCAGGCGCTCGGCCAGTTCGCGGCGGTCCCGCGGTGGGTCGACGGCCCCCAGCGCCTCGGCGACGCGCGCGGTGTCGGCGACGTAGGCGTCGTAGCCGGCGGCGTCCAGCGGCCGGGCCCCGTAGCGTTCGTGGGCGCGCAGGAAGCTGTCCGTCTCGGCGGCGTGCACCCAGCCGAGCAGGTGGGGGTCGGCCGCGTGGTACGGCATGCCCTCGGCGCTCGTGCCGCGGATCCGTTCGTGGATGCCGCGCACGTGGTCGACCGCCTCCTGGGCGTCCGTGGCGGTGCCGTACGTCGTCACGGCCAGGAAGGTGCTGGTGCGCTGCAACCGGCCCCACGGGTCGCCGCGGAAGCCGGAGTGCCCGGCGACGGCCGCCATCGCCAGCGGATGCAGCGACTGCAGGAGCAGGGCGGTCAGACCGCCGATGAACATCGAGGCGTCGCCGTGGACCGTGCGGATCGGCCGGTCCGGCCCGAACCAGCGCGGGCCGGGGGTGTGGTGGATACGGGCACGGGTCGCGGGCCCGCCGGGTCCCGCGACGCGGCTGAACAGGGCCTGGCCCAGCTGTTCGCGGACTCCGGTCAGCACGGTCGGCCTCCCTCCTCCTGCTGACCAGTGTCCGGCATGACCGTGCCCGTCCGGGCATGCCGGACAGCCGCCGTCAGGAACCCGGCCCGGCCGCCGCACGGTCGGCCCGGCCGCCGGCGCCGAGCGGCCCGGTGTAGCGGACCGGGCCGGTGGCCTCCAGACGGGGCAGTTCGCGGCGCGCCACGCGCAGGACCACGGGGGGCATGGCCGGGCGTATCGGCTGGGCCAGCCGCAGCCACGCCGGTGCGTAGACGGCCGTGCGCCGCCGCTCCATGCCTCTGACCAGGCGGGCGGCGACCGCGTCCACGGGGTACACGCGGCGGGCCGGCGGGGGCATGTGCCGTCGCAGTTCCCGCAGCACGTCGTACCGGTCGGCGTCGCGGATCATGTCGGTGTCCGTCCAGTTGAGGTAGGCGATGCCCACCCCGACCCCGCGGTGCGCCACCTCCGCGCGCAGGGAGTGCGCGAAGGCCTCGGCCCCCGCCTTGGAGGCGCAGTAGGCGCTCATCAGCGGGGCGGCGCCGATCGAGGCCAGGGAGGCGACCTGGAGGAAGTAGCCCGCCGTGTCGAGCAGGTCCGGCAGGAACACCCGGGCCGTCTGGGCGCTGCCGGTGAGGTTGACGTCGATCACGCGGCGCCAGGCGGCCGGGTCCGAAGCGAGGAACGCGCCTCCCTCGGCGATGCCGGCGTTCGCCACCACCGCCGAGGGAGGGCCGAGGCGGTCCCGCACGGTGGCTGCCGCAGCCTCCAGGGCGGAGAGGTCGGTGACATCGGCCTCCAGAGCGAGGGCCGGGCCCGGCAGAGAGGCGGCCACCGCGTCCAGGGCGGTCTTCTCATGGCCGACGAGCGCCACCCGGGCGCCGCGCCCGGCGGCTTCGCGGGCCACAGCCGCACCCACGCCGCGGGCGGCTCCGGTGACGACGATCGTGCGTTCGGCGAGCGGGCTGCCTGCCATGGGCTGCCTCTCCTTCCGGCGCCGGCCCGGCCCGGGGAAGGCCGGGTCAGCGCCTGGCTCCGGTGCGGTCGCGATGGGCGAGGAGCCGCTGGGCGGCGACGAGGCCGGGAGGCCGGTTGCGGCGCAGGGCGGCCCGTGCGGCGTTGGCTCCGGGCGCGCCGTGCACCCCACCACCGGGGTGGGCTCCGGAGGAGGCGAGGTACAGGCCCGGCACCGGGGTCTCCGGGCGGCCGGTGCCGGGCAGCGGGCGGAAGACGAGCTGCTGGTGGATCGCGGTGGTACCCCCGTTGATGGCGCCGCCCGCGAGATTGCCGTCGAGCGCCTGAAGCGTCGGGGGCGCGAGGATGCGGCGGCCGCGGACCAGGGAGCGGAAGCCGGGCGCGAAGCGTTCCACCTGGCGTTCGACGCGGTCGGCCATGAGCTCCTGGTCCTTGGTGTCCCAGCGGCCGGTGATGCCCTCGTCGCCGGCGTCGGCGCGGATCTCGTGGGGAATGTGGGTGTAGGCCCAGGCCGATTCGGTGCCCTGCGGGGAGCGGGTGGTGTCGGAGGTGGTCATCTGGCCGAAGATCAGGAACGGCCGGTCGGGTACCTGCCGCATGGCGATCTGCGCGGCGAAGCGGGTCAGCTCGTCCATGCCGTCGGCGAGGTGCACGGTACCGGCCCGGGACGCCTGCTCGGCCTGCCAGGGCACCGGGCCGTCGAGCGCCCAGTCGACCTTGAACGTGGCGAAGTCCCACTGGAAGCGCCGCAGGTCGTCGAGGGTCTGCGCGGGCAGGTGGGCGGGGTCGACCAGTTCGCCGTACAGGGCGGGCACCGACACGTCCGCCAGCACCGCCCGGCGGGCCTGCACCGCGTCACCGCCCGCCGTGCGCACACCGACGGCCCGGCCGCCGCGCACGAGCACCCGCTCGACGCGTTGTCCGCAGCGCACCCGTCCGCCCCGGGCCTCCAGACGCCGGACCAGGGCCGAGGTCAGGGCGCCGGAGCCGCCGGTGGGAACCGGGAAGCCGTAGGTCTGGCCCAGCATGGTCATCAGCCAGCCGAAGCCGCCGCTGCCCGCCGACTCGGGGGCGAGGTCCGCGTGCAGGGCGTTGCCGGCCAGCAGCAGGCGCCCGCCCTGGCCGCGGAACTCCTCCTCCCCCAGGCGCCGCACCGGCAGCACCAGGGAGCGGGCCATGCGCAGTCCGCCCGCTGCCCGCAGCCGCAGCGCCAGCCGTGCCGTGGCGCGGACGGGCGGGAACGGGGTGAACAGGGTGCCCAGGAGGTCGGGGTGCAGGCTCTGCCACACGTCGTGCAGCCGGTGCCAGGCGGCTCCGTCGCCCGGTTCGAAGGTGTCGAGGGACGCGGCGGTGGTGTCGACGTTCCGGTCCAGGACGGCGCAGCTGCCGTCGGTGAGGGGGTGGGCCAGCACGCTGGGCGCGTGGCTCCAGCGCAGCCCGTGCTCCTCGGGGTGCAGCGCGGCCAGGACGGGCGAGGCGGCCGCGAGGGGGTAGAAGGAGCTGAACAGGTCGCTGACGAAGGCGGGGTCGACGCCCCGGTCGTGGCGTACGGCGCCGCCCGGTTCGGGCTGCTCCTCCAGCACCTCGACGCTCCACCCGGCGCCCGCGAGGACATTGGCGGCCACCAGGCCGTTGGGGCCCGCGCCGATCACCGCGGCGTCAGGCATGGCCGGCCCCGCCCGCTTCGGGCCCCGAGGTCACCTGGCCCAGGGGGCGGCGGCCGCTCCCCGGGGTCTGCGCCTCGGCCTCGCAGAGCCTGGCCAGGCGGGACAGCATGGCGCGGTGGCGCAGCTGGATCAGCGCCTCGAAGCCGACGTTGTGCATCCGGCCGCCCGCGCCCCGCAGGGGATGCTCGTCCACGATCACCAGGCAGTACTCGCCCCAGGGCCGCAGCTCGATCGCGATGCGTGCCGTGCCCAGCACACCGGCGTGGGCCTCCAGCTCCAGGCGGGTGCCTTCCTCGCAGTGGCGGACGACCGTCTCGTTGTCGAGCCGCATGGGCCCGAGCCGGACCTCGTAGTGGATCGCCGCGCCCGTACGCGGCCACTGTCCGCGCACCGGGTGGGACTCGGAGGTTCCCACCACCCACTCCGCGTAGCGGTGGCCGTCGGCCAGGACGTCCCAGACGGGGCCCGGGCCGACTCGGATCAGGCGATGGCGAACGGCCACGGTTGCCTCCAGCTGCCTCGACCGGTAGTCCGTCGTCCACCCCGAGTGCCCAGGAAGCCCTTGTTCAACAGCGCGGCCTCACGGCAGGGGGGCGGCGACGCGGTCGCCCAGGCAGGGTCGAGGTGGCCCCTGACCTCGCCCGAGAGCGCTCTCAGCCAGCCTCGTCGCCCGCACCTCCGCCGCTCCCGCAACCAGTCGGGAGCCCAGCCCTGTTCAAGCTCTGCACTCATCGAGGGCCGCCGTACTTTTCCCGGCTTTACCTCTTGACGGCCCGGACGGCGTGGAGCACATTGACGGCACTTTGAGAGCGCTCTCACCTCCCGCACGCGATCGAGAGGCATCCCCACATGAGCGACACCACCGGCACCTCCCCCAGACGGCGCCGCTTCCGGCAGGCGCTCGTCGCCGTCGTCAGCACGCTCTGCCTCGCGGCGGCCGCTTCCGCGGTCGCCACCCCGTCCGCGACCGCCTCCGCGCCGACGCCCCCCTCGGGCTGGACGCAGGTGTTCGTGGACGACTTCAACGGCGCCGCGGGCACCGGCGTCAACACCTCCGACTGGCGGTACGCCACCGGCAAGGGCTACCCGGGCGGTCCCGCCAACTGGGGCACCGGCGAGATCGAGACGATGACCAGCAGCACGGACAACGTCGCGCTCGACGGCAACGGCAACCTCCGCATCACGCCCCGGCGCGACGCCGCCGGCAACTGGACCTCCGGCCGGATCGAGACCAACCGCACCGACTTCCAGCCCCCGGCCGGCGGCAAGCTCCGCGTCGAGTCCCGCATCCAGGTGCCGAACGTCACCGGCGCCGCCGCCAAGGGCTACTGGCCCGCCTTCTGGATGCTGGGCTCCCCGTACCGCGGTGACTACTGGAACTGGCCGGCGGTCGGCGAGCTGGACATCATGGAGAACACCCAGGGCATGAACACGGTGTTCGCGACGATGCACTGCGGCACCTCTCCGGGCGGCCCCTGCAACGAGACCAGCGGCATCGGCGGTTCGACCACCTGCCAGGGCACCTCCTGCCAGGCCGGCTTCCACACCTACCGGATGGAGTGGGACCGCTCGACGAGCGTCGAGGAGATTCGTTTCCATCTCGACGGCGTCAACTTCCATACCGTGCGCGCCAACCAGGTCGACGCGACGACCTGGAGAAACGCCACCGACCACGGCTTCTTCATCATCCTGAACGTCGCGATGGGCGGCGGCTTCCCCGACGCCTTCGGCGGCGGCCCGGACGCCGGGACGCAGCCGGGCCACGCGATGGTCGTCGACTACGTGCAGGTGCTGTCGTCCGGCGGCGGCACCACACCTCCCCCGACCGGCGACCGCGACGCCTACGGCAGCATCCAGGCCGAGTCCTACGACGGCCAGTCGGGCGTCATCACCGAGACGACGTCCGACTCCGGCGGCGGCCGGAACGTGGGCGCGCTCGCCAACGGCGACTGGCTGCACTTCAAGGGCGTGAACTTCGGCTCCTCGGCGGCCCGGCAGTTCAGCGCCCGGGTCGCGAGCGGAGCGGCGGGCGGCGTCAGCGGGCTGGTCGAGGTGCGGCTGGACAGCCGGAGCAACGCGCCCGTCGGGAGTTTCGCGGTGGGCAGTACCGGGGGCTGGCAGTCCTGGCGGACCGTCCCGGCGAACATCAGCGCGGTGACGGGCACGCACGACGTGTATCTGACCTTCACCAGCGGACAGCCGGCGGACTTCGTGAACGTCAACTGGTTCACCTTCGGGCACTGAGAACTCCCGAGGAGGGGCTCCACGCACGCGTGGGGCCCCTCTTCGCCGCGCCCGGCCGCGTTCACCGCAGCTCCGCCCGGAACGCCGCCGGGGTCTGGTCCGTGTGCTGGTGGAAGAACTTGGAGAAGTTCGCGGCGTCCGGGAAGCCGACCGCCACGCCGACCCGGCCGATCGGCAGTTCGGTGTGGGCGAGGAGCCGTTTGGCCTCCAGGACCACGCGTTTGTCGATGAAGGCCTTGGGGGTGTCGCCGGTCGCGGCACGCACCGCCCGGACCAGGGTGCGGCGGGAGTAGCCGAGCGCGTCGGCATAGGCGCTGACACTGTGGCTGGTGGCGAAGTCCCGTTCCACGGCGTCCCGGAAAAGGGTGAAGGTGGAGTCGGACCGCTGCCGCAGGGCCTGGGTGGAACTCGCCGCCAGATGGGCGAGCCGCAGCAGGAACGCCGTCAGACAGTGGCGCAGGACGGCGGTGTGCAGGCTCAGCGGGAGCGTCGCCGTGTCCTCGTACTCGCGCCGCAGCTGGGCGAGCGCGGCTTCCAGACCGGCGAGTTGGGCCGCTTCGGGGCGCAACAGCGGCGGCAGGTCGTAGCGGTAGAGGCCGGTGGCCTCCACGGTCGAGCGGGGCAGAAAGCCGGGTTGCATGGTCAGCACGGTTCCGCGGTACTCGCTGCTGCGCGAGAAGCGGTGGACCTGCCCCGGGCGGATCCACAGCAGGTCCCCGGCCATGGCCTCGTACTCGGTGAAGTCGACCATGTGCCGGACCGGGCCCGCGCCGAACAGCATGACGACGTGGAAGTCGATGCGGTGCACGCGCTCCAGCGGCGCGTCGGCGTGCCAGGTGCGGCCGGTCCCCATCGGCCCGACCTGCATGCCGACGCCGCCGACGCTGAGCTCGACCGGGAAGGGGAACGTTCTGATCCCGTGGCCGTCCTGGCTTCCTATGTCCGCCATATCCGCTTCGTACCGTCCCGTTCGCGCGCCCTGCTGCCGGTGGTGTCCCACTTTCACCACAGGCTGGCACACGGCGACCTTCCCCCGTAAAAGTCAGACTTTTAGTTTTGAACGCGTCAGATCAGCAACGCCGCTCCCATCGAGGACTTCTTGAAGATGAGCACGCAGACAGCGGACAGCTTCGAATGGACCGAACTCGACCGGCGTGCCGTCGACACCGCCCGTCTTCTGGCGGCGGATGCCGTCCAGCGAGTCGGCAACGGCCACCCCGGTACCGCGATGAGCCTGGCCCCGGCCGCCTACACGATCTTTCACAAGGTGATGCGGCACGATCCCGCCGATCCCGAGTGGACCGGCCGTGACCGCTTCGTCCTCTCCCCCGGCCACACCTCGCTGACCCTCTACACGCAGCTCCACCTCGCGGGCTACGAGCTGGAGCTGGACGACCTGAAGTCGTTCCGCACGCACGGCTCCAAGACGCCCGGCCACCCCGAGTACGGCCACACCGCGGGTGTGGAGACCACCACGGGCCCGCTGGGCCAGGGCGTCGCCAACGCCGTCGGCATGGCGATGGCCGCCCGGTACGAGCGCGGCCTGTTCGACCCGGACGCCCCCGAGGGCGACTCCCCCTTCGACCACACGATCTGGGCGATCGTCTCCGACGGCGACCTCCAGGAGGGCGTCTCCGCCGAGGCCTCCTCGCTCGCGGGGCACCAGAGGCTCGGCAACCTGGTCTGCCTCTACGACGACAACCACATCTCCATCGAGGGCGACACCGCGACCGCGTTCTCCGAGGACGTGCTGAAGCGCTACGAGGCCTACGGCTGGCACGTGCAGCGGATCGAGCCGCGGGAGGACGGCGACGTCGACGTGCACGCGCTGTACGCGGCGTTGAAGGCGGCTCAGGCCGAGACCGGGCGCCCCTCGGTCATCGCGATGCGCACCATCATCGCCTGGCCCGCCCCCAACGCGCGGAACACCGAGGCCTCGCACGGCTCGGCGCTCGGCGAGGACGAGGTCGCGGCCACCAAGCGCCTCCTCGGCTTCGACCCGGAGCGGTCCTTCGAGGTCGCCGACGAGGTGCTGGCCCACACCCGCCGCGCCCTGGACCGGGGCGCCGAGGCGCACACCGCCTGGGACAAGCGGATCGCCGCCTGGCGCGGCGAGAACCCGGAGCGGGCCGCCACGTTCGACCGTGTCAGCAAGGGCGAGCTGCCCGAGGGCTGGGAGGAGGCCCTGCCGGTGTTCGAGCCGGGCAGGGCGGTCGCCACCCGTGCCGCGTCCGGCAAGGTCCTCCAGTCGCTCGGTCCGGTCGTCCCCGAGCTGTGGGGCGGTTCGGCCGACCTGGCCGGCTCCAACAACACCACCATCGACAAGACCAGCTCCTTCCTCCCCGAGGGCAACCCGCTGCCCGGGGCCGGCCCCTACGGCCGCACCGTCCACTTCGGCATCCGCGAGTTCTCGATGGCCGCAGAGATGAACGGCATCGCGCTGCACGGCAACACCCGCATCTACGGCGGCACCTTCCTGGTCTTCTCCGACTACATGCGCAACGCCGTGCGGATGTCGGCCCTGATGCAGCTGCCGGTGACGTACGTGTGGACGCACGACTCCATCGGCCTCGGCGAGGACGGCCCGACCCACCAGCCGGTCGAGCACCTGGCGTCGCTGCGCGCGATCCCCGGCCTGAACGTCGTACGCCCCGCGGACGCCAACGAGACCGCGGTCGTCTGGGCCGAGATCCTGAAGCGGCACTCCACCGCCCCCGCCCCGCACGGCCTCGCGCTCACCCGCCAGGGTGTGCCCACGTACGAGCCGGACCCGGACGCGGCGCGCGGCGGCTACGTGAGGTTCGAGGCGGAGGGCGGCGCACCTCAGGTGCTCCTGATCGCCACCGGTTCCGAGGTGCACGTCGCCGCCGGGGCGCGTGAGCTCCTCCAGGCCGTCGGCGTACCCACGCGGGTCGTGTCGATGCCGTCCGTGGAGTGGTTCGAGGAGCAGCCGCGCTCCTACCGCGACAGCGTGCTTCCGCCGTCCGTGAAGGCCAGGGTCGCCGTCGAGGCCGGCATCGGCCTGACCTGGTACCGGTTCGTGGGGGACGCCGGACGCATCGTCTCCCTGGAGCACTTCGGTGCCTCCGCCGACGCAGGGACCCTGTTCGCCGAGTACGGCTTCACCCCCGAGAACGTCGTCGCCGCCGCGCGGGAATCCCTGACCGCCGCCCGCGGCTGACCCGGCTGTCCGAAAGAAGATGATCACTGTGACCGAAGCGACCGCGAGCGCGGGAGCACTCGAGCGCCTCTCCGACGAGGGTGTGTCGATCTGGCTCGACGACCTGTCGCGCCGGCGGATCGAGTCCGGCGGCCTGGCCGGGCTCGTCGCCACGAGGAACGTCGTCGGCGTCACCACCAACCCGGCCATCTTCCAGGCCGCCATCGGCTCCGGCGCGGGCTACGAGGAGCAGCTCGCCGACCTGGCGGTGCGCGGTGTGACCGTCGACGAGGCCGTCCGCATGATGACGACCGCCGACGTCCGGGCCGCCGCCGACGTGCTGCGGCCGGTGTACGAGGCCACCGGCGGCCGGGACGGCCGGGTCTCCATCGAGGTCGACCCCCGGCTGGCGCACGACACGAGGGCGACCGTCGCCGAGGCCCGGCAGCTGGCCTGGCTGGTGGACCGCCCCAACGTGATGATCAAGATCCCGGCGACGAAGGCGGGTCTGCCGGCGATCACCGAGGTGACCGGCGCGGGTATCAGTGTCAACGTGACGCTGATCTTCTCGCTGGAGCGCTACCGCGAGGTGATGGACGCCTACCTGTCGGGGCTGGAGAACGCGCGGGCGGCCGGCCTCGACCTGTCGGCGGTTCACTCGGTCGCGTCGTTCTTCGTCTCCCGCGTGGACTCCGAGATCGACAAGCGGCTGACGCTGCTGGGCACGGACGAGGCCCTCGCCCTGCGGGGCCGGGCGGCCCTGGCCAACGCGCGGCTCGCCTACGAGGCGTACGGGCAGGTCTTCACCGGGCCGCGCTGGCAGGCGCTGGAGGAGGCCCGCGCGAACCGCCAGCGCCCCCTTTGGGCCTCCACCGGTGTGAAGGACCCCGCCTACAAGGACACCCTGTACGTGGACGAGCTGGTCGCCCCCGGCACGGTCAACACCATGCCGGAGGCCACGCTGAACGCCGTCGCCGACCACGGCGACGTCCAGGGCGACACCGTCACCGGCGGTTACGACCGGGCCCGCGCGGACCTGGCGGCCGTCGGACGGCTCGGCATTGCGTACGACGAGGTGGTGCGGCAACTGGAGGACGAGGGCGTGGCCAAGTTCGAGGTGGCCTGGCAGGACCTGCTGGACGCGGTCACCAAGTCCCTCAACAGCAAGGGAGTTGACTCGGAATGAGCGACGGGATCCCCCAAACGGCCGAACAGGAGACCAAGGGGAGCAAGGAGGAGAAGGAGGCCCGGGCCGCGCAGGAGGCGGCCGGGGTGGAGCAGACCGGGGTGAGCGGCACGACGGAGGCCGCCCCGGGCACGGACCGCGCCGACACCGACTTCAGCAACCCGCTGCGCGACGCACGCGACCGCCGCCTGCCCAGGATCGCGGGGCCCTCCGGGCTCGTCATCTTCGGCGTCACCGGCGACCTGTCCCGCAAGAAGCTGATGCCGGCCGTGTACGACCTGGCCAACCGCGGTCTGCTGCCGCCGGGCTTCTCCCTGCTGGGCTTCGCCCGCCGGGACTGGGAGAACCAGGACTTCGCGCAGGTGGTGCACGACGCGGTCCGCGAGCACGCGCGGACCCCGTTCCGCGAGGAGGTCTGGCAGCAGCTCGCCGAGGGCATGCGGTTCATCCCCGGAGACTTCGACGACGACACGGCGTTCAAGCAGCTGCGCGCCGCCGTCGAGGAGCTGGACGCCTCCCGGGGCACCAGCGGCAACTACGCCTTCTACCTGTCGGTGCCGCCGAAGTTCTTCCCCAAGGTCGTCCAGCAGCTGAAGAAGCACAAGCTGGCCGACGCTCCCGAGGGATCCTGGCGCCGCGCGGTCATCGAGAAGCCGTTCGGGCACGATCTGCGGTCGGCCGAGGAGCTCAACGCGATCGTGCACGACGTGTTCGACCCGGAGCAGGTCTTCCGTATCGACCACTACCTCGGCAAGGAGACCGTCCAGAACCTCCTGGCACTGCGTTTCGCCAACCAGATGTTCGAACCGATCTGGAACCGGTCGTACGTCGACCATGTGCAGATCACCATGGCCGAGGACATCGGCATCGGCGGCCGGGCCGGGTACTACGACGGCATCGGCGCCGCCCGTGACGTCATCCAGAACCACCTGCTCCAGCTGATGGCGCTCACCGCGATGGAGGAACCGGCCGCCTTCGACGCGGCTTCGCTGCTCGCCGAGAAGCTGAAGGTCCTCAAGGCCGTGCGGCTGCCGCAGGACCTGGGGCAGGGGGCCGTGCGCGGGCAGTACGCGGCGGCCTGGCAGGGCGGCACGAAGGTGCGCGGCTATCTGGAGGAGGACGGCATCGACCAGTCCTCCACGACGGACACCTACGCCGCGGTCAGGCTCCAGGTGGAAAACCGCCGCTGGGCCGGCGTCCCGTTCTACCTGCGCACCGGCAAGCGCCTGGGCCGCCGGGTGACGGAGATCGCGGTGGTGTTCCAGCGGGCGCCGCACTCCCCCTTCGACTCCACCGCGACCGAGGAGCTGGGCTCCAACGCGATCGTCATCCGCGTCCAGCCGGACGAGGGTATGACGGTCCGCTTCGGTTCCAAGGTGCCGGGCACGTCGATGGAGATCCGGGACGTCACGATGGACTTCGCCTACGGCGAGTCGTTCACCGAGTCGAGCCCCGAGGCGTACGAACGGCTGATCCTCGACGTCCTCCTGGGCGACGCCAACCTGTTCCCCCGTCACCAGGAAGTGGAAGAGTCCTGGAAGATCCTCGACCCGATCGAGCAGTACTGGGCCACGCACGGCCGGCCCGCGCAGTACGCCTCGGGCAGCTGGGGACCCGAGGAAGCCGACGAGATGCTCGCACGAGACGGACGGAGCTGGCGCAGGCCATGAAGATCGACCTGACCGACACCACGGCAAGCAAGATCAACAAGGCGCTGGTGCAGGGGCGCCGCGCCATCGGCACGCCTGCCGTGGGCATGGTCCTGACGATGGTGATCGTCACGGACGAGGAGAACGCCTACGACGCGATCAAGGCGGCCGAGGAGGCCTCGCACGAGCACCCCTCGCGCACTCTGGTCGTCATCAAGCGGCACGCCCGCACCCCGCGCGACCGCCAGTCCTCCCGCCTGGACGCCGAGGTCCGGGTGGGTGCCGACGCGGGCACCGGGGAGACGGTGATCCTGCGGACCTACGGCGAGGTGTCCGACCACGCCGACTCGGTGGTGCTGCCGCTGCTGCTGCCGGACGCGCCGGTGGTGGTGTGGTGGCCGGTGGACGCCCCCGAGGTGCCCTCCAAGGACCCGCTGGGCGCGCTGGCCCAGCGTCGGATCACCGACCTGTACGCCGTCGAGAACCCCCTGGAGACGCTCCGGTCCCGGGTCCGCGCCTACGCGCCCGGTGACACCGACCTCGCCTGGACCCGGCTGACGCCCTGGCGTTCGATGCTGGCGGCGGCGCTGGACCAGGCCCGGGTGCCGATCACTTCGGCGGCGGTGGAGGCCGAGGCCGAGAACCCGGCCGCCGAGCTGCTGGCCCGCTGGCTGGAGGCCCGGCTGCACGTCCGGGTGGACCGCGTGGTCACCGCCGGGCCGGTCGTGACGGCGGTGCGCCTGGGCACGCGGAGCGGTGAGATCGTCATCGACCGCCCGGAGGGGCCGCTGGCCACGCTGACCCTGCCGGGGCAGCCGTCGCGCACCCTCGCACTGAAGGTCCGTGCCACCTCCGAACTGATCGCCGAGGAGCTGCGGCGCCTCGACGCCGACGAGATGTACGCCATCGCCCTGAACGGCGAGGCAACCGAGGAGACCCCTGCTCATGTCTGACTCCCCCTCCGGTTCCCCGAGGCTCACCCGGCGTCCCGAGTGGACGGCCCTGGAGGACCACCGCACGGACGCCCTGCCGCGGCCGGACCTGCGTGAACTGTTCGCGGCGGACCCGGGGCGCGCCGAACGCTACGTCGTGCACGTGGGCGACCTGCGGATCGACTACTCCAAGCACCTGGTCACCGACGAGACACTGGCCCTGCTCCAGGAACTGGCCGCGGCGACCGACGTCTTCGGGTTGCGGGACGCCATGTTCCGCGGCGAGCGGATCAACGTCACCGAGGACCGGGCCGTCCTGCACACCGCGCTGCGCGCCCCGCGGGACGCGGTGATCGAGGTCGACGGAGTGAACGTCGTCCCGGGCGTGCACGCCGTGCTCGACAGGATGGCGGCCTTCGCGGACCGTGTGCGCTCCGGGGAGTGGACCGGCCACACCGGCAAGCGGATCCGCACCGTCGTCAACATCGGCATCGGCGGCTCCGACCTCGGCCCGGCGATGGCCTACGAGGCGCTGCGCCCGTTCACCGCGCGGGAGCTGACCTTCCGCTTCGTGTCGAACGTGGACGGCTCCGACCTGCACGAGGCGGTGCGCGACCTGGACCCGGCGGAGACGCTGTTCATCGTCGCGTCCAAGACCTTCACCACGATCGAGACGATCACCAACGCGACGTCGGCGCGCTCCTGGCTGCTCGACGGCCTGGGCGGCGACGAGAAGGCGGTGGCGAAGCACTTCGTCGCGCTGTCGACCAACGCGGAGAAGGTCGGCGGCTTCGGCATCGACGTCGACAACATGTTCGAGTTCTGGGACTGGGTCGGCGGCCGCTACTCGTACGACTCCGCGATCGGCCTGTCCCTGATGATCGCGATCGGCCCGGACCGCTTCCGGGAGATGCTCGACGGCTTCCGCATCGTCGACGAACACTTCCGCAACGCCCCCGCGGAGGCCAACGCCCCGCTGCTCATGGGCCTGCTGGGCATCTGGTACGGCAACTTCCACGACGCCCAGTCCCACGCCGTCCTGCCCTACAGCCACTACCTGTCCAAGTTCACCGCCTACCTCCAGCAGCTCGACATGGAGTCCAACGGCAAGTCGGTGGACCGCGACGGAAACCCGGTGGAGTGGGAGACCGGGCCGGTGGTGTGGGGCACACCGGGCACCAACGGGCAGCACGCCTACTACCAGTTGATCCACCAGGGCACCAAGCTGATCCCGGCGGACCTGATCGGCTTCGCCCGCCCGGTCGCCGAGCTGAGCGACGAACTCACGGCGCAGCACGACCTGTTGATGGCCAACCTGTTCGCGCAGGGGCAGGCGCTCGCCTTCGGCAAGACCGCCGACGAGGTGCGCGCGGAGGGCGTGCCCGAGAAGCAGGTGCCGCACCGCACGTTCCACGGCAACCACCCCACCACCACGATCCTGGCCACCGAGCTGACCCCGTCGGTCCTCGGCCAGCTGATCGCCCTCTACGAGCACAAGGTGTTCGTGCAGGGCGCGGTCTGGAACATCGACTCCTTCGACCAGTGGGGCGTCGAACTCGGCAAGGTCCTCGCCAAGCGCGTCGAGCCCGCCCTGACCGAGGGCGCAGACGTCCCCGGTCTCGATCCGTCCACGGCCGCGCTGGTGGCCGCCTACCGCAATCTTCGGGAAGTGAACTGATATGCAGATCGGTCTTGTGGGTCTCGGCAAAATGGGCGGCAACATGCGCGAGCGCCTGCGCAACGCCGGCCACACCGTCGTCGGCTACGACACCAACCCCGAGAAGTCCGACGTCGCCACCCTGGCCGACCTCGTCAACCAGCTGGAAGCACCGCGCACGGTCTGGGTCATGGTCCCGGCCGGCGACCCCACCCAGCACGTCATCGACCGTCTGGCGGACCTCCTCAAGCCGTACGACACGGTGGTCGACGGCGGCAACTCCCGCTGGACGGACGACGAGAAGCACGCCGAGGAGCTGAGCAGGCGCGGGATCGGCTTCGTCGACGCGGGCGTCTCGGGCGGCGTGTGGGGCCTGAAGAACGGCTACGCCCTGATGGTCGGCGGCGAGAAGGAGTACGTCGACCGGCTGCGGCCGATCTTCGAGGCGCTCAAGCCGGAGGGCCCGTACGGCTTCGTCCACGCGGGCAAGGTGGGCGCCGGGCACTTCGCCAAGATGGTCCACAACGGCATCGAGTACGCGATGATGCAGGCCTACGCCGAGGGCTGGGAGCTGCTGGAGGCCGTGGACTCCGTGGACAACGTCCGCGAGGTGTTCCGCTCCTGGCAGGACGGCACGGTCATCCGCTCCTGGCTGCTGGAGCTCGCGGTCGACGCGCTCGACGAGGACGAGCACCTGGAGACCCTGCGGGGCTACGCCCAGGACTCCGGTGAGGGACGCTGGACCGTGGAGGCCGCGGTCGACAACTCCGTGCCGCTGCCCGCGATCACCGCATCCCTGTTCTCGCGGTTCGCGTCCCGGCAGGACGACTCGCCGCAGATGAAGATGATCGCGGCGCTGCGCAACCAGTTCGGCGGCCACGCCGTCGAGTCCGCGAAGAAGGCGTAGCACGTGGGCGATCTGCTGCTGGTCCGGCACGGCGAGACGGAGTGGAGCCGGAGCGGACAGCACACCAGCTTCACCGACCTGCCGCTCACCCGGCAGGGTGAGCGGCAGGCCACGTCGCTCGCCCCGCTCCTCGCGGGCCGCTCCTTCGCGCTGGTCCTCACCAGCCCGCTCGGCCGCGCGGTGCGCACCGCCGAACTCGCGGGCCTGACGGGGGCCGTGCGGGACGCGGACCTGCACGAGTGGTACTACGGCGCCTACGAGGGCGTCACCTCGGAGGAGGTTCACCGCACCCGGCCCGACTGGGACCTGTGGACCGACGGCGGGCCGTCCGGGCCGGAGGGCCGGCCCGGCGAGTCCCCGGAGGAGGTAGGCGAGCGGGCCGACCGGGTGCTGACCCGGGCGGCCGAGGCCCTGCCCGAGGGTGATGTGATCCTGGTGGCGCACGGCCACTTCCTCCGTGTGCTGACGGCCCGCCGGCTGGGTCTGTCCCCGGCTGAGGGACGGCTGTTCCGGCTGGAGACCGGGACGGTCTGCCGGCTGTCGACCGAGCACGGCCGGCCCGTGATCGCGGAGTGGAACACCAGGGCGTAACCGTCCCCGGCCGGAGGGGAGTTGACAGCCTCCGGCCGGGCGCGTCAGAGTCCCCGCTGATGGAGATCGACAACATGACACCCGCCGAGGAGCAGGTGTGGCGTGCCTTTCCCCGCGGGCAGGACGTGGACTTCCGGGGCCCGGCCGACGAGGACCCGGCACGGGGGGCGGACTGGGGACCCGAACGGACCGTACGGGCGGCCGTGGTGCGGGCCCTGCTGCTGAGCGCGCCGCAGGAGGACGGGGAGACCGCCGCCCTCAGGCTGGCGGGCGCGCGGATCACCGGGGTGCTGAACCTCCAGTACGGCGAGATCGACCACGCCGTGCGCCTCAGTGCCTGCTCCTTCGAGAACGTGCCCGTGCTGTACGCGGCGCGGCTGCGCCAGCTGAACCTGCGCGGCTCGGTCCTGCCCGGCCTGGACGCCGCCACCGTGCGCGTGGACGGCGTCCTGCGCCTGTCGGACTGTGTGTTCGCCGGGCCCGTACGGCTGGGCGGGGCGCAGATCTCCGGCGCGCTGTTCATGGACGGGGCCGCCATCGGCGAGCCGCCGTCCGGCGAGCCGGCGCTCCAGCTCAACCATGTGACCGTCGGGGACGGCCTGTCGGCGCCGGGCATGCGGACGCGCGGCGAGGTGCGGCTGACGGGCGCGTCGGTCGCGGGCTCGATCGACCTCAACAAAGCGCGGCTCGAGGCCGGTGCCGGTGAGGTCGCCCTCGACGCGGAGACGCTCACGGTGGAGGGCGACACGCTGCTGCGCGAAGCGGGCGTACGGGGCTGGATCGGCCTGCGGGGCGCCCGGATCGCGGGCCGTCTCGACCTGTCGCACGCGCGGCTGGCGAACCCGGGCGACGCGGCGCTGCGGGCCAGCAGCTGCACCATCGGGGAACTCTGGGTGCGCAAGAGCCCTCCCATGGAGGGCACCCTCAATCTGCGCCGCGCTCAGGTGGACGTGCTGTTCCTGGAGCCGGAGGCGGTCCCCGGGGAGGTCCTGCTCAACAGTCTCGTCTACACCTCCCTCACCCCGCACGAGCCCGCCGAGCGGCGCCTGGAGATGCTGGAGCGGGACGGCGAGGGCTATGTCCCGCACGCGTACGAGCAGTTGACCGCCGCCTATCGCAGGATCGGCGACGACCCCGCCGCCCGCCTCGTCCAGCTCGCCAAGCAGCGCCGCCGGCGCGGCACCCTGCCCTGGTACGGCCGGCTGTGGGGCCATGTGCAGGACGCCACCGTCGGCTACGGCTTCCGCCCCCTGCGGGCCGCAGGCTGGCTGGTGTCGCTGCTCGTGGTCGGCTCCCTCGCCTACGCGCTGCACCATCCCGAACCGCTGAAGGCCGACGAGGCACCGCAGTTCAACCCGGTGTTCTACACACTCGACCTGCTGCTGCCGGTGATCTCCTTCGGGCAGGAGGCCGCGTTCGCGCCCACCGGCGGGTACCAGTGGCTCTCCTACGCCCTCGTCCTCACCGGCTGGATCCTCGCCACCACCGTCGTCACCGGCATCACCCGGACCGTCAGCCGCCAGTGAGCGAGCGCACCGTGTGCTGCGCGGCGAGCCGCACCGGGGCGTTGGCGGCGCCGTAGCCCCGGTAGCCGCCGTCGCGCTGGACGAGCTCGAAGAAGACGCGGCCGACCGTGCGGGTGTAGCAGTGGCGGAAGACGCCGTGGGCGTCGCGGTCGTAGAGGATGCCGAGGTCGCGGTAGGTCTCCAGCTCGCCGTCGGCGAACTCGAAGCGGGCGGCGAGGTCGTCGTAGTAGTTCGCCGGGACCGGCAGCGGACTGCCGCCCGCGTCCCGGAAGCGGCGTACCGCGGCGACCACGTCGTCGGTGGCCAGGGCGATGTGCTGGGCGTGGACGGTGTCGTCCGTGGGCGCCGCGCCGACGGTGAGGGCGATCCGGACGCTGCCGTCGGGGCTGGTGACGGCACGGCTGCGCATGAGGCCGTACGGGTCGGCGACGTCCACGCTCTCCTGGGCGTGCAGACCGAGTACCCCGCGGTGGAAGAGGGCCGCCTCGTCGAAGTGGTGCCAGGGCTGGGTCAGGGCGAGGTGGTCGATGCCCCGGATGCCCTCCTGGCCCGACGGCCGGCCGGTGGCCTCGAAGTCGGCCCGCCAGTCGGGCAGTTCCGGGCGCCCGGTGGCGCAGAAGAACAGCTCCGTGCCGTCGGGGGCGGCGACCGCGTCGAGCGGGGCGTCCTCCGGGGCGCGGCGGCGCGGCAGTACCGGCGCGAGCAGTGCCTCGGCGCGCCGGGCCGCTCCGGCCGGGTCCGGGGACTCCAGCCCGATCGCGGCGAGCCGGGTGCCGTCCCGGCGCACGGCCGGCCCGGTGTTGACCAGGATCCGGGCGTCGCCCTGCTCCCACAGGCCGACGGGCTTGCCGCGGTGCCGTGCGGTACGGGTGAAGCCCAGGGCCCCGAGCAGGGCGGCGAGGGGTTCGGCGTCGGGCGTGACCAGCTCGGCGAAGGCGACGCCGGTGGGGACGACCGGGCTGGGCAGGGGCGCCTTGCCCACCGTCTCCTGGAGGACCAGCAGGGAGCGCCGGGCGTCGACGGCGGTCGGGCCGGCGTCGGCCTGCCGGAAGACGTCGTTGAAGATCTCCAGGGACAGGGGGCCGTCGTAGCCGGTGGCCAGCACGTGCCGCACCAGCCCCGCGACGTCGAAGCCGCCCTGTCCCGGGAAGCAGCGGTAGTGGCGGCTCCACTGCAGGACGTCCATGGCGAGCAGCGGGGCGTCGGCGAGCTGGAGGAAGAAGATCTTCTCGCCGGGGATGCCCTCGATGCCCTTGGGGTCCGAGCCGCGGGACAGGATGTGGAAGCTGTCCAGGCAGGTGCCGAGCGCGGGGTGGCCGGCCGTCTCGACGATGCGCCAGGCGTGGTCGTACGTACTGACGTGCCGCCCCCACGCGAGCGCCTCGTAGGCCACCCGGATGCCGGACTCCCCTGCCAGGTCGGCGAGTCGGCTGAGCTGCTCGGCGGCGAGGGCGTCGTCGTCCACCGCCTGCGGGGAGACGCTGGAGCAGACGAGGACCGTGTCGGCGCCGAGCCGGCGCATCAGCTCGAACTTGTGCCGGGCCCGCCGCAGGTTCCGGGCGAACTCGGCCTCGGGGACGGACTCCATGTCCCGCATCGGCTGGTAGAGGTCGATGCGGAGCCCGAGGTCGGCGCAGCGGGCGCGGATGTCCTCGGGAGTGAGGGGGGCGGCCAGCAGGTCGTCCTCGAAGATCTCCACCCCGTCGAAGCCGGCCCGGGCGGCGGCTTCGAGTTTCCCGGTGAGGGAGCCGCTGAGGGAGACGGTGGCGATGGACGTACGCACGTCGGTACCTCTCTCTAGTTCGAAGCCCCGACGGCCCCGGCCAGTTCGGTCAGGTCCGCCAGCATCCGCGCGGCATCGGGTTCCCCGCCGGTGAACAGGCGGAACGCGTCGGCGGCCTGGAAGGCGGCCATGCCGCCGCCGTCGAGGGTGGCGCAGCCCAGGGCGCGGGCGGTGCGCAGCAGCTCGGTCTCCAGCGGGCGGTAGACCACCTCGGCCACCCACAGCCCGGGGTGCAGCAGCTCGGCGGGCAGCGGCAGGCCGGGGTGGGCGGCCATGCCGGTGGGGGTGGCGTGGACGACGCCGTCGGCGTGCGCGAGCAGCTCGGCCTGCCGGTCCGGCCGGGCGGCGGCCGCGCGGCCCTCCCCGAAGGTCCGGTTCAGGGAACCGGCCAGCGCCGCGGCCCGGTCGGGCAGGGCGTCGACGACGGTGACCCGCCCGGCGCCGAGGGTGAGAGTGGCGTGGGCGACGGCCGCGCCCGCACCCCCGGCGCCCAGCTGCACGACCCGCTCCAGCGGCGCGTCGGGCAGCCCGCGCGCGAAGGACGCGGCGAAGCCGGTGACGTCCGTGTTGTGGCCGACCGCGCGGCCGTCCTCGAACACGACCGTGTTGACGGCGCCCAGCGACTCGGCCTGCGGGGCGAGCGCGTCCAGGTGCTCGATGACGAGCTGTTTGCACGGGTGCGTGATGTTGAGTCCGTCGAAGCCCAGGTCGCGGGCGGCCCGCACCAGGTCTCCGGCCGCCTCGGGCGGCACCCCGAGGGTGTCGATGTCGATCAGCCGGTACACCAGGCGCAGGCCCTGCCGGCCGGCCTCCCGCTCGTGCAGCGCCGGGCTGAGGGACGGGCCGATGCCGGAACCGATCAGTCCGACGAGATACGACTCCTTGGGCACGCGCGCCTCCCGAGCGGCTACTAATGTACGAACTAGTACGTTAGCTATATCAGCCGCGCACGGGCTCGGGAAGACCCCGCGGACGAACGGGCCTCTGCTTCTAGAATCACCGGCACCGGACCCTCCGCCCGAAGGAACCTGATGACCAGCGCCGAAGAACCGGCACGCCCCGGCGAGCGCATCCGTGACGCCGCCCGCACCCGGGCGGAGATCCTCGACGTCGCCACCCAGGAGTTCGCCCGGGTCGGCTACGACGGGGCCCGGGTGGACGAGATCGCCGCCCGCACCCGCACCACGAAGCGGATGATCTACTACTACTTCGGCGGCAAGGAGCAGCTGTTCACGGCCGTGCTGGAGCGCGCGTACGGCGTGATCCGGGAGGCCGAGCAGCAGCTCGACGTCGATCACCTGGACCCGGTGGCGGCGATCCGGCGCCTGGCCGAGCTGACCTTCGACCACCACGAGCAGCATCCCGACTTCATCCGCCTGGTCAGCATCGAGAACATCCACGAGGCGCAGCACATCGCCGGTTCCGAGAAGCTCGGGAAGATCGGCTCCCCCGCCCTGGACGTGATCCGCCGGATCCTGGCGTCGGGTCAGGAGTCGGGCCTGTTCACGGCCGACGTCGACGCCGTCGACCTGCACGCGATGATCTCCTCCTTCTGCTTCTTCCGGGTCTCCAACCGGCACACCTTCGGCGCGCTGTTCGGCCGCGACCTGCTCGACGGGGCGCAGCGCGCGCACTACCGCGCGATGCTGGGCGACATGGTGATCGCGTACCTGACGGCGGAGCGCACGGCGGACTGAACACCCCGCGCGCGACCCCTTGACACCGGCGGCACGCGGGCGCAGCATCACTGGCCATCCCCTACTAACTACCCAGTGGGTTAATTAGCCGCGATCCGGCACGTCCCCCTCTGCTCGCCGTTCGTCTCACTCCGCCTAGGGTGGAGCCCCCCAAGGAGCCGCCGTGTCCGTCCCCGCCATGCCCTCAGGGTCCGCCGCCCCGCCCGGTCAGCCCAGGAAAGCCGCCACCGCCGCCTGGATCGGCAGCGCCCTGGAGTACTACGACTTCTTCATCTACGGCAGCGCCGCCGCGCTGATCTTCCCCGAGGTGTTCTTCGACGAGTCCGACCCGGCCACGGCGACCCTGCTGTCGCTGGCCACGTTCGGGGTCGCGTACGCCGCGCGCCCGGTCGGCGCGCTGTTCCTGGGCCACTTCGGGGACCGTGCGGGCCGCAAGAAGATCATGGTCTTCACGCTGATGCTGATGGGCCTGTCGACGTTCCTCATCGGCTGTCTGCCGACCCGGGACCAGGTCGGCAACCTTGCTCCGGCCCTGCTGGTGCTGTGCCGGGTGCTGCAGGGCATCTCGGCGGCGGGCGAGCAGGCCAGCGCCAACTCCATGACGCTGGAACACGCGCCACCGGGCCGGCGCGGCTTCTTCACCAGCTTCACCCTCAGCGGCACGCAGGGCGGCCAGCTGCTGGCCACGCTGGTCTTCATCCCGGTCGCCGCGCTGCCCGAGGACCAGTTGCTGTCCTGGGGCTGGCGGCTGCCGTTCTGGCTGAGCGTCGCGGTCGCCGTCGTCGGCTACGTCATCCGCCGCAGGCTGGACGAGACGCCGGCCTTCGCGCAGCAGGCCGCGGAGGAGGGCGTGGCCAAGCTGCCGCTCGTGATCCTGCTCCGCGAGCACTGGGCGGACGTGCTCCGGGTGATCGCGGCTGCGCTGATCGCCTCGGTCAGCACGATCTTCACGGTGTGGGCGCTGGCGTACGCCACCAGCGACGCGGTCGGCATGTCGCGTACGGCCATGCTGTGGGTGGGCGCCCTGGCCAATGTCGTCGCGCTCGCCGCGATCCCGCTGTGGGCGACGCTGTCCGACCGGATCGGGCGCCGCCCGGTGTTCCTCATCGGCGCGGTGGGCAGCGCCGTGACGATGTTCCTGTACCTGTGGGCGGTCTCCACGGGCTCCTACCCGCTGACGTTCCTGACGGGCATCGTCTGCTTCGGCGTGGTCTACAGCGCCGCGAACGGCGTGTGGCCCGCCTTCTACGGCGAGATGTTCGCGACCCGGGTCCGGCTGTCCGGCGTGGCCATCGGCACGCAGATCGGTTTCGCGGCGGCCGGGTTCGCGGTGACGTTCGCGGCGCAGATCGCGGGGCCGGGGGGCGACGACTGGCCGGCGGTGGCGCTGTTCACGGCGGCGTTGTGCGTGCCGCCCGTGATCGCGGCGGTGTCGGCGCGGGAGACGCACCGGGTGCCCACGGAGTCGCTGGGGGAACGCGCCGAACCCGGAGCCGTTCAGGAGGAGAAGGTGACGGCCTGAGGCCGTCGTTCCCTGCCGGTCCCTCTGGGCCCGGCCGTGGACGGTCCACGGGTGCGGGGGCGTGGGGGCTGGCCGCGCAGTCCCCCGCGCCACCGAGGAACCTTGCCCGGCGCTCGATGCGTTCAGCTGTTGGACCAGGCCCGCCGGCACAGCACCAGGCGGTAGCCGTCCGGGTCCTCGACGGTGGCTCCCCACTCGTTCCAGTAGGGGTTCGGGGACTCCACCCTCTTCCCGCCGTGCTCCTCCAGGCGGGCGACCAGGTCGTCCGGGACGGGTCCGTCCACGTAGACGACCAGCAGGTCCTCCTCGGTCGGGCGGGGCTCGACGGGGCGGGCGGGCTCGTGCACGAGCTCCAGGTGCCAGTCGGCGTCGGGCCAGCCGAGCATCAGCAGGTCGTGCTCCCCGGGTCCGTCCCCGCCCTCGGCCCGCCACACCACACGGAGCCCGAGCCCTCCGCTCCAGAACCGCTCGGCCGCCACGAGGTCCCTGGAGGGACGGGCGATACGGATGTGACTGCGACCGTTCACGGGCATCGTGACCTCTTCTCCGGCGTACGGCGGGGCGACGACCCGAGCCTAGGAAACCCGCCTCCACCAGGCCATCGGCCATTGGTCCTGCGCCCCTGGCCTCAGGGCCCTCGCTCACGTGTTCCTGCGCGATCATGAACCGTTCCTGCACCACGATGGGGTCTGAGGCGGTCCGGGCGGGGTATGCCGGATCTCACCTCGACGAGCGCGACGGGAGAAGAGCCATGGCACAGCTGCGACAAGAGGTCGATCCGGGTGAGGCCGGACTGGATCCGCAGGTGCTGGGCCGCCTGGACCGGAACTTCGCCCGGCTGGTCGACGACGGGCGGCTGCCGGGATTCCTCGTGTCCGTCGCCCGGGCCGGACGCGTCGCCCACCTCACGACGCACGGCCTGCGCGACATCGCGGCCGGGCTCCCGGTCGAGCCCGACACGCTGTGGCGGGTGTACTCCATGACGAAGCCGGTCACCGCGGTCGCCGCGCTGCTGCTGGTGGAGGAGGGCCGGCTGTCGCTCGACGACCCGGTCGCCGGCCACCTGCCCGCCTTCGCCGACCCGCGGGTCTACGTCGGCGGCTCCGGGGCGGATGTCGAGACCCGCCCCGCCGACGGCCCCATACTCGTCCGGCATCTGATGACCCACACCTCGGGTCTGACCTTCGGCTTCTACCACACCCACCCCGTCGACGCCCTGTACCGCGAGGCCCACCTGGAGTCGTCGGTGCCGCCGGGCGCGAACCTGGCCGAGACCATCGAGGTGTACGCGAGCCTGCCGCTGCAGTTCGAGCCGGGCACCGAGTGGAACTACTCGGTGGCCAGCAACGTCCTCGGCCGGATCATCGAGGTCGTGTCCGGGCAGCCGCTCGACGTGTTCTGCGCCGAGCGGATCTTCGGGCCGCTCGGCATGACGGACGCGGGCTTCCACGTCACGGACGCGCAGGCGCCCCGGCTCTCCGAGATGTACGGGGAGAAGGAGGGCGGCGGCATCGAGCCGTTCCCGGGGCTCCCGCTGCGCGGCCGGCCGCGGTTCCTGTCGGGCAGCGGCGGCATGGTGTGCTCGGCCCACGACTACCACCGCTTCATGGAGCTGCTGCGCCGCCGGGGCGAGCTCGACGGCGTGCGGCTGCTCGCCCCGCGGACGGTGGATCTGATGACCCGCAACCACCTGCCCGGCGGTGCCGACCTGCGGGCCTTCGGCAGCCGCCCCGCCCACGACGAGCCCGGCAACGAGGGGCTCGGATTCGGTCTCAACTGCTCCGTGGTGATCGACCCGTCCCGCACCCTGGTGCCGTCCGGGCTCGGCGCGTTCGGCTGGAGCGGTGTGGCCACGACGACGTTCTGGGTCGATCCGGGCCGCGACCTGACGGTGCAGTTCATGACGCAGGTGCGGCCCAGGACCTCCCACACGGTCTTCAAGGACCTCAAGCGGCTGGTCCACGAGGCCCTGTCGGAGTGAGACTCGCTACTGGTCGACACGGAGCGTGAACTCCACTCCGTCCCGCGCGAGTTCACGCAGCCACTGCTCGGACCGGGCGGCCGTCCCCGCGGCGCGGTTCAGGCCCGGCGGCAGGGAACCGTCCAGGACGTGGCGGACGCCCAGGGCGAGGGTCCGCGAGACGCAGCGGGCCATCGCGCTCTCCTCGGCGTCGCCCACCAGGTCCAGCAGGCAGCCGCCCGCCCAGGTCCGCCCGGACTCGGCCCGCACGTCCAGCGACACGGCGAGGACGACCCGGTCACGGTCGTCGTCCGTGGTGGGGTAGGTGGCGGCCAGTTCCCCCGCCAGGGCGGCGATACGGTCGTCGTCGCCGGTCCTCAGCTCCTCGAAGACACCCTCCCAGGCGCGCAGCCAGCCCCCCAGACGCAGGGTGCCGCGGACGAACGTGCGCGGGGTCCAGGCCTCCGGCAGGCCGTACTGTGCGACGAACGGGACGCTGTCACGGTTGGGGTAGACCTCGAAGGTCTCCCCGCCGACGACGTGCCGCCGCGTCGCCTCCCAGGGCCGCCCGGCGACCGTCTGCGCACCGTCCTCGATGTAACGGGCCGGGGAACGCAGGGCGTTCAGGACACCAGCGGGTGCCCAGCTGAAGCGGTACGTGAAGTCGTTCGGGACGGCGGGGACGCCGCCGCAGTACGACGTGAGGGCGTACGAGGCGGGCGTCGCGTCGCCGATCGCCTCCCGGGCCCGGGCGACCAGGGCGTGGGCGAAGAAGTGGTCGATGCCCGGGTCGAGCCCGGCCTCGGCGAGGACGACGAGCCCGGCCTTCCCGGCGGCGGGCACCTGCTCCAGCACCGCGTCCGACACATAGCTGGAGCACGCGAAGTGCGCCCCCTGCCGTACGCACGCGGCGAGCAGCGGGGCGTGCTCCGGCGCGGGCAGCATCGACACGACGACATCGCCCGGCGCGAGTTCGGCGGCGAGCGCGGACAGCGTGTAGGCACGGGGCTCGGCGCGGCCGGTGAGGCCCAGCCGGCCGAGGGCGTCGGCGGCGCGGGCCTCGGTGCGGTGCCAGAGCCGGACGCGCCCGGCGGTCTCGCACAGCGCGGCGAGACCGCTGCCCGTGGACAGGCCGGCGCCGATCCAGTGGACGGTGCCGCTCGCCGTCGCCGGTTCAGTGGCCATGTGGCTCCTCCTCCTTGTCGAGGCCGTGGGCGCGGGAGGCGTCACGGAACCGGTCCAGGCAGCGTCCCCAGGGCCCCGAGACGCCGAAGTCGAGCAGGTGGGGCAGCAGGGCGGCCGAGAAGTCGGCGCTGGACTCCAGCGGCAGCAGGGAAGGCAGGTTGTCGATGGCGATGAGGTCGAGCGGGGGGTCGTCGCGCAGCCGGCGCACGGGCTCGTCCCAGGAGGTGGTGTCGTCGTACACGGGAAGGACGTTGAGCGGGGAACCGACGTCGCAGGTCACGTCGCACAGGGTGCGCAGACGGCGGCCGGGGGTGTCGAGGTCCTGCTCGTGCAGGAAGGGCGGGACGGGGCTGGTGGCGAGCACCGCGTTCACCATCACGTCGTGCCGCAACAGGGCGGGGCGGTCCAGGTGCCGGGTCTCGGCGAGGTCCCAGCAGGTCGGGTCGACGCCTGCGGTGGCGAAGGCCGTGCGGGCGCCGCGGCCGCTGCGGCCCAGGGCGCCGATGACGAGGCCGGCGAACTCGGCGTCGCCGGCGGCGGGCTTCAGCGTCTCGTCCAGGTCTCCCTTGGTGGTCGGCGCCAGCGGTGCCCGCAGCCGGTCCCGGTGCCGGAGCACGGCCAGGGCGGCGCCCAGATAGCCGGCCCAGAAGCCGAAGGCGGCGAGGCGCCGGCCGGTGTCGTCCACCAGGTACTCCAGGTCGAACAGCGCCCCGCCCCCGGTGGCGAACCGGCCCAGCAGCTCCGCCGCTCCGGGCTGGTTCTTGTAGGCGTGGCCGAAGAAGATGTGCCGGTGCGTCAGTGCGGCCGGGTCCTGGGGCAGTTCCTTCAGGCCGAGCACGACGGCGTCCCGCGGCGCCGTCACCCAGGAGCCCGCGGGCGCGACGCGGCAGCCGGCCGCCTCGAACTCCTCGATCGGGAAGACCCGCTGCGGGGACTCCTCGACGGTCAGTTCCACTCCGTTGCCGACGAGCCGCCGGGCGTCGTCGGGCACGATCGGAGTGCGTCGCTCGGTCGTTCGGGCCTCGTGGCGCAGCCACAGATGGAGCTCGGTCATACCAGTGGGCCTCCGGCGTGAGGCGCCGGCCGGTGAGGGCCGACGCTCAAGGGGCGGACGTCCACGAAGCGTACGCGGCCCGCCTGCGGGTCGCGCCCGGATGCGCCCAGGTCACGTCGGGGAAGCCAAAACCGGCCGAGGCGGTCAGGAGGAGCTGACCACCGCGTCCAGGTGGGGCAGATGATGGTCGAGGCGCTCCCGCTTGGTGCGCAGGTAGGTGATGTTGTTCTCGCACGGCGGGATCAGCAGCGGCACCTGCTCGGCGACCGTGATGCCGTGGTCCACCAGTGCCTCGCGCTTGCGCGGGTTGTTGGACATCAGCCGCACGGACCGCACGCCCAGGTCGTCCAGGATCCGCGCGGCGACACCGTAGTCGCGGGCGTCGACCGGCAGGCCGAGGGCGAGGTTGGCCTCGACGGTGTCCAGACCCTCCGCCTGCAGGGCCATGGCGCGCAGCTTGGCGAGCAGACCGATGCCGCGGCCTTCATGCCCTCGGAGGTAGACCACGATGCCGGCGCCCTCGGCGACGACCGCGCGCAGGGCGGCGTCGAGCTGGTCGCCGCACTCGCAGTGCTGGGAGCCGAAGGCGTCGCCGGTCAGGCACTCCGAGTGCAGCCGGATGAGGACGCCGTCCGTGCCGATCTCTCCGTAGACCAGGGCCACCTGTTCGTCACCGCGGTCATGGTCCAGGTAGCCGACCGCCTGGAATTTCCCGTACACGGTGGGCAAGGGCGCATTCACGACGCGTTCCACGCCGGTCCGCTGCGCTGACTTCTTGCCGAGTACGCCAATTTTTTCTGTCATGATTCTCGAGTTCCTAAGCAGAGACGAAAGGCCGTGACGTTATGAGTGATCTGGTGCCGGCGGACACCACGGAAGACGTACGGACGCGGGGCTCCGGTGTCTCACGGCAGGTCGCGGTGCTTCCCGTGGGGAGCTTCGAGCAGCACGGTCCGTACCTCCCGCTGGCGACCGACACGCTCGTCGCCTGTGCCGTCGCGCGGGAGATAGCCGGCGCGTACCCGGTGCACCTCCTTCCTCCGGTGACGATCTCGTGCTCGCACGAGCACGCGGCCTGGCCGGGGACCGTCAGCATCTCCTCGGTGACCCTTCATGCGGTGGTACGGGACATTGCGGCTTCGCTGCGCCGGTCCGGGGTCGACGCCCTGGTGGTGGTCAACGGGCACGGCGGCAACTACGTGCTGGGCAACGTGGTTCAGGAGTCCTCCGCGCGCGGCGAGCGGATGGCGCTCTTCCCGGCCGCGGAGGACTGGGAGGCGGCGCGCGAGCGGGCGGGTGTGGTCACCTCGCTGCTCACCGACATGCATGCGGGGGAAATAGAGACCTCCATCCTTCTGCACGCTCATCCCGAAATGCTCCGACCCGGTTACGAGACTTCCGATTTCGTCGCTGACGACCGGCGTCATCTGCTCACCCTCGGCATGTCCGGCTATACCGATTCCGGTGTCATCGGCCGTCCTTCGCTGGGTTCGGCGGAAAAGGGGAAGGAACTCCTGGCGAGCCTCGCGGATTCCTTCGGGGCGTATTTCTCGATGCTGGCCTCCGACGCGTAGTCACCCTGCGGCGCGGGGACGGGTTCCGGGGCCGCCACGGTGGCCCCGGCCCCCTCCCGCAGGCCCGCGTACCAGCGGGCGACGAGCACGATCAGGCCGGGCAGGCTGGCCACCAGGCTGAGGACCCCGTAGACGACCGCGACGGCCAGTCCCCGGCCGGCGCCCAGGCCCGCCGCGCCGAACGCCCAGGCGGTGACGCCCTCCCGGGGCCCCCAGCCGCCGACGTTCAGCGGCAGGCCCATCGCCAGCAGGGCGAGGACCGCGAGGGGCAGCAGGACGGCCACGGAGGCGGCGGTCCCGGCGACACGAGCGGCGAGTACGAACATCGCGACGTAACCTGCCAGCACCACCACGGAGGAGACAACCACTCCCGGCCCGTTCTGCCGCGACAGCAGCCCTTCGCGGGCCTCGGCGAGGACCGCGCGCAGCCTGCGGCCGCGGGGGGAGGGTGCCACGCGGTTCATGCGCAGGGCGAGGACGACGGCGAGTGCCCCCACGGCGGCCAGGGCCGCGAGCGGGGTGA
Source organism: Streptomyces sp. NPDC057424 (assembly GCF_042803315.1). NCBI lineage: Bacteria > Bacillati > Actinomycetota > Actinomycetes > Kitasatosporales > Streptomycetaceae > Streptomyces > Streptomyces sp. NPDC057424. The sequence goes on from NZ_JBHVCP010000030.1 coordinate 54,286, forward strand.
CGTGCCGGGCCTCGGCCAGCACCGGGGACGGCATGGTCAGCAGGACGACGGCCCCGAGAGCGAACAACGCGATCTGCCCGGCGGCCCGTTCGAGGACGACGGCCTTCACGCCCCGCCGCACGTCCCCCTCGCTCTGCCCGTGCCGCACGGCCCGGTGCACGTCGCCGAGGACGCCGCCGGGCAGGGCCGCGTTCAGGAACAGCGCGCGGTAGTAGTCGGCGACGGCCGGCCCGAACGGCAGCCGGATCCTGAGCCCCCGGGCCACGATCGCCCACCGCCACGCGCTGCACACGGTGGTGACGAGACCGATGCCGAGCGCGAGCAGCAGCGACACCCCGTCGATCCGCCGCAGCCCGTCCAGGAAGACGCCGGTTCCGAGCCGCCAGAACAGCACCGCCAGGATGGCGATTCCGGCGACGGTGCCGAGGTGCGTGCGGACCTTGGGGGAGGCGAGGCGGGCCAGCGCCGTGCGGATCGGGCCGGGCGACGAGGTGGTGGCGCTGTCCGGGCCGGCATCCGGCGACGGGGCTCGGGCCGTCCGGCCGGGGCCGGCCGCGGCGGCGGGCTCGCTCCCGGCGCCCACGGCCGGGCGCGGCACGGCCGCGTCGGCCCGGGCCGCACCCGCAGCACCGGAGACCGCGGGCACTCGGGTGCCGCTGCCGGTCAGGGGGGACCGACGGTTCTCGGTGAGGGTGGTGCGGGGGCGCGTTCCCGTCGCCTGGGGGCTCATGACGCTCCGCCTGCCGGGCGGGACAGGGCCAGGAGGTCGACATGGTGGACGGTGACGCGCAACTCGCCCGCGGCGCAGGCCGCCAGCCGGTTGGTCAGATAGACGTCGGCTTCGGCCCGCAGCTCGGGGCGCTCCTCGACGGCGGCACCGACCCAGCCGCGCAGCCACTGCTCGGTGAGCGCGGCCTGCTCGGGGCCGAGTCGCCAGGGGCTCGGGTGCAGCCGTACGGTCGCGCCGTGCTCGGAGAACGCCTCGGCCGCCGCCGTGACCGCGTCGGGGCCGAGCAGTCCGTCGCGGCGCTGGTGGTCGTTGAACGCCTGGGCGAGCTCCGCGTCCAGCGGGTGGGACGGGGTCAGTTCCACCCGCCCGGCGACGGACAGTGTCAGCAGGGCGGGGCAGCCGGCCCCGGCGCAGGCGGCGGCGAGGGTGCCGACCTCCTCGCGGGTGAGGACGTCCAGCAGGGCGGACGCCGTCACCAGGGACGCGCCCTGCAGGGCGTCCGGGGTGAGGCGGGCGACGTCACCGCGCCGCGTCTCCACGGAGACCCGGCTGCCGTCGGCGGCCGAGCGCGGGGAGGAGACGGCGGCGAAGTGCAGCAGGTAGGGGTCGCGGTCGTGCAGGATCCAGTGCTGGGCCCCGTCCAGGCGGGGGGCGAGCCAGCGGCCCATCGAGCCGGTGCCGCAGCCCAGGTCGTGGATGACGACGCCGCCCGGCTTGCCGGGCATGTTGGCGAGCCGGATCCGCAGCGGGTCGAGCAGGTCGTGCGCCCGCCCGGCGGCGTCGGCCGGCTCCCGCAGCTCCAGCCACTCGGGCGCGTACCGGGGCGGATCGTCCGGGTTGGCCTCACGCAGCTTGACGGTCGGCCGCGAGCCGGGCTTGCCGCTGGGTCCGGCGCCGGGGATGACGGCCCCGGGCACCTGCCCCGGACCGAAGGCGACACTGGAGCCCAGGCCGGGGAGCACGGCGTTGTCGCCGGGCACCACGCCCGCGGTGCCCGCTCCCGCGGCCTGCCCCGGGCCGGGCTTCCCGCCCGGCGTCACGCTGTCCGTCACACCCGTGCCCCCTCTCGGCCCGGGCTGTGCCGGAATCGCCCCGCTCTGCTGGGTCGTCGTCGCCGGGTTCGTCATGCGGCCCTCCGGGGTTCGGTCGGGAGCCGGCGCAGTACCGCCGCCAGGCTCTGTGCGGTCGTCGCCCAGCCGCCCAGGGCGGCGCGGCGGCTGCGGGCGGCGGCCTTCAGGCGGCGTCGTACGTCCGCCTCGCCGAACCAGCCGCGCAGTTCGGCGGCGATGGCGGCGGGGTTCTCCGGCGGGACGAGGATGCCGGGCACTCCCCCGTCCGGGGCGCGGCCGACCGCCTCCGGCAGCCCGCCGACGTCCGTGGCCATCACCGGGATGCCCCGTGCCAGGGCCTCGGTCACCGCCATGCCGTACGTCTCGGCGTAGGAGGTGAGGACCATCAGGTCGGCCGCGGCGTAACTGGCGTCGAGCGCGGGGCCCGACTGCGGCCCGGCCAGCTCCAGCCGGTCCTCGAAACCGTGCTTCTTGATGAGGGACCGCAGGTGGGCGACGTACTCCGGGTCCTGGGTCAGACCGCCGACGCACACGCAGCTCCACGGCAGGTCGCTCACCCCGGCCAGTGCCTCCACCAGCCGGTGCTGGCCCTTGCGCGGGGTCACGGCGGCCACGCACAGCAGACGCGACACACCGTCGGTCCCGGGTGCGAGCGGCGCGATGTCGGCGCCGGGGGCCGCGACGTGGACCCGCTCGGGGGGAAGGCCGTGGTGGGAGACCAGGCGGCGGACCGCCCAGTCGCTGGTGGCGATCACCGCCGGCACGGCCCGCAGCACCGCCCGCTCCTTGGCGTCCAGTTCGGCGGCCACCGCCGCGTCCAGCCCGGTCTCGTCGCCGAGCGGGAGGTGGACGAGGACGGCCATGCGCAGCCGTTCCGCCTCGGGCACCACGATCTCCGGCACACCGCAGGCCACCAGCCCGTCGAGGAGCACGACGGCCCCGTCGGGCAACGCGGTCAGGGTGCGCGCCAGTTCCGTACGGGCGTCGGCCCCGGGCCGGGGCCAGTCGCCGGTCACGGCGTGCTTGGTCACCTGCCAGCCGAAGCCGGGCAGGTCCAGGCACACGCGACGGTCGTAGGCGTTGCCGCCGCTGGGTGCCGTCGGGTCGTCGACGCCACCCGGCAGCACGAAGTGCACGGTGCGGAGGGACATGGGGATGATCTCGGCGTTCTTCAGGGAGGCGTGCTGCACGGGAACATAATTCAGCCGCGCAGGTGCCGGACCCATGTGCTCGGGCCGTTCGATGGTCGTGTCGGTCACAGCGCACGCTCGTAACTCGCCCAGGCGATGTGCGACTCGTGCAGCGTGACGGTGAGGGCCGCGATGCCCTTGGCGCCCTCGCCCAGCGCCCCCTTGTGGATGCGCTCGGCGAGCCGGTCGGCGATGACCTTGGCGAGGAACTCCGTGGAGGTGTTGACTCCGGCGAAGTCGGGCTCGTTGTCGAGATTGCGGTAGTTCAGCTCGCTGACGACCGCGCCCAGTTCCTGGGTGGCGAGCCCGATGTCGACGACGATGTTGTCCTCGTCCAGCTGCTCGCGCCGGAAGGTGGCGTCCACGAGGAACGTGGCCCCGTGCAGGCGCTGCGCGGGTCCGAAGACGTCGCCACGGAAGCTGTGGGCGATCATGATGTGATCGCGGACGGTGATGCTGAACAACGGACGACCCTCCAGGTGCGGCGCGTCTGTTCCCCGCTCTCGGTGCCGGGGATGCCGGGTAGTACGGCTCGTTGCCTTCCCTTGTTCAGCCTTCCGTACGTCTTTTCTCAGGTCAGGCGCTCTTGTCGTGGCGAAGTCGTACCGGATGGAACGAATCGTCGGTCGATGCGTCAATCGCTTTCGTCGTAACGGACGCGGTGGCACAGCGCGGGGACCTCGCCGGAGGCGAGCCGGGGCAGCACGTCGGGCAGGTCCTCGAAGGGGGACTCGCCGGTGATGAGGGCGTCGAGCGCGGGGTCGGCGAGCAGGTCCAGGGCGACGGCGAGCCGGTCGGCGTAGGTCCGGTTGGGGCGGGCCGGGGAGACGGTGCCGACCTGGCTGCTGCGGATGACGAGCCGCCGGGAGTGGAAGGCCTCACCGAGCGGGAGGCTGACCTGCCGGTCGCCGTACCAGCTGAGTTCGAGGACGGTTCCCTCGGCGGCGAGGAGTTCCAGGGACCTGGCGAGGCCCTGTTCCGTGGCGCTGGCGTGCACGACCAGGTCGCGGTCCCCCTCGGCCTCCTGCGGGGTGGCGAAGCCGACGCCGAGCGCCTCGGCGGTCTTCGCCCGGGACGGGTCGGCGTCGACGAGCTGGACGCGGACCCCGGGGAACCGGGCGAGGAGGGCGGCCACCGAGCAGCCGACCATGCCGCCGCCGACCACGGCGATCCGGTCGCCGACCAGGGGCGCGGCATCCCACAGGGCGTTGACTGCGGTCTCCACGGTCCCGGCGAGCACGGCCCGTTCGGCGGGCACGGTGTCCGGGACGGGGGTGACCGCGGCGGCCGGGACGATGTAGCGCGTCTGGTGCGGGTAGAGGCAGAAGACGGTGCGGCCGGTGAGGTCCTCGGGCCCCTCCTCCACCACGCCGACGTTGAGGTAGCCGTACTTCACCGGGCCCGGGAAGTCGCCTTCCTGGAAGGGAGCGCGCATGTCCGTGTGCTGGCTGACGGGCACGCCGCCGCGGAAGACGAGCGTCTCGGTGCCGCGGCTCACGCCGGAGAACAGCGTGCGGACCAGCACCTCGCCCTCGCGGGGCGCCGGCAGGGTGACGTCCCGGATGTCGCCTCGCCCAGGCGAGTCGATCCAGAACGCCCGTCCGGTGTGCTTCATCGAAGTCCTCCTGAACGATCGGGAAGCTGCTTGCGTACCGAGGGGTGCACAGGCCGCGCACAACGTAGCGGCGTTGATCGACTCTGTCACACGGCCGGAGGGTGTTCGGTGGCCCTGAACAACACTTACGACGCGAGGCTCGTACAGCAGGAGACCGCCCTGGGGGCGGGCGTGCAGGTCCTGCTGCTGGCCCTGATCGGCACGGCGATCGGGATGGGGCCGGCGGGCTGGCTGACCGGCCTCGCGTTCGCGATCGCCACCTGGGCGGTGCTCTCCCGGGCCCTGCACCGCTCCCGGCTGCGCTCGTTCGGCGCGGCCAACCGGGTCACCCTCGGCCGGGCCACCCTCGTCGGCGGGGTCACCGCCCTGGTCGCCGACTCCTTCCAGAGCTCACCGCCCGTGTCGCTGTTCGTCGGCCTGACGGCGGTGGCGCTGATCCTCGACGGTGTCGACGGCAAGGTCGCCCGCCGCACCGGCACCTCCACCCCGCTGGGCGCGCGTTTCGACATGGAGGTCGACGCGTTCCTGATCCTGGTGCTGAGCGTGTACGTGTCCATGCAACTGGGCCCGTGGGTGCTGCTGATCGGCGGCATGCGCTACGTCTTCGTCGCCGCGGCCAAGGTGTGGCCCTGGCTGAACGCCGCGCTCCCGCCGAGCACCGCCCGCAAGACCGTCGCCGCGCTCCAGGGCGTGCTCCTGCTCCTGGCCGGCGCCGATCTGCTGCCCCACGCCGCCAACTTCGCTGTCGCGGCCCTGGCACTGGGCCTGCTGGTGTGGTCGTTCGGGCGGGACGTGCTGTGGCTGTACCGGACCTCCCGGATCGAGGAGCCGGCGGCCCCCCGTCAGATGCGGGAACTGGTCGCGAGCTGACGCCCGGCCGCCGGTGCCGGTCAGGTGCCGAAGCGCCCCCGCGCCGCCTCGATGTGCCCGAGGTACCGGTGGGTCCAGCCGCAGATCGCGTCGACCGTGGCGCGCAGGGCCCGGCCCGGCTCGGTGAGCGTGTACTCGACCCTGGGTGGCACGGTGGGGTGCACCTTCCGGTCGACCAGGCCGTTGCGCTCCAGCATCCGCAGGTTCTGGGTCAGCATCTTGTGGCTGACGCCCTCGACTTCGTCACGCAGCTCGCTGAAGCGCAGGGTGCGTTCCCCGAGCGCTTCGATGATCAGAAGCGCCCACTTGTTGGCCACGTCGGAGAAGATCTCCCGCGCCAGGGAGTCCGCCCTCCTCAGGTCCGCGTGCTCGGGCAGGTCTCTCAACTGCTTGGTCACCATCTGGTTCCCCAGTCACCGAAAAGTGCGTTCTTCCAGGTCGGCCGCCACTCTCCTATGGTTCCCCAGTATCTGCAAGAGAGCGTGCGCATCGCGCTCGACGGAAGGACGGGAACCATGACCACCCTCGACGTCTACGACCACGGCATACCGGCCGAGAGCCACTTCGGCTACGCGCAGGCGATCAGGTCCGGCGACCTGATCCACGTCTCCGGACAGCTCTCGTTCGACGAGGCGGGCGATTTCCACCCGGAGGACGACGTCGCCGCCCAGCTCGAGCAGACCTACGTCAACCTCGACAAGGTCCTGGCCCACTACGGCGCCACCCGCAACCAGATCGTCTCCCAGACGCTCTACGCGGTGGACCTGGTGCGCCACGCCGAGGTGGTGGCGAAGGGCAACCGGGCCTACTTCGGCACCCACCGCCCGGCCAGCACGGCCTTGGGCGTCACCGAACTGACCTTTCCCGGGCAGCTCGTCGAGATCGGCTGCGTGATCGACATGAAGCTGCCCGCCTGAGACTCCGCTCAGTGTCGCGTTCGCGTCCCGGTGCCCACCAGGGTCCGCTCGTACGGATCGAGCAGCACGCCCCGGACCTTGCCGGAGACACCGGCGATGATCTGCTGGTGGGCCAGCGGCACGACCGCGTCCGTGCCGAGTATCGCGGCCTCGGCGGCCATGGCGGCGTCCTGCCGCTCGCCGGTGCCGTAGGTCCTGACGGCCTCGGCGACGGCCCGGTCGGCCTTCTCGTCGCACAACCGGGCCAGATTGTAGGCGCCGTCGCAGGTGTAGTCACTGCCGAGGACGCCGACGGGGTCGCCGGTGTCCAGGAGGCTGTTGCGGGCGCCGATGAACGCGTCGAAAGTTCCGGCGAGCGCGTCGCCCTCCAGCCGTGAGTACTCGCGTACCTCCAGCTTCACCGTGAAGCCGGCCTTCTGGAGCTGCTGTTGCACCACCTGGGCGACCTCGGGGAGTTCGGGCCGGTTGTCGTAGGTGGCCAGGGTGATTCGGGTGCCGTCGGGCCGGGTGGGCTTCGCGCGCCCGGCCGGCCGTACCCGCTTGCTCTCGGCCCAGATGACGGCGGGTCCGAAGATGCCGGCGCCCGGGTCGGCGTACCCCTCGAAGACGCCCTCGACGAGGGCGGAGGAGTCGAGGGACGCGCGGGCGGCGGCGCGCAGTCCCGGGTCCTTGAAAGGCCCGGTCGTCGTGTTGAGCTGCAGGCTGGTGGTCCGGGTGGTGCCGGCCTCCCTGAGAGTGGCCTTGTCGAGGGTGGCGGCCTGGGCGACGGGGATCGCCTCGGCGATGTCGACGTCGCCGGTGCGGACGGCGTTGGCGCGTGCGGCGCCGTCCTTGACGAAGCGCGCCTCGATGCCGGCAGCGTGGGCGAGGCCGCCCCAGTAGTCGTCGTAGCGGTCGAGGGTGGCGGAGCCGCCGCCGGTGGCCTCGGTGATCTCGAAGGGCCCGGTGGCGGTGCCGACCGGTGTGGGGTTGCCCTTCTTCCCGTACGCCTTCGGGGAGAGGATCGCCAGGCTCGGACCGGCCAGGCGCAGGGGCAGGACGGGGTCGGGCGCCGCGGTGGTGATGCGGATGCCGCGGTCGCCGTCGGCCTTCGCGCTGAGGGTGACGCCGGCGAGGGCCGCGGGTGCGGGCGTGGCCTGCGTGGCATGGGTGAGCGCGGCGGCCACGGCGGCGGGGGTGACGTCCGTGCCGTCCTGGAAGGTGGCCTCGCGCAGGGTGAACCGCCAGGTGCGGTCGTTCTCCCGGCGCCAGGACCGGGCGAGCGCGGGGGCCGCGGCACCGTTGGCGTCCAGGGCGACCAGCCCCTCGGTGACGCCGAGGCGGCTGAGCAGCGTGGCGTCGGCTCCGTACGGCGAGAAGTTCTCGGCGGGCGGGAAGGCGAGGGCGACGCGCAGCCGTGACCCCGACGGCCCGCCCTCCGACGACGACTCCCCGCCGGGGGAGACGAAGCAGCCGGCCAGAGACGGCACGAGGGCAAGGGTGGTGAGGAACCGGAGTCGGCCCTTGATGCTCTGATCACGCACTTGCACAGCATATGCATCAAGCGGAACACGCCGGTCAACCGGGTGACGCATGCCAGGGCGTCACCAAATCCCATACGGAGTAGGCGATTTGACATCGAAGGGGGCCACTCCCTAAACCTAGCCACATGACATCCATTTTCAAAAAGGTGGGGCGGCCGTGAGGATCGCGTTCGTCGGCAAGGGCGGCAGCGGCAAGACCACCCTGTCCGCCCTCTTCTCCCGCCATCTGGCGCACTCCGGCGCCCCGGTCCTCGCCGTCGACGGCGACATCAACCAGCACCTGGCCGAGGCGCTCGGCGGCGAGGAGCGATCCGCCCCTCCCCTGGGCGCGCACGTGCCCGACATCAAGAACTTCCTACGGGGCGACAACCCCCGCATCCCCTCCCCCGAGGCGATGATCAAGACGACCCCGCCGGGCCGCGGCTCCCGCCTCGTCCGCCCGCTCGGCGAGGACGAACTGCACGCACGGCACGTCGGCCGGGCGGGCGGTGTGCCCCTCATGGTGACCGGCGAGTTCGACGAGTCCGACCTGGGCGTGGCCTGCTACCACTCCAAGCTCGGCGCGGTCGAGCTGTACCTGAGCCACCTGCTGGACGGCCCCGGCGAGTACGTCGTGGTCGACATGACGGCGGGCGCGGACGCCTTCGCCTCGGGCCTGTTCACCCGCTTCGACATCACGTTCCTGGTGGCGGAACCCACCCGCAAGGGCGTCTCGGTCTACCGCCAGTACCGCGACCACGCGGAACAGTTCGGCATCCGCATCGCGGTCGTCGGCAACAAGGTGACCTGCGAGGACGACCTGCTCTTCCTCAAGGAGCAGGTGGGCGACGACCTCCTGACCCACCTGGTCCACTCTCCCTGGATCCGCGCGGCCGAGCAGGGCCGCACGGAGGCCGGCCCGGAGGCACTGGCGTCTTTGGAACCGCACAACCGCCACGCCCTCAGGGTCCTGCGGGAGGCGGTCGACTCCCACCCCCGCGACTGGGACCGACTGCACCGCCACGCGGTCGAGTTCCACCTGCGCAACGTCCGGGCCTGGGCGGACGCGCGTACGGGCGGGGACCTGGCGGCGCAGGTGGATCCGGACTATGTACCGGGCGGGCCGGCCAGCGCCTGATCCCGGAAGGCCGCCAGCGCCGTCACGAACGCCGCCGGCACGTCCCGCCACGGAAAGTGCCCCGCTTCGCTCTGCACGATGAGCTCGGCGTGCGGAAACAGGCCGGCGTACTCCTTCATCACGCGCACGGGCGCGGCCACGTCGCACTCCCCGGCGAGAACGAGGACCGGCGCAGTGAACGCGGCGAGGGCGGCACGCGTGTCCTCGGGCTCGAAGGCACCCTCCGAGGCATACAGGGCCGCGGCCTCGTCGTTGCGCTGCCGCTGCTCCGCCACACGGAACTCCCGCGCCTCGTCGTCCCACCGTCCGAACCAGAACGGGGCGACGGCGTCCCAGTCGGCGGGCGCCGCGCGGCCGGAGGTGACGGCCTCCAACGACGCGTACGCCGGGGCGAACCACGGTTCGCCCCGGCGCAGACGGGCCGTCTCCAGCCGGTCCTCGGCGGTGACGGCGAGGCCGACGGCGAAGACGCTGGGCGTGACGAGCACGAGCTGCCCCACCCGCTCCGGGTGCCGGGCCGCGTACAGCACGGCCAGGTTCGCCCCGGCGGAGTGCCCGAGCAGATCGACCCGCTCCAGGCCCAACTCCGCACGCAGCGCCTCGACGTCGCCGACCTGCCGGTCACAGCGGTACGACGCCGGGTCCCGCGGCACCGCGGAGTGGCCCGTACCCCGGAGGTCCAGCCGGATCAGGGTGCGGTGGGCCGTGAGACCGCCCAGGTCCCCCAGGTAGACGGAGTCCTGCATGGGGCCGCCCGGGAGACAGAGCAAGGGCGGGCCTTCTCCCGTCACGTGGTAGGCGAGGATCGTGCCGTCGGGAGCGGAAAAGGTGGGCATGGGCGCGACCTTGTCAGGAGACGGCGTCCTGGACAACGGGATTTCCGCCGGGCGTCCGCCCCCGCCCACCAGGGCGTTCCCCTACTCGATCCCCGTGGCGTCGAGCAGCCGGACCACGTCCTTGCGCCCGTATCCGAGCAGTCGGGCGCGATCAGCGGTCATCAGCACCAGGTGCGCGACGATCTTCGCCGCGTATCCGTTCTTGTTCTCCGCGTCGAACCATTCTTGGGGCTTCTCGACACCCAGACTGTTCATCACCAGCCCGTGTTCCCGGCGGATCTCCGCGACGGTACCGGCGACCGCGTCCATGAGCGTCTTCCCCGGCCGCTCGCACTCCAGGGCGAAGTCACCCCGGTCGACCGGCACACACCCCTCCGGCGGACGCGCCCGCAGCCCCGCATACCTCTCGTCCCCGAACCCGGAGGCCCGGAACTCGTCGTGCACCAGAGAGAACCGATGGAACCCGGGCGGAACCGGAGGCGGTGGAGGCGTGTACTCCCACCCGGCGTCCTCGTACAACTGCCGCTTCACCTCCTCTTCTTCGGCATGCGTCACGGTGAAGCCGTTGGCCTCGTTGCGCCCGGTCGTCGTGCCGTCGGGGTTGCGGTGGAAGTGCAGACTCATGGAGTGCTCCCGGTGCAGTGGTGACTACGGACGAGAAGTCCCCGTCACCCGCTCGAACGGCCCGCGAAGCCTGCCCGTGCCCGCTTCCCCGCAGCACCATCCGATCGCGTGAAAACGGGCGGCGTGGGAACTGGCCGGCCAAGCGGGGAACTGGCCGACCAAGCGGGGTCGGTGGTTGTTACGCTCCTCCGGTGAGCATTCCGGGCCCCGCAGAGATCCAGGCGCTGCACGAGAAGCACGCGCCCACCGCCGAGGCGTTCACCCTCGTCCACACGCACTGCGAGATCGTCTGGGGAATCGCCGAGCAGCTCCTTTCGGCACCCCACCTCGCTCACCTCGACGCCGATCTGGTCCGCGCCGGCTGCCTCCTTCACGACATCGGCGTCTATCGCCTCTACGGGGACGACGGACGGCTGGACCACGAGAACTACATCCGGCACGGCCTGCTCGGCCACGAGATCCTCGAAGCGGAGGGCTTCCCCGAGACCCTCCGCCGCTTCTGCTCCCACCACACCGGAGTGGGACTCACGCGGCATGACATCGTGAGCCGGCAACTGCCCCTCCCTCCCGCCGACTACGTGGCGGTGACGGAGGAGGAGAGGCTGGTGATGTACGCGGACAAGTTCCACACCAAGTCCCGGCCGTCGGTGTTCCTCTCACCCGACGAGTACGCCACCTACGTCGGCCGCTTCGGCGAGGACAAGGTGGCCGCCTTCCAGGCACTGCGCGCGGAGTTCGGCGAGCCGGATCTCAGCGGGCCCGTGCCGGTCTTCGAGGCGGGGGGAGACGCCACGGCGGCGGCCGTTCAGGCGTAGAAGTCGGGAGTCACCTGGCCCGCCGCCTCGACGACCTCCTCGCCATGCAGGATCTCCCTGCGTACGGTTCCGGCCTCCGCAATCAGCGCGTCGGGGAGATGCGCTTCGTAGAAGCGGAAGTACCCCACTGTGCCCACGGTCGTCGTACGAGCGCCGAGCCACAGCACGATCCTACGCAGATCGTCGAACTCGCCGGGATGCGCCTCCTGACGCACGGTCAGCGCCCATTCCGCACCATGGAGGTGCAACTCCCCGACCAGTGCGCCCCCGATCCGCAAGGCCGCCCCTCGGGCCTGCCACAGCGGGTACTCGTAACCGTCGCCCTGCCGACCACCTTCCAGCGCCAAGTGCCAGCGGAGCAGGGCGAGATCCTCGGGCGGGATGGCGCCCGGAAGGTTAAGCGCGAGCTGGAGTTCGTAGATGTCGGCCACGGCCAGAAGGCTACGAGCCCTCGCGGTCGGTGCGCTTCACGGGGCTCGCTGAGAGCGCCGAACACGGCGAAGTCTCCGCCCGCTTCGGTTAGTTAATCTACTGTGTGATGGCACGACGACGAAGCCTCAGACGAGGATCTCGCCGCGGCTGTCGGACAGGGCGACCAACAGCACGGCCAGAGGGCGCGTCCTGCGCGTCTCCGCCTCCAGATCGCGGACGAGGAAGGCACGGCTGGTGGAGCCGGTGCCGAGACGGCGGCGGACCTCCCACCGGCCGGCGAGCACGTCACCGGCGACGGCCTCCAGCGGGTCCTTGTCGGCGCTCTCCCCGGTCTCCTCCTCGTCGTGCCCGTCGAGGGCCGCGGCGGGGGCGGTGAGGGAGTCCTCAACGACCTCCAACAGTTCCAGGAACTCGTCGACGCTGGAAAGGCGCTGGCCGGGGCGGTAGGCGGTGGCGGCCTGCACCAGCCCGTCCACGTCCTCGGACAGGCCGTCCACCAGGGAGCTGGGGCGCAGGCCCTCGCCCGCCTCCAGGCGGGTCAGCAGCTCAGCCTGGCTGGCGGCGGGGGCCTTGCCGGTGACCAGCAGATAGGTGAGGACGCCGAGCCCGTACACGTCGAGGTAGACCGGGTCGGGGCTGAGGACGGTGAGTTCCGGCGCGAGGTAGGCGTCGGCGTCGTCGCCCAGGTGCATGGCGGACAGGGCGGTCGGTGCGAATCGGGTCATGCCCTGGCCCTGGGAGGAGTCGCCGCAGCGCTGGGTGGCGATCTGCCAGTCGGAGATCTGCAGCTGCGGGGTGAGCCACGCGGTCTCCTCCCCGACGGCCTGCGCCTTCCGGCCGCGGGACCGGGGGACGACGTGGACGGAGCGGGCGGCGAGCGCGCGGTGGTGGATGCGGCTGGCGTGCGCGGAGCGCATCGTCTCGGCGAGCTGACGCACCAGTGCCATCCGGCCGAGGATGTCCAGCTTCTCGCCGTACCGGACCAGGTACTCGTCCAGCCTCAGGATGTCCGGGTGGTAGTCGAAGATCAGCGCGGGGCCGGTGGCGCCCCGCTCCTCGTTCCCCTCATCAACGACGCGGGGGACGACGAGGAGTCGTGACACAACGCCAGCACCCGGCGTGCGCACGCCCTCCCTGCATGACCGCCAAGCCCCGGCTCGGCCGCAGCCGAGCCGGGGGCCGCTCACGAACCGCATCCCAGCGGTGGCTGAAAAACGTGAGCGCGCATCGGTGGTCCACTACCGTTGCTCCTGTTGCGCACCTTCCCGGAGGGTACGTCTGCGGTGTTTCGGATGTCGGTTCTCGGCCGTGACTGACGAGTGGTTTCCGCTGCGTGTCGCACGCGGCGTGACTGCGGATGCCCGGAAGGGCGTCCCGCCATTCCGCTCACGCCAAGGAGTGGACATTCATGAACCCCGTTGAGTACAAGCCTGCACGTCGTCACCGGCTTCGCGAGATCCTGGTCGACGTCGCCGCAGGTGTCGTCACCCAGCTCGTGGTGGCGGCCCTGGCGGCGGCAGCGCGCCTGCTCTTCTGAGCAGGCTTGTGGCGGGCCCGGAGAGCCCGCCACTCCGCATGCAGTCGGTGCGCGTCAGAACAGATACAGGTCGGGCGAGTCCGGGCCCGTGCTCTGGCGCCTCCTGCGGGAGCGGCCCCCCCGGCGCGGCCGGGGCAGGTGCGGTACGCGTGCCTCCTTTGGCAGGTTCTCCCATGTGGGGCGAAGACCGTGGACCTGGACCTCGCCGACCATGCCCTTCAGGTAGGTCCGGGTCTCCTCGTCCGTGGAGTACAGCACTGTCGCCCGGCTCGCCCGGGTCATCAGCACGTGGTAGGCGTGACGGACCAGCCGGGCGAACTCCTGATCGTCGACGCTGCCGGCCTTTACCTTGGGGTCGAACGAGCCCGGGACGGCGACTCGCTTGACGCCGGACTCCGAGTCCTTCCGCTCCTTGCCGCGGCGGAAGACCCACCGGTCGTCCCGGCGGACCATGTCCTCACCCATGATCACGCCGCACCAGTCCCACTCGAGGCCCTGGGCCGTGTACACGCAGCCGATCTGATCAAGCCCCTTCTCGTGGACGGACCAGATCCTGCACGGCGGCGCTCCGTCCTCGCAGAAGGCGTCACTGTCCGCGTTCCAGGGCCTGTGCCAGTCCCCGATCCGCACGTCGGCCTCCAGCCGCCTCCCCTTGCCGATGGGCTTCGTCCACGGCCAGCAGTACCCCGCGACGAGGCGGGCGGACGCTCCGGCGAGCGCTTCGGTGCGGATGATCCGTTCGAGTTCCTCCGGGCTGTCCGCCACCTCGACGTGCATCAGGCCGTCCGGTGTCCACTGCTCCGGCTCCTCGTCCGTCACCCCGAGCACGTTACGCACCCAGCGGATGTAGGCGTCGCTGCCGCCACATCGGAACTGCTCCCGGAGGTCGTACTCGAGAAGAGTGGCGCCGTACCGTTGCGCCGCGTCCTTGATCAGGTCGACGGTGCCGACCTCGTGCGGTCGCACGGTCTGGCTCTCGTCGAGGAAGAACACGGTCAGACGGGAGGCGTCGAGGAGCTCGTCGACCTGGGGCTTGGTGCCCTGGTGTTCGGGTTTCCAGAACCGGTTGGTCGAGCGTTCCCGCAGTCGGTGCGCCTCGTCACAGATCAGCACGTCCAGGGGCGGGTCCGGAGGGGTGACGAAGTTGCTGAAGTAGGTGAAACTCTCCCTGAACTCCCGGTCCCCGTAGCCGACGTGCTCCTGGATCGCGCCGTTGAAAGCTCTGCTGCCGCTGGCGTACTTGACCGTGTGGCCACCTGCCTCCAGCTCCGCCTTGATCTGGAGGCCGATGGCGCTCTTCCCCGTACCGGCACCGCCGGTGACCAGGAAGACCACACGCCGCTCGTCCGGCACGAGGGCGGGGCGCTGCGGATCCGGGAGAACCTTGGCCGCGGTGTCCAGGATTTGGTCGGCGACCTTCTTCTGTCGGCCGCGCAGGGTGAAGACCGTGTCCTCTCCCCGGGAGCGGATCATGGCGTCGAGCAGGGGTGTATTGCGTAAGCCCATGTTCTGCAGGAGTATTTCGGCCGCGGATGCGCCCCCTTCGTCGGTGAAGTGCCAGCGGAGATCGGAGATCAGTTGCTCGCGCCGGTCGCTCGTGTAGACACCGGCGTAGACGCCGGTCGGAGCGTCCACGTCGACCAAGGGCCGGACGGAGGCATCGGTGGCGTTGTGCAGGTAGGCGAACCCGCCGCATTCGAAGTCCAGTCCGTGCAGCGGTCCCCTGCCGCCCGTGAAAGCCTCGTAGTACTCGCGTAATTGCAGGGCTGGGTGCTTCTTCCTGCCCATCCCCGGTACGTGGACCAGTTCCGCCGTGGCTCGTTCCACTCTGGTCACCATCGACCAGCGCTTCAACTCGACCAGTTGAACGGACAGCCGCCTCTCGGAGGGATGGTGGCCCACGAGAACCACGTCGATGAGCCTGGGGTCGCGCGGGCGGTCGGCCTCGTCGAGGGTGGCGGCGCACTCGACGATCATCTCCACGTTTCCGCGCCCGGCGGCGACCAGGTCCTCCGCGAGGTGCACGAGGCTCTCGGCCCACGCGGAACGTTCCGACAGCGAGGCGTCGGCGCCTCGGAAGTGCCGCCATCTGGCGGCCAAGTGCGGCACCATACGGCGCCGTGAATTCAAGGTCAGCAGATCCTGTGCTGCCAGCCGCAGCAGGAGCATGGACACGAGGTGGGTCCCCCAGGGCACGAGTGACTCGTGCGGGTGGGGGCATGTCCTCGTGAGGAAGCCCGTCGGGCCGCGATCAGTACCCGTGATCTTAGGGAGCCGGCCGTCCTACGAACGGCGACGACGCCGTGTCGACGCGAAGCGTAGCCATCATGGCCGGATCGTGTGCAGCGTGACGAAGAGGGCCCCATCACACCGTAGAAGCTCGCTGATCCAGCCGACCGCCCGCCAACTCCCTCAGCTTTTCCCGCGTCTCCGGATCCGTCGAGTACACGATCGTGCCGACCATTCCCCGAGTCAGCAGCACCTTGTAGGTGTTGCGGATCAAACGGTCCACGTCGTCATCCGGGGTGGACTTCTTGAACACCGGGTCCTGAGAGGCCGTTCGGTCCGTGATCCACCGGTCATCGCGCCAGAGCAGGTCGGGTCCGATGATGACACCGGACCAGTCGTACTCGAAGCCCTGGGCGGTGTAGACGCAGCCGACCTGGCCGAAGCCGGCCGGGTCGGTGGCCCACAACGCGGCCGGGGGTGCGCCCGAGACCGAACGGTCGCCGCGCAGGTTCCAGGGGCGTGCCCAGTCACCAATGACGACGTCGAGCGGGAGCGGGGTGCCGGGCTTTGGCTCCGGGGACCAGCGCCAGCAGTAGCCGGCGGACATGCGAGCTCCGTAGCCATGGGCACGGCGGGCTTCGAGGAACGTCTCCATCTCCTGCGGGCTGTCGGCGACCAGCAGTTGCATGCGATCGTCGGGTTCCCAGACGACCGGACCGCCGAGTTCGAGGCCGAGGAGCCGGACGACCCAGCGCAAGTAGGCGTCGCTTCCGCCGCAGCGGAACTGACTCTCTAGTGGGACGACGCGGCACGGGATGTCCCGCTTGGCCGCTGCGGCCTTGATGTCAGCCACGGTGCCCATCTCGCCCGGCCGTACCACCTGATGTTCATCGAGGAGGAAGACGGGCACGTGGGCGACGTCGATGAGTTCGTCGATCTGCGCCCTGCCGGTCCGGTGCTCGGCGCGCGTGTAGCGGTTGGCCGACGTCTCCCGGATGCGGTGGGCCTCGTCGCAGATCAGGACGTCCAGACTGTTCTTCTCGGCGGTCATGAAGCTGTTGAAGTACTTGAACAGGTCCTGCACCTCCCGCTTGCGGGATCCGGCGACCTTCCTCATCGTCTTGGTGAACGACTGGGAGCCAGTGGCATGCAGGGCCGGCATCCCACGCCGGTACAGCTCGCCGAGCAGTTGGAGAGCGATCACGCTCTTGCCGGTACCGGGGCCGCCGGTGATGATGACGACCTCCTTGCGGTCGGCACGCTTGGCCTTCTCCACAGCGTTGAGCACCATCCGATAGGCGACCTGCTGCTCGTCGAGGAGCACGAACTGCTGTCGTTCGCGCACCTCTTCGGCGGCCACAGACATCAGTTGCTTCGACGGCACCGTTGCACCCGAGAGCAGTTCGTCCGCCGCTTGGGCGCCAGAACGCCTGTCGCTCAGCTTCGAACGGAGATGGTCTAGGAATTCGCCACGGCGCTGCCCCGTGAACAGCAGTCCGCGGCCGTCGCGCTCGATCTCCCGTAGGCCGGCCACGTCGAACTCCGTGGCGTTGTGCAGGAAGGCCACGCCACTGACCCGGTGTCCGTGTTCGGCCACCGCCCCGTTGAAGTTGACCAGGTAGTCGCAGTAGCGGCGCACCTGCTCGATGGGGTTGAGAACCGGATGGGAGTAGCGCTCGACGTGGCACAGCGTGGGGTCGTCCTCGTGGGGTAGGACCTCGCTCCACTGTTTCAGTTCCACCACGACGTACGACGACTCCCCGGTGGAGGGATGCATGCCTGCGAGCACGACGTCGGCGCGCTTGCTGTTCAGCGGAAGGGCGTACTCCAGCATCATCTCCACGTCGCCCAGACCCGCATCATTGAGCGCGGCAGCGAGGACGGGAATGCTGCGCTCCCAGGAGCGCACCTCCGCGGTGCCGGGCCGGTAGCCGTGCATGTGGATGAATTGGTCGTTGAGGTGCAGGAACAGCGAACCGTCGAGCGCCATGACGGCGACCGTTTTCGCGGACGCGCGGAACAGCAAGAGCATCCCCCAGGCAGCACGAAGTGACTCGTGCGGGTGGGGGCATGTCCTTCGTGACTCCACCGGGGTGGAGCGGAAGCCCGTCGGGCCGCGTTGACGACGTGACCGAGGTTACCTGGCGTCATCGAGAACCGTGCAGTGACCTGTAACGGAAGCCGTCAGCACCAACACACCGGAGTGGGGCCAGGGCTTGCCCCAGCCCCACTCACGGGCGGTCACTCTCGGCGTGGACGACGGCCAGCACCGTGCGAAACCGGATCGATGCGCAGACGCGTACCATCCGGTCGAAGACCGCCCTGTCGACGCCTGGCCGGTCAACTCCGCCAGCCTGCTGGAGATCGGCCCGCCCGGCGCCTCCCGCGACCGCTTCGCCAACCCGACACCGTCCAGGATGTGTTCATCCGCATCGGCAGGGCGGCCGGGCGAGGCCACCACCAGCATGGTCGTCAACAGCCGCCCACACCATCGTCGACCACACCTGGGGCTGGCGCGCCGACCACGGCGACGGGCGTCGGCCGGGAGACCACCGCGCGGACTACGGCGTCGTCGTCAACGGCCACGACGTGCTGGCCACCGGACTGTTCGTGGAGCACTTCAACAAGTACGACGTGCAGTAGTTCGACGAACGCGGCCGCGCGGTCTTCTTCCAGAACGAGAAGGCGTAAGACGCTCCGAACCAGGCCGCGTTCCAGAACGGTCCGGTCAAGGGCTATGCGGCCTACCGGGTCGGGGACGACGTCACCGCAAATGAGGGCTGGGGTCTGGGCGGCTACTGCTATTACAACGTTGACCGGCCATCGTCCAGCACCGCGGCTTCGCAGCGCCGAACCGGCCCGGGGCCCTGGCACCGCGTTCCTCGACTGAACAGATGCTCAAGGAGCTAGAGGTCGAACTCCAGGTGCTCGATGTCGGTGAAGCGGACCTCCTCCAGTTGGCCGGCGCGGCGGCCGTTGTCCTGGAAGTACACCTCCTTGAGTGCCTCAGCGGCGAGCTCCTGGAGGCGCTGCTCGGTGGCGCCCTGCTCCTGGGCCTCGAAGAGGCGGGCCGCGTGGTGCGGGGGCAGGGCGATGGTCAGGTGCCGGATGCGGTCCTGGTCCGTCGACCCGATCGGCGCGGTGTAGCCGAGCCGGGCCCGGGTGTCGATGACGATGCCTCCGGTGGTCGCCGCCTTCTCCCGTGCCTTGGCACGGATCTGCGGCTGCCAGCGGGCCTTCACCTCGCGCTCCAGGCGCGCGGCGAGGTCCGGGCGGGGTTTTTTGATCTGGTCCTTCACGTACCGCTCGACGGTGCGCTGGGAGATCCGCAGCATCTGGGCGACCGCCCTGGTGCCCTTGAGTTGCCTGACCAGGTACCGCATCTGCGCGGGTGCGCTCTTGGGCGCCGGGCGGGTGAACGCCTTCTGCACCGCGGCCTCCAGGCCGTCCCCGAACAGGCTCATCGTCGCCTTCTCCTACTCTCCGTGGTCGACGTCGGTGACGGTGCCGTCCTTGATGTACCGGGCGAGGTTGAGCTCCGGAGCGTTGAACCGCTCGCGGACCCCTTCGCCCCACAGGACGCTCTGGGTGCCCTCGTGCTTGACCAGGCCCGGGTTGATGCCGAGCTTGAAGCCGCCCGGCAGCGGCTTGCCGTCCCGGTAGGGCAGGAAGTCGAGCGGGCTCTCGCCGTCGGCCGCGTAGACGACGCAGTCGGACAGGATCGCGACCGGGTATTGTCCGGTGAATGCCGCGTGCTTGACGATCTTGCGGTGCAGGTTGATCCGGGTGCGGGAGATGACCGCCGCGCGGATGTCGGGCCGCCAGGTCGGGCGGGACAGGGCACGCCACCGGCTCGCCGGGCCGCCAGCCCTCGCCGCGCGGGCGCTCGCGCAGCTTGCCCAGGCCGCCCTTCACGGTCGCCTTGACCGCCGAGACGACGATCGCCAGCTCCGGGTCGCGCTCCTTGCAGCCGTCCATCGCGGCGAGGAAGTCGGCCGGCGCCAGGTCGGCGTCGACTCCGAGATCGGCCATGGTGGCGAGGTAGGCGTCGCGGAGCCGGTTGTACCAGGCTTCCAGGTAGCGGCCGTTCTCGTCGCGTACGTACGCCTCGATCGGCGTGACGTCGTAGCCGAGTTCCACGGCGTACGCCACGATGGGCGTCGCGTACCAGGCCGGGCCCTCGGGGTGCTCGCCCTTCGGCGTGAACGGGCTGGGAAGCAGATTCGCGTCCAGGTCCGCCCACTTGCCCTTGCCGATCTTCACCCTCGACAGGTCGACGTGCGCCAGGTCGACCAGCCACGAGCCGGGCAGTTTCGCATCGAACACCGGGCTCTTGAGGTGCGTGGGCGCTCCGAGGCCGACGACCAGGCCGTTGGCGCCGGCGGCGAAGGCCATGTTCACGTCGATGCCGAC
Organism: Streptomyces sp. NPDC057424; assembly: GCF_042803315.1. NCBI lineage: Bacteria > Bacillati > Actinomycetota > Actinomycetes > Kitasatosporales > Streptomycetaceae > Streptomyces > Streptomyces sp. NPDC057424. The sequence goes on from NZ_JBHVCP010000030.1 coordinate 74,204, forward strand.
CAGGTGCCGCAGGGTGCATTCGGCGTCGGTCATCGGCCGTGCCCAGTCGTACGCCTCCTCGAACAGCTTCTCCGCCGGGCCGCGCACGTGAAACCGGGGCAGGTCCTTGAGCAGTGGGTGCCCGTCGGGGGCCTCGCACGGGGCGCAGTCGACCGGGTTCCTGCCCAGCGAGCCGGGGTTGTGCTCGGAGTGCCGCTTGCCGTCAGTGTCGGGCTCGGAGGCGCGGGTCGGCGGGTGCAGAGCGGTCATCAGCTCCAGGTCGGTCACGGCCGTGGAGCCGCGCGGCGTCAGCACCCGGGACGCGTACACGCCCAGCACGCGGGCGAGTTCCGCCGGCGGCAGTTGCCCGGCCTCGCCCCAGTGGCGGGTGTCCAGGGCGTTCCACGACGGGATGCACAGCTGGACGCAGCCCCGATCCGCACCGGTGGCGGGGCGGTAGATCCGCGCCCATGGCCCGAACCCGCGCTTGGTGAGCTTCCAGTCGGCGCGCACCAGCTGCTTGACGACCTTGTGGCTCTCCGGGATCCGGCCGGCGAGCCGTTCCTCGTCGGTGAGGGCGACGGGGAGGCCGTAGCGCTTGAGGGCGGTCTCGGTGAGCACGAGCAGCGGGTCGGCGTCCTTGCCCGGGCCGGACAGCTTCGGCTGTCCGAGCTTCGCCTCCTTGAGCGTCCACTCCACCAGTGCCGGGACGGACTTGGCAGGCACCTCCAGGACCAGGCCGCCGGTGCAGTACGCGAGGACCTGACCATCCTCGACGTCGACGACCGCGAGCGGTCCGTTCTCGAAGCGCGGGTCGGTGCCGCCCGCCGGCTTTCCGGCCGGTGCCGCCTTCCGCGTGGCCGGGCGGCGCGACGTCGCCGTGCTCCCGGCGGTGCGCGCCGGGCGCGGCGCTGCCTGCTCGGCAGCGTCGGGCACGGGGGCGGCGGGAGCGGAGGCGGAGGTGGTCTGGGCGTTCTCGTGTTCCGTCGTGACCGCAGCGTCGGAGGCCGGGTCCGTGGACAGAGCCCGCTCCTCCGGGGCGGGCCGGCCGGTGAACGCGGCCGGAGAGGCGGGCAGCGGGGTAGAGCTCCGCGAGTTTGTCCAGCAGCCGCGCGTAGGCCTCACGTTCGGGGCCGCGCGGTTCGGTCGTCTTCTTGACCGACTCCCAGCCGGACACCGTGGCCCGGCGCACCTTCAGTGCGGCGGCCGCGTCGTCCAGCGTCAGGCCGTGGGCCTGCCGCAGCCGCTTGCGCTCCTCCGCCGGCGGCAGCGGAGCGCGGGACGCGACCAGCGCGTCGACCGCGTCGAACAACTCGGCTGCCCACCGCGACCGAAGCTGTCCGGCCGGCGGCGGTCTCCGTAGGATCGCAGGGATGCCGAAGCCGACCGCAGGAAGCGCCGCACCCGTGGGCAGGGCCCGCAGACTCGCTCAGGTGTACCGGCGCTTCGGTGAAGTCGACGCCGCCGGGAGATCGCCGCTGTACGAGCGCGTCGCCGTCGCCCTGAGTGAGTCCGAAGAGGCGCTGCGCGCCATCGAGGCGGTGCCGGCACGCAGGCGGCACCCCACGGTGATCCTCGCCGCGCTGCACGACCTCGCTCTGGCCGGACGTGCCCCGGCGCTTGCCGCGGCCTATGCCGCCGCGGACGGCGACGCCGCCGTCGGCGCGGCGATCGACACTCTGTTGCGCATGACCGATGAGGTCGTGGCCATCGCCGTGCGGCGGACGACGCGTCCGGACGAGACCGGACGCTGCGCCGTGCTGTATCCGGCCATTGCCGAGGCTGCGCGCCGGGTCGGCGCGCAGGCGGTGGGGCTGATCGACGTGGGCTGTTCAGCTGGGCTCAATCTCCAGGTCGATCGCGTCGGCATCACGTACAGCGACGGACGAACTCTGGGCAACCCGTCATCTCCCGTGCAGATGACGGCTTCGATCGTAGGAGACCGGCCCCTCCCGACGCGCGCGATGCCCGAGGTCGTCGCCCGGGTAGGCGTCGACCCCGATCCGGTCGACGTGACCGACGCGGACGACATCCGATGGGTGCGTGCCTGCCTGTGGCCGGATCAACCGGAGCGGGCCGCGAGGCTCGACGCAGAGATGGCGTTGGCGGCGACGGCCCCTCCGCTGCTCCTGCAAGGCGACGCCGTCGAGGTGCTGCCCGACGCCTTCGCCCGTGTGCCCGCGCACGCCCTGCCTGTCGTCACCTCGACGTGGGCGCTGTCGCGCCTCCCTCTCGAGAGCCGCATGCGCTTCCTGCAGCGCCTCGGCGAAGCGGCGGCCGGCCGGCCGGTGGCATGGGTGTCAGCGGAAGGGGTCGGAGTCGCGCCGACGATTCCGACACTTGGCGATCGCCGCGCCTCCGGCCACAGCATCATCGGCCTGGCGGTGTTCGACCGGTCGGCCCGGCGTGCCGAGGCCATCGGCCGCTGCTGGTCGCGGGGCCGTCTGCTGGCCTGGCTGGCACATCGATGAGCCGTCCCGGCTGGTTGCTGCCGAGATGGGTGTTGAGCAGGACCGGCAGCGCGTTGGGGCCCCGTCGAGTGCCTCCCCGAGGCCGGCACGGATGGAGAATGCCCGGGCGGCGGAGCGGCGGAGCGGCGGGCGGACCCGGAACCGCTCCGGCCGCCGGAGGTGTGGCCGGACGCCGGGTCGGCGCGGCTCGTCCGTCCGGCCCTGCCCGCTCGGACGGCCCAGGCCGGACCGCTATTCCGGCGGGGTCGGCGTGTCGTGGGTGCGGTACATCGCCTGGACATCCAGCTCCAGTTGGACGGTCGGGCCGACCACGGCGATGCCCCGGGCCAGCATGGAACGCCAGTTGAGCGTGTAGTCCTCGCGGTGCAGTTCCGCCGTGGCGAGGGCCGCGCAGCGCAGCTCCTGCCCGTAGCCGCCGTTCACGGTGCCGAGGTACGTCGTGTCCAGGGACACCGAGCGGCTGACGCCGTGCATCGTGAGGGAGCCCTGCAGTGTCCACTTGCTGCCACCCCGGTAGGCGAAGCGCGCGCTCGTGAAGTCGATGTACGGGAAGCGCTCGACATCGAGGAAGTCGGCGGACCTCAGGTGGCTGTCACGGGTGGTGTTGCCGGTGGTGATGCTGGAGGCGTCGATACGGACCTGCACCCGGGAGTCGGTCATGTCCGGGGCTATCCGGATGCGCCCTCGAAGCGTTCGAAACGGCCGTGGACATGGGCCATGCCGACGTGCTTGGCGATGAACCGGATCGCCGTGTGCGGCGGGTCGAAGAGCCAGGTTCCGGGCGTCGGCAGCTGGAGCGCCTCGGCCGGCTGCAGCCAGACGCGCTCGGTGGCCGTCGGGGTGCCCGGGCCCGTCTCGATCGTCTCGCGGTGCGGCCGCAGGCCCTCTGCCGAGATGAGCAGGCTGTACCGGCCGGGCGGCAGCGCCGCGAGGAAGTAGCCGTACGGATCGGTCGTGCCGCGCGCCGCGACGCGGTGGGTGTCCAGGGCGGTGACGGTGACGTCCGCGGCAGCCAGAGGTGAGCCCATCGGGTCGACGACCTCGCGGGCGACGGCGCCCGCGTCGGCGGGAAGGGGGAGGGCGAGGCCCGCCGCTGCGGCGGAGGTGCTCTTGAGCCACCGGCGCCGGAGCCGTGCGAGGGCCATGTCGTTCACCTTTCTTCGGGTGCGCGGCCGCGCGGCGGCGGTTCAGCGCACGCCGACGGCCGCACCTTGCTGCGGTCACACCCCCTTGTCGATCTTGACGGGCCGGGCTCCGGTGCGGGTGTCTCGATACGAGACAGTCAGAGCTGCCCCTTGAATGCGTCCGCGTGTTCGGCGGCCCACTGGGCGAAGGTGCGCGCAGGGCGTCCGGTGACCTCCTCGACGGTGCCGGAGACCGTACGGCCCACCTCCGGGGTGTCCCCGTACGCCATGAGCAGGAAGCCGATGACGTCCTCCGGGAGCCCCGCCGCCCGCCACTGCGCGAGGGCCTGCTCCTCGGTCAGTTCGACCAGGGTGATCTCCCGGCCGGCGGCGGCGCTGATCGTCTTCACCTTGTCGCCGACGGTGAGCACGTCGGGGCCGGTGATCACGTACTGGCGGCCGGCGTGTCCCTCCTCGGTGAGCGCCACCGCGGCGACGGCGCCGATGTCGCCCTCGTGGACCATGGCACTGAGCCGGCCGACGAAGGGCTCCCGCACCTCGCCCGAGGCCACGATGCCGTCCGCCCACTCCAGGGCGTTGGCCATGAACTCGACCGGCATGAGCACGGTCCAGTCCACGCCGTCGTCGGCGCGCACCGCGTCCTCCAGCGGGGTGGGGCCGCCGCCGTGCAGCACGGTGATCCGGCGGACACCGGCCGCACGGGCCAGTTCCAGGATCCGGGGGCCGGTCTCCAGCGGGGTGAAGGCGGCGCCGCCGAAGGTGATCAGATGCAGGCCGGTGACGCCCTCCAGGGCGGGGGCCAGGCTGTCCGGCTCGGTCAGGTCGCCCTCGACGACGTCGGCGCCCGCCGGGAAGCCGGCCTTGGCGGCGTCACGCGTCAGGGCACGCACCTCGTGCCCCCGTTCGAGCAGCTCGGCGACGACCTGACGGCCGACGGTTCCGGTGGCTCCGGTGACAAGGATCCTCTGCGTCTGGGTCATGCCACGACCCTAGGGCGGCTTGCGGTCACCTTCTGTCCGCAAGGCGGAGTCCGGCGGGCGTCCTTCCCACGCCGCGAGCAGCACGCCCCGGACCCCCTCCGCCGTCACCTCGCGCGGGTTGGCGTACGGCTCGCCCGCGGCACGGGCCGCCGCCGGTGCCACGTCGGCCTCCGCGAGGCCGAGTCCGGCGAGGGAGCGCGGTGCTCCGAGGCTGCGGGCCAGGTCCCACAGGGCGCGGGGCACGTCGTCGGTGCCGAGGGCGCGGCGCAGTACGGTCAGCGCCTGCGGAGCGGCGGGGGCGTTGTGGGCGAGGGCGTGCGGCAGGACGACGGTGTGGGTCTCGGCGTGGGGCAGGCCGTACGTGCCGCCGAGGACGTGGCACAGCTTGTGGTGCAGCCCCATGGTGGTCGCGCCGAGGCAGGAGCCGCACAGCCACGCCGCGTACAGCGCCCGGCTGCGCGCGTCCAGGTCCTCCGGGTCGGCGGCCAGCCGGGGCAGTGCCTGGGCCATCGCCCGGACGCCCTCCTCGGCCATGACCGACACCAGCGGTGAGACGTCCGGGGCGTACAGGGCCTCGACGGCGTGCGCGAGCGCGTTGATCCCGCTGGTGACGGTCAGCGGCACGGGCAGGGAGAGGGTGAGCCGGGGGTCGTAGACGACGCTGCGGGGCTGGACGGCCGGGTCGCGGCCGGTGCGTTTGGTGCCGTGCTCGGTCAGGCCCCAGACCGGTGTCATCTCGGATCCCGAGTAGGTCGACGGCACGGCGATGAGGGGGAGTCCGGTACGCAGGGCGATCGCCTTGCCGAGCCCGATCGCGGAGCCGCCGCCGACCGCGACGCAGCCGTCCGCCCCGGCCGCCCGGACGGCCGTGACGGCCCGGTCGGCGTCCTCGACGGGCACGTGCATCCGCGCCTGGGCGTGCAGCCCGGCGCACCTGTCGCCGAGCGCGTCCGCGACCGCCCGGGCGACGCGCTCGCCCCGGCTGCCGGACACCACGAGCAGTCGCCTCAGGCCCAGGCGGGCGGCCTCGTCCGGGGTCGCGGTGACGGACGCTCCGGGCCGGAAGACGACCCGCACGGGCCGGGTCTCGTACGTGAAATCCTGCTGGAACGTCATGCGGTCCGCTCCAGGACGAGGTCGAAGCGAGCGTGCCGGAAGGGGTTCTGCACGCCGAACTCCCGGGCCAGCGAGGGGTCGTCCGTCTCCGTGAAGTCCTGGACCAGGCTCTGCTTCACGGCGAACACCGCGTCGGAGTCGAGGTAGTCGCCGCCGGCCACGAAGATGTGCGTGGTGACGGGCGTGTGACCCTCGGCCGCTGCGATGAAGTGGATGTGCGCGGGGCGGTAGGGGTGCCGCCCGGTCGCCCGCAGCAGCCCGCCCACGGGGCCGTCGGTGGGGATCGGGTACGCCGCCGGGACACAGGTGCGGAACCAGAAGCGGCCCTCGGCGTCGGCGGTGAACAGCCCGCGTCCGTTGCCCGCGGGCTGGACTCCGGGCTGCTGGACGTCGTAGTAGCCCTTGTCGTCGGCCTGCCAGACGTCGACGACGGCGCCGGGCAGCGGGGTGCCGTCCGCGGACCGCACCCGGCCGCTGACCACGCACGTCTCGCCGCCGCCCACCAGGTCGATGGCGTCGCCGAGCGCGCGGACCGGCGACTCGGTCATGTGGAAGGGGCCGAGCACGGTCGACTCGGTGGTGCCGGGCGCGCGATCGCCGCCCAGCGTCTCCACCAGCATGGACAGGCCCAGCACGTCCGACAGCAGGATGAACTCCTGCCGCGTGCCGGTGCAGGACTGGCCGGTCGCCGTCAGGAAGGCGATCGCCCGCTCCCACTCCTCCTGGGTGAGACGGGTCTCGCGCGCGAAGTCGTGCAGATGGCGGACGAGGCCGGTGAGCAGTTCACGCAGCCGCGGGTCGGCGGTCCCGCGCAGACTGGCGAGGGCCTGCTCGGTGACGCTGGTCCCGGTCGCGTCGGTGGTCATCCCGGCTCCTCGTCGTCGGCGTCCGCTTCTTCCATGATGGCGCGTGCTCAGGCGTGGCCGAGGATGCGCCGCAGCGCGTCCGCGAGCGCTGCCCGGGCGTCCGGGGCGGCGGACGCGTGCCGAAAGGCGACGAATCCGTCCGGACGGACGAGGAGGGCGCCCGCGTCGGAGAGTTCGCGCAGGCGTGCCCAGTCGCCGTAGGGGTCCTCGTACTGCTGCCCGGGGCCGATCACCACGGTGGCGACCGGGACGTCCTGGGCCGCGGCGGCCCGCACCCAGCCCTCTCCCCCGATGCCGGTCAGCAGGGTGAAGCGGCCCCGGCCGACCGTGTCCAGGGTGGAGAGGGTGCGGGTGCCGGAGGTGATCCAGGCGTGCGGGAGCCGGGCGCCGGGGCGGGTGGACGGCTGGTGGTGCAGCTCGGGGTCGCGGGTGAAGCCGGGGTCGGGTGTGCCGTCCGGGACGATCGCGGCAGAGCTCTCAGCGGAATAGCGCTGGTTGAGGTCGACACCGTGGGCGTTGAACTCGTAGACCTTGAAGGCGATCGCCTCGCGCAGCTTCGCCCGCTGCTTCTCGGCGGCCTCGGTGGCTTCCTTACGGGCGGCGATGTTGGCCCACAGTTGCTCGGGGGTCTGCGGGGAGAGCCCGTCGAGGGCCTCGAAGACGGGGGCGGTCTCGCGGATGGACCGGTTGGCGCGGGTGACGATCTGCCGCCCCACCGGGGCGCGTTCGGCGGTGTAGCTGTCGAGCAGCCTGGGATGGGCGGTGCCGTCGAGGACCAGCTCGAGCTTCCAGGCGAGGTTGTAGGCGTCCTGGATGGAGGTGTTGGAGCCGAGGCCGTTGGACGGCGGGTGCCGGTGCACGGCGTCGCCGGCGCAGAAGACCCGGCCGTTCGCGTACGTCTCGGCGTACATCTCGTTGACGGTCCACGCCGAGGACGACTTGACGGTCACGGGGATGTCGTCGTCGCCGACGAGCCCCCGGACGATCGACTCGGCGTACTCGGTGGTCAGGTCGGGGGCGCCGGCGCTCACGTCGTAGCCCCAGACGATCAGCCACTCGTTCCAGGGGCGCACGCAGCGCACCAGGCCCGCGCCGATGCCGCCGACCGTCGCGCCCGGCGCGAGGACCCAGTAGAGGGTGGCCGGGCGGTGGGCGGTGTACTTGCCGAGGTCCGCCTCGAAGACGATGTTGATGCTGCCGGCCACGCCCATCTGACCGCCCATCGGCAGACCGGCGTCCGCGGCGACCTTCGAGCGTCCGCCGTCGGCACCGATCAGGTACTTGGCGCGGATCTCGTACGTGTCCCCGCGCAGCCGATCGCGGACGGTGGCCGTGACACCGTCGGCGTCCTGGGTGTGGGAGAGGTACTCGTTCTGGAAGCGGAGCCGGGTGCCGCGGGCGACGGCCGCGTTCACGAGGACCGGCTCCATGAGGTGCTGCGGCATGTCGCACATGCGGGTGGGGCTGGCGAGTTCGTGCTCGGCCTGCACGAGCGGGTCGTTGCCCCAGGAGCGCACCCGGCCCAGTTCCTCGCCCGCCAGGCTGGTGCAGAAGGTCGTGTTGCCCATCAGGTGCTGCGGAGTGGCCTGCGCGACGACCTCCTGTTCCACGCCGAGGTCGCGCAGCACCTCCATGGTGCGCTGGTTGGTGATGTGGGCGCGGGGGGTGTCGGCCAGGCTCGCGTAGCGGGTCACCACGATGTTGGGGACGCCGTAGGTGCTCAGGGCGAGCGCGGCCGAGGCACCGGCCGGGCCGCTGCCCACGATCAGGACGTCGGTCTCGACGACGGTGGACACGGGGCACTCCTGCGAAGGGGGTTCGGGCGGCGGGGCGTCGGACGTCCGTGATCATGGCGTGCTCCGGCCGGCGGCGGGTGTCTCATTACGAGACACCGGCTGAGGCGGCCCGGACCCCGCAATCGTTGCCCTTTCAACCGAACCCGCTACGGTGGTCTGTGCCGTGACCGCCACAGACCCCTCCCCCGCACCCACCGCCCGGCCCTCCCTGCGGCTGGCCCGCGAGCGGTTCCTGGCGGGGTATCCGCTCCCCGGAGACGTGCCTGAGGAGGTTGTCGCGGCGTGGCGGCGGGCCCGGTTCTTCGGAGTGCCGCACGACTTGAAGGAACCGGCCGCCGATCCCGTACGCCCCGTGGAGTCGACGCTGCTCGGCGCCGCCCGGCCGGTCCTCGACCGGGTCGTCCCCGCGCTGGGCGCGGGCGGGGCGCTGCTCGTCCTGACCGACGAGCGGCTGCGCGTGCTGTGTACGGCGGGGAACCTGTCCGGGTTCGCCACGTGCGCCGTCCTGTCGGAGCAGGAGGTCGGCAACAACAGCGCGGCCCTCGCCCTGCGCACCCGGAGCCGGGCCGAGGTGCACGGGCCCGAGCACTTCCTCGACCGGTGGCAGGACGTGTCCGCGGTCAGCGTCCCGCTGTTCGGGCCGGAGAGCGGGCACGTGCGGGGCACCCTGACCGTCGTGGCACGGCTGTGCACCGCGGGCCGGCCGCATCCGCAGGCGGCGTTCGCCGAGGCGGCCGTCGCGGCGGTCGAGACGGAACTGCGGGCGCAGGCCGGGCGGGGCGAGCGGGTGTTGCTGGACGCCTACCTGCGGGCCGCGCGGGGACCCGGCCGGGCCGTGGCGGCACTCGACGGCCGCAACCGGCTGGTCAGCGAGGCGGCGCAGCGGCTGCTGACGCCCGAGGTGCTCGGGGTTCTGGAGCATACGGCGGTCGGCGCACCGGACATGGACGTCGCAGACGTCACAGACGCCGCGGAGTTGCCGGAGGGAGCCGGATGCACCGCACGCATCGCACCGGTACGTCTGGACGGCCGGGCCATCGGGATCGTGGCCGTCCTGGAAGCGCTCGACGCTCCGGCGCCCCCGGCCCCGGCCCCGTCCCCGCCGCTCGCCCTGACCGGCTCCTCGGTCCCCTGGCGGCACGCCGTCGGCCAAGCCGTCGAACTGGCCCGCTCCCCGGAGCCCCTGCTGCTCACCGGTGAGCGCGGCACGGGCAAGTCCGCACTGGCACGGGAGCTGTTCGGCCCGGACCCCGTCCAGGTCGCCGACGCGGCACGGGACACCGAGCTCGGCCAGGCCCTGCCGGCGTGGCGGCCCGATCGCCCGTTCCTGCTCCGCCACGCCGAGCGCCTCGCGCAGCCCGGCGTGGCCGCCCTCAACTCGCTGCTCGACTCGCACCCGGACACCCGGCTGCTGGTCACCTACACACCCGGCGCCCCGGCCGGCCCCTGCCTGCAGCGCCTGCTGGACAAACTGTCCGCCCGCTCGGTGACCCTGCCGCCACTCCGGGAACGCACCGAGGACATACGGGAACTCCTGCCTGCCCTCACACCCCGCCCGGCACCCGGGCAGCCGCCGCTGACCTGGACCCTGGACGCCCTGCGCGCGCTCGAGCTGTACCCGTGGCCCGGGAACGTCACCGAGCTGGCCCATGTCGTACGAGCCCTGGCGGAGCACCGGCGGCTGTCCGGGCCGGTACGCCGGGCGGAGCTGCCGGACGCCGTCCGGGAAGGACCGGCCGCGCGCCCGCTCAGCCCGATGGAACACGCCGAGCGCGCCGCGATCCTGGAGGCGCTGCGCCGCCACGGCGGCAACAAGGCGCGTGCAGCGGCGGCACTGGGGATCGGCCGGGCGACGCTGTACCGCAAGCTGCGGGGCTACCGGCGCTGAGCCGCGGGGACGCACAACAGCTCGGGCGGGTCGAGAAGATCTCGACCCGCCCGAGCTGGTCTGTGTCCGAGGGGGGACTTGAACCCCCACGCCCGATAAAGGGCACTAGCACCTCAAGCTAGCGCGTCTGCCATTCCGCCACCCGGACCAGGTGTCCGCCACCTCGCAGGGGTGCTCCCCGCGGCGACACGGACAACAATACCAAGCTTTCGGAGTGCCTTTCACCTGCGTTTCCGTCCGCCTGGCGGGGGTCCGGGACCTCGCGCTCCGATACCCCTAGGGTCACACCATGAGTGACTGGATGGTTACGCCGAGCTCCCCGGCGGGGCGTCGCCCGCGTGCGCTGTCGCCGCTCAGGGAGCATCTGCGGGACACGTTCTGGTTCGCCCCGACCGCGGCGATGGTGAGCGTCTTCGTGGTCTGGGTGGGGGCGCAGGCGCTCGACACGGCCATCGTCGACGCGCTTCAGGAGGACCGGGACTACGAGACGCTCGACGAGTTGCTCCGGTTCGCTGAGGACGCCAAGGCCGTGGTGAGCGCGGTCGGCTCGGCGATGATGACCTTCATCGGTGTGGTCTTCAGCATCTCGCTGGTCGCCGTGCAGATGGCGAGCGGGCAGTTCACCCCACGCGTGGTGCGGCTCTTCGTCCGCAGCCGGATCACCAAGGCGACCTTCGCGGTCTTCCTGGCGACGTTCGTGCTGACCCTGCTGGTCCTGACGAGCTTCGACAGTGTCCAGGATCCCCGGGCCGTCACGTCGGTGCCTCTGGTGCAGTCGGTCCTCACCCTCTGCATGGTCGGGCTGAGCCTGCTGCTCTTCGTGCTGTACGTGAACGCCACCCTGCGACTGATGCGGATCAGCCATGTGATCGCGCGGATCGCCTCGGAGTCGTTCCGGGTGGCCGCCTCGATGCCCGTGCCGACGGGCGGGCGGGAGGCTCCCGGCCTCGGCACGGAGACCGCGCGGGTGCCGCACGAGGGCCGGGCGGGAGTGCTGCGGGACGTGCACATCGCGCGGTTGGTGCGGGTGGCCCGCAAACACGGGGTCGTGTTGCGGCTGATCCCGCGGATCGGGGACTTCGTGGTGCCCGGCATGCCCGTCCTGGCGGTGCACGGCGGGCCGGTCCCGCCGCGCAGGGTACTGCGCTACGCGATCTCGGTGGGGGTGGAGCGGACCTACCACCAGGATCTCGGTTTCGGGCTGCGGCAGTTGTCCGACATCGCGTTGCGCGCCCTGTCCTCCGCGATCAACGATCCGACGACCGCCGTGCAAGCGCTGGACCGTATCGTCCAGTTCCTGGCCGCGCTGAGCCGGCGGCCGCTGGACGCCGCCCTGCACCGGGACCGGGACGGTACCGTGCGGCTGGTGCAGCCGGTGCCGGGGTGGACCGAGCTGGTGGATCTCGGGTTCACCGAGGTACGAGGCTGCGCCGCCGGGAGCCCGCAGGTCTCGCGACGCATGCTGGCCGGGCTTGACGACCTGCTCCTGCTCGCCCCGCCGGACCGCCGCGAGCCACTGCTGCGCCATCACGCACTGCTCCGGCAAGCTGTCGACTCGGCCGCGCCGACCACCTCGGACCGGGAGTTCGCTCTGCGCCCGGACCGGCAGGGCATCGGCTGAGGGACACGCGGGGCGCTCGGGCAGGAGCAGGGCGGCCGGGCGCGGCAGCACAGGCAGCACAGACCGCCCGGGCCTGCCGCATCCTTGCGGCAGCGGTAGGGCTGCAGGGCCGGGCCGGCGTCGGGCGGTGTCGGCGGTCGACGCCAACACCCACCGGACGAGCCGTGTGGTGAACCGGCGTCGGCCGCGCACCCCTTCTCATGGCAGCAGTCGGTACTCCGGGAAGTTCCCCGGCAGCCGCTCCCCCTTCGGACCCCGGGTCACGGCGTGCACCAGCAGATCGCCGCCGACGAACGCGCCCCGCCAGGACGCGCCGAGCCCGCCGAACAGCTCGTCGCGGTCACCCCGGGAGCGGGGCGCGCCGTGGCCGACCTTGAACGCGCGGATGTGCGGGGCGAGCCGGTCGTAGGTCGCCCGGTCGTCCGTGGACAACGTGGCGACCAGCGCGCCGTTGGAGGCGTTCATCGCGGCCAGCAGCTCCGCCTCCGTGTCGACCAGGACGATCGTGTCGACCGGGCCGAACGGCTCCGCGTGGTGCAGCGGAGAGGACGAGGGCGGGTCGAGGAGCGTGACCGGATGGACGTAGGCGGAGGTGTCCTGGCCGGGCAGGAAGCGGGCGTCGTCGGGCGTGGCGCGGTGCAGCGGTACGGCGCCGCGCTCGATCGCCTCGGCGACCTGGTCCTGCAGCTCCTTGGCCTTGGCCGCGTTGATGACCGGCCCGAAGTCCAGCTCGGGGTACGGGTCGTCCTGCTGCTCCACGGCGAGCGGGTGCCCGACCCTCAGGGTGCGCACCGCCGGGAGGTACGCCGCCAGGAAAGCGTCGAACAGGTGCCGCTGGACGACGAAGCGCGGGTACGCCGTGCAGCGCTGCTTGCCGTAGTCGAAGAGCTTGGGGATCACCGCGGTGAGCGTGTCCCAGTCCGAGTAGTTCCAGATGCCCCAGGTGTTGAGTCCCTCCTGTTCGAGTACGTGCCGTTTGCCGAGGTCGGTGACGGCCGTGGCCACGGCGGCGCCGGTGTCGCGGCCGCCGACGAAGGAGACGCAGCCGATCTCGGGCGCCCGCACCAGCGCCTGGGACAGCTCGCCTCCGCTGCCGCTGACGAGGGTCACGGGAATTCCCTCGCGGGCGGCGAGGGCACAGGCCAGGGTCAGGCAGGCGACACCGCCGTCGGTCGGGGTCTTGGCGATGACCGCGTTGCCTGCCAGTGCCTGGACCAGCACTGCGTGAACGAGCACGCTCATCGGGTAGTTCCAGCTGGCGATGTTGGACACCGGGCCGTCCAGCGGAGCCCGGCCGACGAGCATCGGCTCGATGCCGTCGACGTACCAGCGGACCCCGTCGATGGCCCGGTCGACGTCCGCCTGGGCGAGCCGCCAGGGCTTGCCGATCTCCCAGACGAGCAGCAGTGCGAGCAGGTTGCGGTGCTCGGCGAGGGCGTCGAGGGTGGCTGCGACCCGGGCCCGGCGCTCCTCCAGGGGGAGGTGCCGCCAGGCGCGGTGCTGGTCGAGCGCGGCGCACACGGCCCGGTGCGCGGTGGCCCCGTCCAGGAGTGGCGGGCCGGCGACGGGGCCGCCGTCGACCGGGCTGACCGCGGGCAGGACCCGGCCGTCCTCCTGCCATGCGCTGTTCCAGAGATTGAGGACCCGGTCGTCGCGGAAGGCCTCGGGGGCGACCGTGAGACAGCGCCGCCACGCGTCGGGCCAGGACGTGCCGGTCTTGAGCGTGAGGGTGGGTGCCATGGGGTTTGCTCCGCTCTCGGTGCACAGTCGGGGGCGGGGAATCGGCGTCGGGGGCGGGGATCGGCGTCGGAGGCCCGGGCTACCGGCCTTCGAGTCGCGCGAGCACGAGCTTCGCCGTCTCGGTCGGTGTGCTGCCCACGCTCACGCCGACCGCCTCCAGGGCGTCCTTCTTCGCGGTGGCCGTGCCGGAGGAGCCGGACACGATCGCGCCGGCGTGCCCCATGGTCTTGCCCTCGGGTGCGGTGAATCCGGCGATGTAGCCGACGACCGGCTTGGTGACGTGCTCCCGGATGTACGCCGCCGCGCGCTCCTCCGCGTCGCCGCCGATCTCGCCGATGAGGACGATCAGATCGGTGTCGGGGTCGTCCTGGAAGGCGGCGAGGCAGTCGATGTGCGTGGTGCCGACGACGGGGTCGCCGCCGATGCCGACACAGGTGGAGAAGCCGATGTCGCGCAGCTCGTACATGAGCTGGTACGTCAGCGTGCCGGACTTGGAGACCAGTCCGATGCGGCCCGGTTTGGTGATGTCGGCCGGGATGATGCCGGCGTTGGACTGGCCGGGTGTGATGAGGCCCGGGCAGTTGGGGCCGACGATGCGGGTGCCCTTGCCCTCGGCGTACGCGGTGAAGGCGACGGAGTCGTGGACGGGGATGCCCTCGGTGATGACGACGGCGAGGCCGATACCGGCGTCGGCGGCCTCGACGACGGCCGCCTTGGCGAATGCGGGCGGCACGAAGACGACGGTGACGTCCGCTCCGGTGGCGCGCATCCCGTCGGCGACCGAGCCGAAGACGGGCACGGAACGGTCGTCGAAGTCGACGCTGCGGCCGGCCTTGCGCGGGTTGACGCCGCCGACGACGTTCGTGCCGGCCGCGAGCATCCGCCGGGTGTGCTTCATGCCCTCGCCGCCGGTCATGCCCTGGACGAGGACCTTGCTCTCCGTGGTGAGGTAGATGGCCATGGCTTTCCCTCTCCTCAGGCCGTGGTGGCGAGTTCGGCGGCACGGGCGGCGGCGCCGTCCATGGTGGTGACCTGCTGGACCAGCGGATGGGCGTGCTCGTCGAGCACGGCCCGGCCCCGGGCCGCGTTGTTGCCGTCGAGACGTACGACGAGCGGCTTGGTCAGCCGCACGGTCTCCAGGGCCTGCACGATGCCGTCGGCGACCGCGTCGCAGGCGGTGATCCCGCCGAAGACGTTGACGAAGACTGACTTCACGGCCGGGTCGGAGAGGATGACCGACAGTCCGTCCGCCATGACCTGGGCGCTCGCCCCGCCGCCGATGTCGAGGAAGTCGGCGGGTCGCGCGCCGCATCCCGCGACCACGTCGAGCGTCGACATGACGAGGCCGGCCCCGTTGCCGATGATGCCGACCTCGCCGTCCAGCTTGACGTAGTTGAGGCCCTTCGCGGCGGCGGCCGCCTCGAGCGGGTCGCCGTGCCCGGTGTCGTCCGCGCCCCGGCGTGCCTGCCGGAAACGGGCGTTGTCATCGAGGGTGACCTTGCCGTCGAGGGCCAGGATCCGGCCCTCCTTCGTGCGGACGAGCGGGTTGACCTCGACGAGGAGGGCGTCCTCGCGGACCAGGACCTCCCACAGGCGTACCAGCACGTCGACGGCGTGGTGCGGCAGTCCGGCCGCGTCGGCGATCTCGGTGGCCTTGGCCGAGGTCACGCCCTCGGCCGGGTCGACGGGGATGCGGGCGACCGCTTCCGGCCTCGTGGCGGCGATCTCCTCGATGTCCATGCCGCCTTCGGCCGAGGCGATGGCGAGGAAGCGGCCCGCCGCACGGTCGAGTACATAGGACACGTAGAACTCGGTCTCGATGTGCACCGGTTGAGCCAGCATGACCGTGCCGACCGTGTGGCCCTTGATGTCCATGCCGAGAATCTGGCGTGCGGTCAGCTCCGCGGCGGCCGGGTCGGCGGCCAGTTTCACGCCACCGGCCTTGCCGCGCCCGCCGGTCTTCACCTGGGCTTTCACCACGACCCGACCGCCGAGCCGGCGTGCGATCTCGCGCGCTTCCTTGGGCGAGTCGGTCACCTCGGCCCGCGGCACCAAGATGCCGTGTTCTTCGAAGAGTTCCCTTGCCTGGTGTTCGTACAGGTCCATTTCGGCTCCTGACTGCTGTGTCTTCCGGAGAGCGACCCCCAGTCCCCTGAAAATGCCGCACGCCCCCTGGACACCACCCACCGGATGCGGGATAACAAGCTTCATACAGTATTCGTCGACTGTATGCAATGTACTGCGAGCCGCTCCAACCCCCTACGAAGGGACAGGACTTCGCCATGCCCGAGGACACCCAGGACGTGATTTCCGGTGGTCATCTCGTAGCCAAGGCGCTGAAGGCCGAGGGGGTCGACCGCATCTACACGCTGTGCGGCGGCCACATCATCGACATCTACGACGGCTGCGTCGACGAGGGCATCGAGGTCGTCGACGTACGCCACGAACAGGTCGCCGCCCACGCCGCCGACGGCTACGCGCGCATCACCGGCAAACCAGGCTGCGCCGTGGTCACCGCGGGACCGGGGACGACCGACGCCGTCACCGGCGTCGCCAACGCCTTCCGCGCGGAATCCCCCATGCTGCTGATCGGCGGTCAGGGAGCTCTCACCCAGCACAAGATGGGGTCCCTGCAGGACCTGCCGCACGTCGACATGATGAACCCCATCACCAAGTTCGCGGCGACCGTGCCCGACACGGCCCGCGCCGCGGACATGGTGTCCATGGCGTTCCGCGAGTGCTTCCACGGCGCACCCGGGCCCTCCTTCCTCGAGATCCCGCGCGACGTGCTGGACGCCAAGGTGCCGGCCGCCAAGGCGCGTGTGCCGCAGGAGGGCGCCTACCGCGCCTCGACCCGCTCGGCCGGCGACCCCGAGGCGATCGAGAAGCTCGCCGACCTGCTGGTGCACGCCGAGAAGCCGGCCATCCTGCTCGGCAGCCAGGTGTGGACGACCCGGGGCACCGAGTCGGCCATCGAACTCGTGCGGGCCCTCAACATCCCCGCCTACATGAACGGCGCGGGACGCGGCACCCTCCCGCCCGGCGACCCGCACCACTTCCAGCTCTCCCGCCGGTACGCCTTCTCCAACGCCGACGTCATCGTCATCGTCGGGACGCCGTTCGACTTCCGCATGGGCTACGGCAAGCGGCTGTCCCCGCACGCGACCGTCGTGCAGATCGACCTCGACTACCGCACGGTCGGCAAGAACCGCGACATCGACCTCGGCATCGTGGGCGACGCCGGCCTGGTGCTGAAGTCGGTGACCGAGGCGGCCTCCGGGCACGCTTCTCATGGATACGGCAACGGAGGTGCGTCCAGGCGCAAGGAGTGGCTGGACGAGCTGCGGGCGGCCGAGCAGACCGCTCTGGAGAAGCGGCTGCCCAACCTGAAGTCCGACGCCTCACCCATCCACCCCTACCGCCTGGTCAGCGAGATCAACGACTTCCTCACCGAGGACTCCATCTACATCGGCGACGGCGGCGACATCGTCACCTTCTCCGGTCAGGTCGTGCAGCCCAAATCGCCGGGGCACTGGATGGACCCCGGCCCCCTCGGCACGCTCGGCGTCGGCGTCCCCTTCGTGCTCGCGGCCAAGCAGGCGCGGCCCGACAAGGAGGTCGTCGCGCTCTTCGGCGACGGCGCGTTCTCCCTGACCGGCTGGGACTTCGAGACGCTCGTCCGCTACGACCTCCCCTTCGTCGGCATCGTCGGCAACAACTCCTCCATGAACCAGATCCGCTACGGCCAGGCCGCCAAGTACGGCAAGGACCGCGAGCGGATCGGCAACACCCTCGGCGACGTCCGCTACGACGAGTTCGCCCGGATGCTGGGCGGCCACGGCGAGGAGGTCCGCGACCCCGCCGACATCGGCCCGGCCCTGCTGCGCGCCCGCGAGTCCGGCAAGCCGTCGCTGATCAACGTCTGGGTCGACCCCGACGCGTACGCCCCCGGAACCATGAACCAGACCATGTACAAGTGAGGTGCCCCGATGACAGGAACCAAGGCCCTCGAAGGTATCCGCGTCCTGGACATGACCCACGTCCAGTCCGGGCCCTCGGCGACCCAGCTGCTCGCCTGGCTCGGCGCGGACGTCGTCAAGCTGGAGGCGCCGACCGGAGACATCACGCGCAAGCAGCTGCGTGACCTCCCGGACGTCGACTCCCTCTACTTCACGATGCTCAACTGCAACAAGCGGAGCATCACCCTCAACACCAAGACCGAGCGCGGCAAGGAGATCCTCACCGAGCTGATCCGGCGCTCCGACGTCATGGTCGAGAACTTCGGCCCGGGCGCGGTGGACCGGATGGGCTTCACCTGGGACCGCATCCAGGAGATCAATCCACGGATCGTCTATGCCTCCATCAAGGGGTTCGGCGAGGGCCCGTACACCAACTTCAAGGCGTACGAGGTCGTCGCGCAGGCCATGGGCGGGTCGATGTCGACCACCGGTTTCGAGGACGGGCCGCCGCTGGCGACGGGGGCCCAGATCGGGGACTCGGGGACGGGTGTGCACGCCGTGGCGGGCATCCTCGCCGCGCTCTACCAACGGGAGCGCACCGGGCGCGGGCAGCGGGTCAACGTGGCCATGCAGCACGCCGTACTCAACCTGTGCCGGGTGAAGCTGCGGGACCAGCAGCGTCTGGCACACGGGCCGCTCGCCGAATATCCCAACGAGGACTTCGGCGACGAGGTTCCCAGGTCCGGAAACGCGTCGGGCGGCGGCCAGCCCGGCTGGGCGGTCAAGTGCGCGCCGGGCGGCCCGAACGACTACGTGTACGTCATCGTGCAGCCCGTCGGCTGGCAGCCGATCAGCGAGCTCATCGGCCGGCCCGAGCTGGCCGACGACCCCGAGTGGGCGACGCCCGAGGCGCGGCTGCCCAAGCTCGGCAAGATGTTCCAGCTGATCGAGGAGTGGTCCTCGACGCTGCCCAAGTGGGAGGTCCTGGAGCGGCTCAACGCGCGCAACATCCCGTGCGGGCCGATCCTGTCCACCCGGGAGATCATCGAG
This sequence comes from Streptomyces sp. NPDC057424, assembly GCF_042803315.1. Taxonomy (NCBI): domain Bacteria; kingdom Bacillati; phylum Actinomycetota; class Actinomycetes; order Kitasatosporales; family Streptomycetaceae; genus Streptomyces; species Streptomyces sp. NPDC057424. The sequence continues at coordinate 92,815 of NZ_JBHVCP010000030.1, forward strand.
GACCGTTCGCTCGTCGCCAACGAGATGGTCGTCACCGTCCCCCACCCCGAGCGCGGCGACTTCGTGACCGTCGGCAGCCCGCTCAAGCTGTCCGACTCCCGCGTCGAGGTGACCAGCTCCCCACTGCTCGGTGAGCACAACGAAGAGGTCTACGTCGGCGAACTCGGCCTCGGCGACGAGGAAGTGCGCCTGCTCAAGTCGAACGGAGTGATCTGACGTGATGGCGGAAGACCGGGTCCTGCGGGTGCGGTCCCTCCTGGAGTCCGCGCGGGCCGAGGGGCGGACCGCGCTGACCGCGCCCGAGGGCAAGGTGATCGCCGACGCGTACGGGATCGCCGTACCGGGCGAGGAACTGGCGACGGACGTCGACGAGGCCGTGGCGTTCGCGGCGCGCTTCGGCGGGCCCGTCGTGATGAAGATCGTCTCGCCGGACATCCTGCACAAGACCGACGCCGGCGGGGTGATCGTCGGGGTCGAGGGCGCCACGGACGTACGGGCCGCGTTCCACACCATCATCGACAACGCGCGTGCGTACGACCCCGATGCCCGCATCTCGGGTGTGCAGGTGCAGGAGCTGCTGCCCAAGGGGCAGGAGGTCATCGTCGGGGCGGTCACGGACCCGACGTTCGGGAAGGTGGTCGCCTTCGGGCTCGGTGGAGTGCTCGTCGAGGTCCTGAAGGACGTGACGTTCCGGCTCGCCCCGGTGGACGCCGACGAGGCGCTGTCGATGCTGGACTCGATCCGCTCCGCGGAGATCCTGCGCGGGGTGCGCGGCCAGGTGGGCGTGGACCGGTGGGCCGTCGCCGAGCAGATCCGACGGGTGTCGCAACTCGTCGCGGACTTCCCCGAGATCGCCGAGGTGGACCTCAACCCGGTGATCGCGACGGCGGAAGGGGCCGTCGCCGCCGACATCCGGGTGATCCTCGCCGAGTCGCAGCCCGCGCCGCGCCGGACGTACTCGAGGGACGAGATCCTCGCGTCGATGCGCCGGCTGATGCAGCCGAGCTCGGTCGCGGTGATCGGCGCGTCCAACGAGCGGGGCAAAATCGGCAATTCGGTGATGCGCAACCTCATCGACGGCGGCTTCGCCGGGGACATCCATCCGGTGAATCCCAAGGCCGATGACATTCTGGGCCGCAAGGCGTACAAGAGTGTCACGGACGTTCCCGGTGAGGTGGATGTGGCGGTCTTCGCGATCCCCGCCAAGTTCGTGGCCCCGGCCCTGGAGGAGGTGGGGCGCAAGGGGATCCCGAACGCGGTACTGATCCCCTCCGGTTTCGCGGAGACCGGCGAGCACGAACTCCAGGCGGAGATCGTGGCGATCGCCGAGCGGTACGGAGTACGGCTGCTGGGGCCGAACATCTACGGCTACTACTCGACCTGGCAGGACCTGTGCGCCACGTTCTGCACGCCGTACGACGTCAAGGGCGGGGTGGCGCTGACCTCGCAGTCGGGCGGCATCGGGATGGCCATCCTGGGCTTCGCCCGCACCACCAAGACGGGTGTGTCGGCGATCGTCGGGCTCGGCAACAAGTCGGACCTGGACGAGGACGACCTGCTGACCTGGTTCGGCGAGGACCCGCACACCGACTGCATCGCGATGCACCTGGAGGACCTCAAGGACGGCCGCGCCTTCGTGGAGGCCGCGCGGGCGACCGTGCCGAAGAAGCCGGTGGTCGTGCTGAAGGCCGGGCGGACGGCGGCGGGGGCCAGGGCGGCCGGTTCGCACACCGGTGCCCTGGCGGGCGACGACGCCGTGTACGACGACATCCTGCGGCAGGCCGGGGTGATCCGGGCGCCGGGGCTGAACGAGATGCTGGAGTACGCGCGCGCGTTGCCGGTGCTGCCCGCTCCCCAGGGCGACAACGTCGTGATCATCACGGGCGCCGGCGGCAGCGGTGTGCTGCTCTCCGACGCGGTGACCGACAACGGGCTGTCCCTGATGGAGATCCCGCCTGACCTGGACGAGGCGTTCCGGAAGTTCATCCCGCCCTTCGGGGCCGCGGGCAACCCGGTGGACATCACCGGGGGCGAGCCGCCGTCGACGTACGAGGCGACGATCCGGCTGGGTCTGGAGGACCCGCGCATCCACGCGCTGGTCCTCGGCTACTGGCACACCATCGTCACTCCTCCCATGGTCTTCGCGGAGCTCACCGCGCGTGTGGTGGCCGAGTTCCGGGAGCGCGGGATCGAGAAGCCCGTGGTGGCGTCGCTCGCGGGAGACGTGGAGGTCGAGGAGGCCTGCCAGTACCTCTTCGAGCGCGGGGTCGTGGCCTACCCGTACACGACCGAGAAGCCGGTGGCCGTGCTCGGCGCGAAGTACCGCTGGGCGCGGGAGGCGGGGCGGCTGGGGGGCGGTACATGAGGTGAGTGAGCGGGGGGCCGGCCGACGGTGCGCGTCGGCCCGCCCCCGGACCCCCACGCGCCCGAAAGGCAT
>NZ_JBHVCP010000031.1:0-93904 GCF_042803315.1 Streptomyces sp. NPDC057424
TCGACGATGAACACGTTCGGCTCCCGGATGCTCGCCATCTCCGCGCCCGCCGCCTCGGGTGAGGCCTTGCGGTAGCTGCGGCCGTAGAAGGTCCAGGCGGAGCAGAAGGAGCAGTCCCAGGGACAGCCCCGGGTGAACTCGATCGACGCACACGGGTCCAGTTCCCCGATGAAGTACCGGCGCCGGTGGCGGGTGAGGTCACGGGCCGGTACGGGGCTGTCGATGCCGTGCAGCATCCGCGGTTCCGGGCCGCGGCCGGTCGGAGTGACGATCCCCGGCACGCCGTCGACGCCGCCGTCCCGGACCGCCGCCAGCAGCGGGGCCACGGCCGGTTCACCTTCACCCCGCACCACCGCGTCCACGGCCCCATCAGCCTGTTCGAGCACGTCTTCGGCCACGAAGGAGACACTGTGCCCGCCGAAGAAGACGAAACAGCCGGGGTGCGCGCGCTTGGCCGCGTGCGCGAGAGCGATCGCCTCGGGAATGTTGGCCAGGTAGTTCAGGGACACGCCCAGGGCATCCGGACGGAAGGAGGAGAACTCCCGGGCCAGCTCCCTCTCACTGGTCACCTGCAGGTCCACGACTCTCACCTCGTGACCGGCGTCCCGCGCCGCGCCGGCCACCCGTTCCAGACCGAGCGGCTCCAGCCGCAGGAAGATCTCCGAGTACAGCAGGGCACTGGGGTGGACGAGAAGCAGACGCATGATCACCTCGACGAGTGCGGGCGGGGACGACGGCCGGGTGGCGGCAGTACGGGAGGTTCGACGGGAGGCCGTCCGACGCCACACCTCCGGCGCCAGGCCCAGGGCCGGCGGTTCCGCGTGGGGTGGCGGTCACCGCGTTCATCCGCCCGGCAGCTCGGCGGAGGGCCCAGGGCCTGCGGGATGGCAGGCCCTTCCGAGTGGTGGTGGCCGCGCGCCGGGCCCGGCCGCCGGCCGGGGTGGCGCCGCAGGTGGCGGGATGCCGTACGCCGCACACGGGGTAGCCCCGCACTCCGCGCGGCGGCCGGCCACACCTGCCGGTGCGCGCACCTGCCCTCCAGCGCACGGACGGCACCGCTCTGACCGCGGTGGAGCGCGACGCGCTCACCAGCGAAGGAGGCCGCGAACACCCGCTCCCTCCGCACGCTCCCGGAGAGCGCGACCGGGTAGCAGACATCCGGGTTCGCCCCGACGTGACACGGGTCGACCGTGCCAGACCTCGGATCGCGGTGCTCCGAGCGCCGGCTGCTCCCGGCCTCGTCGGAGTCGGTCTCAGTCATACCTCTCCCTGACTCGAGGGACGCCTCCCCTGCTTGAGGACGCCGGCACGGACAGCGACGCGACGCTTCTCACCGGACATCCCCGCGACGGCGGGGCCCTCGGTGCCCCATCGTGCGGCCGGCGGCCGCCCGCGGCCTGCCCAGCGCACCCGAAGGCGTGAGCAGTCCGCCGACCCCGGCACTCGCAGATGCACGAAAGCGCACTTTTCCGTATGATCTGCGCGGTTACCCATGAAAGGGCGCGCTGTCGCACCTCTGTGGCCGGTTGGACAGGCGTTCAGGAGTCACGGAAGCAGAAGCCGAACGGCCCTGGCCGTGGTGAGGGTGCCGACGTGCGCTTCAGCGGCCGCGGAACGGGAGCTGCGAAGGTGAAGCGGAGTCGACCAGCGCTGCGGGCGTGTGGTGAGGCGGCACGTCGAGCGGCGGTCACGGTTGTGTACGCTCTCGCGCTTTCGGCTCTGGCGCTGGGGGCGATATGGCTGGCGGTGCGTATCTCTCCGCTGCAACCGGTGTCGGCGGCCGGTCAGACGGTACGGGTGGGCGCCGCGCCGCTCGAGTGGAGTCTGTCCGGACCTGGACAGCTCGACCTGTTCGGCCAGCGGATACCCACCCGGCAGCACTTCGACGGGCCGATCAAGCCCAGGCTGGAACTGACCCGCATCAACGAAGACGCCGAGGTGGCCCGGCTCCTACGGTCCGGCGACCACGAGCGGCTCACCCTGGAGGTGGGCCGGAAGCTGGCGACGGGATGGTTCCGCTACGGAGCGTGGGAGACCGCGGTGGCCGCCGGGCTGATCCTGCTCCCCCTGGCCGCCTGGACGGGGCTGCGCCGTATGCCGCCGAGGCGGACCGTCATCGTGCTGGCCGCCGGTGTCGCCCTGGTGACGGCGGTCAACGCCGTGGGCTTCTATCTTCTGGCCTCGGACACCCCCCGGGCGCTGCGGAACGTACGGTCCCTCCAGGATCTGGTCGGCGACAGCCCTCTGTCCTCCGTGCCCAGGACCGAAGGCCCGCCCCTGAGCGGTGTACGGGCGGTGGTCCTGGGTGACTCGACGGCCGCCGGTACCGGAAACCGTCCCTTGCCCCGCCCCACCGATCTGGACCGGGCCTGCCGACGCAGCGCGGACTCCTATCCCCAGGTACTGGCGCGGACCAACGACTGGTACGTGCTGAACCTCGCCTGTTCAGGCGCCACGATCCGCGACGGCCTCCTCGGCGTGCAGATCGCCGGGGGCCAGGTGGCCCCGCCGCAGCTCGCCCAGGCACTGCGGGCCACCGAGGCATCCGTGGTCATGGTCAGCGTCGGGGCCAACGACGTGCGCTGGTCGGACCTGGTCAAGCTGTGCGCGGCTGCCCCGTCCTGTGCCGACCGCGCCTCCACCGCCTTCTTCCAGAACCGCCTCGCCCGGTTCGCCCTCGACTACCGAAAGCTCCTGCAAGACCTGGCCGCCCTCCCGAACCGTCCGGCGGTGCTGGTCAACGAGTACTACGACCCCTTCGGCGCGGATGTCGCCTGTCTCCGCGAGGAGGGTCTCACCGAGCAGAAGGTGCAGGTCCTGCGCTCACGACTGACGGCACTCAACTCCGTGCTTCGGCAAGGAGCCGAAACCGCGGGCTTCACCCCGGTGAAGCCCGAGTTCGCGGGGCACGGGCTGTGCAGCGACCAGTCCTACGTACAGGGACCGACGGGCCGCGCCCCACTGCACCCGACAGCCGCCGGAGCCTTGGCCATCGCCCTCGCCGATCAGCAGGCCCTTCCCGCAGCAGCACGCTGACCACACCACGAGCGCCGAGACCCTCGATCGCCCGCTCCCGATCTGACGCCCGCCCCGTCCAGGAGAACGACACGCCAGGTACCCGCGGCCGGACAACCGGACACCGTTCCGGAACCGAGCCGAGTACCGGGGACGGACGGTGTGCGGAAGTGCACGGGCACGTCGGCGCGAACGCCCGGCACCACCGGCCGAGCATCCAGACGTACGGCACCGGAGCGGGTGGCGTTCTCACGGCGTGTCCGGCAGAGCGTGCTGGTCGTGAGCCGCGAGAGCGACGTCCGCGCTGCGGCGTTTCCCTCGCACCCGCACGGTTACCCATGAAATGGTCCGCCGTCCCGGCTGCCCTGATCGGCCCGGGCAGGGGTGTCGCGGACAGCCGCACAGTACGCAGGATCGGAAACGGAGTTCTCATGGCCAGCACGAAGGTGTCCGACTACATCCTCCAGCGGCTGCGCGACTGGGACGTGGACCATGTGTTCGCCTACGCCGGCGACGGCATCAACGGCCTGCTGGCGGCCTGGGGACGAGCCGGGAACAAGCCGAAGTTCGTCCAGGCGCGGCACGAGGAGATGTCCGCCTTCCAGGCGGTGGGATACGCCAAGTTCTCCGGAAGGGTGGGCGTGTGTGCCGCCACCTCCGGACCGGGCGCGATCCACCTGCTGAACGGGCTCTACGACGCCAAGCTGGACCATGTGCCCGTGGTGGCGCTGGTCGGGCAGACCAACCGCAGCGCCATGGGCGGCTCTTACCAGCAGGAAGTAGATCTGGCCAGCCTGTACAAGGACGTCGCCTCGGAGTTCTGCGAGACGGCGACGGTGCCCGAGCAGCTGCCGAACCTCATCGACCGGGCGATGCGCACCGCGTACGCCAAGCGCACCGTCACCGCGATCATCCTGCCCGCCGACGTGCAGGAGCTCGACTACAGCCCGCCGACCCACGCGTTCAAGATGGTGCCCTCCAGCATGGGCCTGGGCCGGTACGCGCCGGTGCCGGCGGACGAGGACATCGAGCGGGCCGCCGAGGTGCTGAACGCCGGCGAGAAGGTCGCCGTGCTGATCGGACAGGGTGCCCGCGGGGCGCGCGCCGAGGTGGAGCAGTTGGCGGACCTGCTGGGCGCCGGGGTGGCCAAGGCCCTACTGGGCAAGGACGTCCTGCCCGACGACCTGCCGTATGTGACCGGGTCCATCGGGTTGCTGGGCACCCGCCCCTCGTACGAGCTGATGCAGGAGTGCGACACCCTGCTGATGATCGGCTCCAGCTTCCCGTACACGCAGTTCATGCCGGAACTGGACCAGGCGCGGGCGGTGCAGATCGACATCGACCCGCACATGATCGGCCTGCGCTACCCGTTCGAGGTGAACCTCGTCGGCGATTCCCGCGAGACGCTGCGACGGCTGCTGCCGCGCCTGCGCCGCAAGGAGAACCGCAAGTGGCGCGAGGGCATCGAGAAGAACGTCTCCCGCTGGTGGGAGGTCATGCAGCGGCGGGCGGCCGTGGACGCCGATCCGGTCAATCCCGAGTACGTGGTGCACGCCCTGGACGGCAAGTTGCCCGACGACGCCGTCATCGCCGCCGACTCGGGTTCCGCCGCCAACTGGTACGCCCGTCACCTGCGGCTGCGCGGCCACATGCGCGGTTCGCTGTCCGGCACGCTGGCGACGATGGGGCCGGGCGTGCCGTACGCCATCGGGGCGAAGTTCGCGCATCCCGACCGTCCGGCCATCGCGCTGGTCGGCGACGGCGCTATGCAGATGAACGGCATGATGGAGATGGTCACCGCCGCGAAGTACCACCACGAGTGGTCCGACCCGCGGCTGATCGTGGCCGTGCTGAACAACGGGGATCTCAACCAGGTCACCTGGGAGATGCGGGCCATGTCCGGTGCCCCGCAGTTCGAGGAATCGCAGTCCCTCCCGGATCTGCCGTATGCGGAGATCGCCCAGCGCATCGGCCTGGACGGTGTGCGGGTCGAGAAGCCCGAGCACGTCGAGGCCGCCTGGGACCGGGCCCTGGCCGCCGACCGGCCCTTCGTCATCGACTTCCGCACCGACCCGGCCGTCCCGCCGATCCCCCCGCACGCCTCTCTGGACCAGATCGAGGCCGCCGCCTCCGCCATCCTGCACGGTGACAGCGACCGCGGCTCCATGGTCAGGCAGGGCCTGAAGGCCAAGGTGCAGGAGATGCTGCCCGGCGGCCGGCATCGCGACGACCGTCCTGGCGCCGGAGCCCACGACAGCACGGAAAAGAACAAGTGACCCACCCGGCACCACAGGTTCAGGTGTTCCACAACGGGCCCGCCGTGGAACACCTGTCCGTCTCCGTCTACCGTGTCCCCACGGATCTGCCGGGCGGGGACGCCACGCTCACCTGGGACTCCACGACGCTCGTCCTGGTCGAGCTCGCCGCGGCGGGAGAGACCGGCATCGGCTGGACCTACGGCTCGGCCGCTACCGCCCCGGTCGTCGAGGGCGAACTCGCGGACCTCGTCGTCGGGCACGACGCGTTCGGCGTCCCCGCCGCCAACGACCGCATGAGCCGGGCCGTACGCAACACCGGCAGGCCCGGCATCGCGGCCGGCGCCGTCTCCGCCGTCGACACCGCCCTGTGGGACCTCAAGGCGCGCCTCCTCGGATTGCCCCTGGTGCGGCTGCTGGGCGCGGCGCGCGACGAGGTCGCGGTGTACGGCAGTGGCGGCCTGACCACGTACGACGACACCCACCTCGAACGGCAACTGCGTGGCTGGGCCGATCAGGGCGTCGACCGGGTGAAGATCAAGATCTCCGAGTCCTGGGGACAACACGAGGCCCGTGACCTGCACCGCACCCGGCTGGCCCGCCGCATCGTGGGCGACGCGGCCGAGCTGTACGTCGACGCGAACGGCGGCTACACCCGCAAACAGGCCGTACGCATGGCCGCCGCCACGGCGGACCTCGGCGTCACCTGGCTGGAGGAGCCCGTCTCCTCCGACGACCTCACCGGGCTGCGCGTGGTGCGGGACGCCGTCAGGGCGGACGTCGCAGCAGGTGAGTACGGCTATGACCTGCCGTACCTCGCCCGGATGGCGGCCTCGGGAGCCGTCGACTGCCTCCAGGCCGACGTCACCCGCTGCGGGGGCATCACCGTGTGGCTGCGCGCCGCGGCCGTCGCCGAGGGACTCGGACTGCACATCTCGGGACACTGCGCCCCCCACCTGCACGCCCACGTCGCCGCGGCCGTACCCAACACCCGTCATCTGGAGTGGTTCCATGACCACGTCCGTATCGAGAACATGCTGTTCCACGGCACACTCGATCCGCGGGGCGGCACCGTCGCACCGGGCGCGGGCGGGGAACCGGGGCACGGCCTCACGCTGGACCGGGCGGCCGCGGAGCGCCACCGCACGACATGAGCACCCGTCCCGTGGATGAACCCGCCGACCGGCCTTTCGCACTGCGGGACTACGCCCTGATCGCCGACGGGGAACGCGGCGCGCTCATCGACCCGCGGGGCGAGATCGCCTGGCTGTGCGCGCCGGCCTGGCACAGCGGCACCGTCTTCGCCGGCCTCCTCGGCGGCCCCGGCCACTACCGGGTCCGCCCTGCCGACCCGTGGAACGTGTGGGCCGGCTCCTACGAGGACGGCACACTCATCCGCGTCAGCCGCTGGGTCACCGCCGACGGGATCGTCTCCTGCCGGGAGGCCCTGGCCGTCCCCGCCGACGCGGGACGCGTGGTGCTGCTCCGGCAGATCCGGGCCGTTCGCGGCGAGTCCCTCGTCGACATCGATCTCGACGTCCGCGGCGATTACGGACGCCACCCCATGACGGACCTGCACGAAGGCGGCGGCACCTGGCGGGCCCGCTCCGGCCCCCTGCACCTGCGGTTCACCGGCGCCGACCACGCCCGCCCCGGCCCGGACGGTGTGCACACCCGCCTGCGGCTGCCCGAGGGCGGGAGCCACGACCTCGTACTGGAGATCGCCACCGGACCGCAGGAGACACCTCTCGTCCCGCGCGCCCTCTGGGACGCCACTGAGAGGTGGTGGAAGTCCGCCGTGCCCGACTGCTCCGGCACCGCGGCACCGCGCGACGCCCGTATGGCGTACGCCGTCCTGAACGGGCTGACCAGCACCACCGGCGGCATGGTCGCCGCGGCCACGACCTCCCTGCCCGAACGCGCCGACACCGGCCGCGACTACGACTACCGCTACGCCTGGATCCGTGACCAGTGCTACGCCGGCATCGCCGTCGCCGCGCACGGCCCCCACCCCTTGCTGGACCGCGCGGTGCACTTCGTCTCCGACCGCATCCTGGAAGACGGCGCCGACCTGCGCCCCGCATACACCGTCACCGGGGAGCCACCCCCCGCCGAACGCGGTCTTCCCTTCGTCGGCTACCCCGGTGGCAGCGACCGGACGGGGAACCGGGCGGGCCGGCAGTTCCAGCTCGACGCGTTCGGTGAAGCGCTCCAGCTGTTCGCCGCGGCCGCCCGCCACGGCGTCCTGGACACCCGGGCCGCCACGGCAGCCACGGCAGCCGCCGAGGCCGTGTCCGACCGCTGGACGCAACCGGACGCCGGGCTGTGGGAATTGGAGAACCGCTGGTGGACGCACTCCCGTCTGTGCTGCGTGGTCGGGTTGCGCGACCTGTCCCGTGAGGTGCGCACCCCGGCGTCCGCGGACTGGTCACGGCTGGCGGACCGCATCCTGGACGACACCCGGTCCCGCTGCCTGCACCCGGACGGCTACTGGCAGCGCGCCGTCGGCGATTCCGGCCCGGAAGCGGCCTTGTTGCTGCCGCTGGCCCGCGGAGCCGTGCCCCCCGCCGACCCCAGTCTCGCGCTCACCCGCTCGCAGGTGACGCACCGACTGGCCGACGACGGCTACGTCTACCGGTTCCGGCACGGGGACAAGCCGCTGGGCGACGCGGAAGGCGCGTTTCTGCTGTGCGGCTTCACGATGGCACTCGCCGCTCACGCACAGGGCCTTGAGACCGATGCGGTGCGGTGGTTCGAACGCACCCGCTCGGCATGCGGCCCCGCAGGTCTGTTCGCCGAGGAGTACGACGTCGTGCAGCGCCAACTGCGCGGCAACCTTCCGCAGGGCTTCGTTCACGCCCTGCTGCTGGAGTGCTCGGTCCGCCTCGGCGGCGCCCAGGACGCCGTCACGACCGCCTGGCGGTGAACAGTCCGGCGCACTTCTCGTCGTCGTCCCCGGTGAGCAGCAGCACCTCGTCGCCCGCCTGCAACCGCGTGGAACCCTGGACCGGGACGAGACGCCCGTCGCGGACGACCGCGCTGATCCACGTGTCCTCACCGATGTCGAGGCCGTCGAGACTGCGGCCGTCGGCGTCGGACCCGTCCTCGACCACGTGGCGGGCGACACCTTCCGGCCGGTCGCGCAGACGCACGCCGAGTGCCCAGGGTTCCAGTTCGACGGACCGCATCGGCACCCCGGACAGCCGGGCCACCGTGGGCACCAGTGACCCCTGGACGATGACGGAGAAGACGACCACGACGAAGACGATGTCGTAGAGCCGGTCGGCGTCTTCGACCCCGGAGCTGACGAGGTAGCTGCCGAGGAGGACCGGGACGGCGCCCTTGAGTCCGGTGAAGGCGAGGAACACCCGCTCGCCCGCACGTAGGCGCATCCGCCACAGCAACGACGCCATGACGAGCGGACGCACCACGAAGGCGAGCAGTACGGCCAGCAGCAGACCGTCCGTCCAGGCGCCCTCCGCCGTGAAGGTCCACAGCGGCACGGTCAGCCCCAGCACGGCGAAGGCGACGATCTCCCCCAGGCTGCCGAGGGCGGTGTGGAAGCGCTCGATCTCCCTCTTGTAGGGCGCACGGACATCGCCGAGCAGGACGCCGGCCACGAAGACCGCCAGGAAGCCGGAGCCGTGGACCACCGTCGTCAGTCCGTAGACCGCGAACGCCCCGGCGAGGGTACGCAGCGGATACAGCCCTTCGGCGGGCAGCGGCACCTTGCGCATGACGACCTTGAGTGCCCAGCCGCCCACCGCGCCCATCGCCGCGCCGATGGCCATTTCCTGGACGAAGATCAGCGCCGTGTGGCCGGCCGTGTCCAGGACCGACCCCGTCGACGTGCCCAGCAGTCCGGCCATGAGCGCGATGCCGACGGGGTCGTTGGCGCCCGATTCGCCGGGCAGGAGGACACCGGTGCGGCCGGTGATCTTTTTGCGGCCGAGCACCGAGAAGACGACGGCCGGATCGGTCGGCGCCAGCGCGGTGCCCAGCAGCAGGGCGGGGCGCCAGTCGAGGCCGAGCAGGAAGTGGGCCGCGGCGGCGAGCAGGCCGGCGGTGGCGAAGGTGCCCAGCACGCCGATGGAGAGGATCGCGCGGGCCTCCGGCCGAAAGCGCCGCCATCCGAGCTCCATGCCGCCCTGGAAGAGCAGCACCACCAGGGCGACGGTCACGACGTCCTGCACGGTCGCCGTCGACAGCTTCCGCAGCCCCGGGAAGAGGTCCACCGCGACGGCGGCGACCACCAGGAAGAACGCCGGGGCCGGGATGCGGGTGCGTTCGCTCAGCCGGTTGGACCCCACCGCAGCCATACCGGCCACGGCCACGACCAGCACTGCCAGTCCGAACGACCAGGTTCCTTCCACCTGGCAGCACCTTTCCCTCGGCGATCCGCCCGCGGCCCGGGCGCGACAGCGGGCCGCGTTCCCTTTCGTGTGTGCGGGCAGCAGTGGGCGCTGCTCACGACCGGTGTGAGCCCGGGCGGCGGGCGCGCCACGCGCCGGCCAGTGCTGCCAGCACGGCCAGCGTCGCAGTGGCCGCGCCCAGCGGCAGCAGGGCCCGTGCCCCCGGGGCCTCGGGCCGCTCCGGCCTCGCCTCCCGGCCCTTGAGGCCCGCCGCCAGCACCTCCGCCAGGTGCAGCGGGGTGCGCCCGGCGTCGGACTGGTCGACCTGTGTGCGGCAGCTGAAGCCGTCCGCGAGGACGAGTGTCGCCTCGTCCGCCTCCCGCACCGCGGGCAGCAGCCCGGCCTCGGCGCACGCCATGGAGACGTCGTAGTGGCCCTTTTCGAAGCCGAAGTTGCCGGCCAGTCCGCAGCAGCCCGCGTCCAGCACGTCGGCGTCCACCCCGGCCCGCTCCAGCACCTTCCGTTCGGCGTCGAAGCCCATGACGGCGTACTGGTGGCAGTGGCGCTGGACCACCGCCCGCGCGTCGACGCGCGGCGGCTGCCAGTCCTCGGCGCGTTCGACGAGGAGTTCGGCCAGCGTGCGGGTCTGCTCCCGCAGGCGGCCCACGTCGGGGTCCTTGGGCAGCAGTTCGGCCGCGTCCGCGCGGAAGACGGCCGTACAGCTCGGTTCGAGCCCGACGACGGGCGTGCCCCGGCGCAGGTCTTCGCGGAGCACGTCGAGGGTATGGCCCAGGACCCGCTTGGCGATGTTCAGTTGCCCGGTGGAGATCCAGGTCAGCCCGCAGCACACGGCCGCGTCGGGCACCTTGACCCGGAAGCCCGCCGCTTCCAGGACCTCGACGGCCGCCATGCCGACCGCCGGGTGGAAGTGGTCGGTGAAGGTGTCGGGCCACACCACTACCTCGCCGCGGTGTCCGTCCCCGCGCGGTCCGCCCCGCTCGCGCCACCAGTCGGTGAAGCGCTGCTCGGCGAAGACGGGCACGTCCCGCTCGGGGGCGACACCGCCGAGGGCCTTGGCGACGCGGGCCACCCCCGGCACCGAGGCCAGCGCGTTGACGGTACGCGGCGCGAGCGCCACTGCCCTGGCCATCGCGGGCAGCCAGCCCATCGAGTAGTGAGCCAGGGGCCGCAACCGGCCCTTGTAGTGGTGGTGCAGGAACTCCGCCTTGTAGGTGGCCATGTCGACGTTGACCGGGCAGTCCGTCTTGCAGCCCTTGCAGGCCAGGCAGAGGTCGAGTGCGTCGTGCACCTCGTCGGACCGCCAGCCGTCCGTGACCGGCGGGTCGTCACCGTTTCGGACCATCTCGAACAGCAGTCGCGCCCGGCCCCGGGTGGAGTGCTCCTCCTCGCGGGTGGCCCGGTAGCTGGGACACATCACCCCGCCCTCCAGGGAGCGGCACTTGCCCACGCCCACGCACCGGGCCGCGGCCCGGCTGAACTTGCCGTCGTCGTGGGGGAAGGCGAAGACGGTCTCCGGCTCCCGGGGCAGATAGTCCGCGCCCAGGCGCAGGTTGTCGTCGAGGCGGTACGGGAGCACGATCTTGCCCGGGTTCATCCGGTTGCCGGGGTCGAACAGTCCTTTCAGCCGCTCGAACGCCTCGATGAGCTCGGGTCCGAACATCCTCCCCAGCAGTTCGCCCCGCGACTGGCCGTCCCCGTGCTCGCCGGACAGCGACCCGCCGTAGGAGACGACCAGGTCGGCGGCCTTCTCCACGAACTCCCGCATCCGGGCGATCCCCTCCTCGGACTCCAGGTCGAAGGGGATGCGGGTGTGGACGCAGCCGTGGCCGAAGTGGCCGTACATGGACGGGTGCCCGTAGTCGAACTCCTCGTACAGCCGCCTGAGGTCGCGCAGGTAGTCGCCGAGGCGGTCCACCGGCACCGCGGAGTCCTCCCAGCCCTCCCAGGTGTCGGGCTTGCCCGGGACGTGCGCGGTGGCGCCCAGGCCGGATTCGCGCACCAGCCACAGGTCGTGCACGTGCTGCTTGTCGTCGTACCAGGTGTGGCCGACGTCGTCCGGTTTGGCTTCGATCAGCTCCCGCGCCCTGGCCTCGACCTCCTCGCGCGTGTCGCCGGTGAGCTGCACCATCAGATAGGCGCGCCCCTCGGGCAGCTCCTCCAGCGCCCCGGGGTTGAGGTGCTTGACCTGCTGGAAATGGACCAGCTGGTGGTCCACACCCTCCAGGGCCGCCGGCTCGTGCTCCAGCACGGCCGGTACGTGGTCGGCGGCCTCGCAGATGTCCCGGTATCCGAGGACGACCAGTGCCGTGTGCTTCGGCACGGGCACGAGTTCGAGTTCTGCGTGCAGGACGGTCACCAGCGTGGATTCGGAGCCGGTCAGCAGTCCGGCGACGTCGAAACCGTGCTCGGGCAGCAGCGAGTCGAGGTTGTAGCCGGACACCCGGCGCGGGATGTCGGGGTAGCGCTCGCGTACCAGGTCGGCGTACCGGTCCCGCAGCGCCGTCAGCCCCCGGTACAGCTCCGCCTGCCGACCCTCGCCGGTGGTCAGCCTCCCCAGTTCGGCGTCGCCGGTCCGCCCCACCCACATCCGGGCCCCGTCGTAGCTGAGGACCTCCAGGCGGTGCAGGTTGTCGACGACCTTGCCGTACGCCTGGGCCGTCGATCCGCACGAGTTGTTGCCGATCATTCCGCCGATGGTGCAGTTCGGGTGGGTGGCCGGCCTCGGCCCGTACTGCAGGCCGTACGGGGCCAGCTGCCGGTTCAGGTCGTCCAGGACGATGCCCGGCTCGACCACGCAGCGCCGGTTCTCCGGATCCACGGACAGCAGCCGGTTGCAGTACTTGCTCCAGTCCACCACCACCGCGGTGTTGCAGCACTCACCGGCCAGGCTGGTGCCGCCACCGCGTGACAGCAGCGGCGCCCCGTGCTCCCGGCACACCGCCACAGCTTCCACGGCCGCCTCCACTGTCCGCGGAACGACCACGCCGATGGGTACCTGCCGGTAGTTGGAGCCGTCCGTCGAGTACGCCGCCCGCGTACCCGGGTCGAACCGGACCTCCCCCTCGACCCGGGCCCGCAGATCCCGTTCGAGGGCTTGCGCATCGGTCTGCGCCTGCGGGCGCCTGACTACGGGAAGAGGCAGATCGACCGGTTCCATGAACGACACTCCACTGGGAGACGGATGGTGCGCCGGTGGTCACGGGCACACGCTCGAGGAGGGTGCGGCGCCCGTCCACCCGGTCCGGGCGCCGTGCGGCGTCAGTCCTTGCCGCGTGCTGTCAGGGCGTCCGTGATGCGGTCCGCCATGCTCGCGCCGCCGGGGGCCGGATGCTTGTTGGCCGACGCGGTGGCTGGGACGGACAGGTGCGGACGGATCGGGGCCGTCTTCGTGGCCCGGCGGACCTGTCGTCCAGCTTCATCAACTCGTCCTCTGAGACGGCCGACCGCAGTCGGGGAAAGAGGTTGTCCTCCTCGTCGCGGACATGCGAGCCGATCTCGGTCATCAACGCTCCGCTGACGGAGGCGAACTCCGGATCGTCGGCGTCGGAGCCCTCGAGTTCCTTCATGGTCCGCTCCGCCTCGGCGCGGTCCACGCCTGGTGGCCGGTGGTCAATTCCGCGATGACATAGCCGCCGTGGCCCACGGGCCTTCCTCTCCTGTGCTGACCGGAATGCCCCGACCGTGTATCCACGGCTCTGCGCACGCAAACCGGGCAGGGCGTTCGGCGCAATGGTGCGATTGCGTGTGCGGGTGCGGGTGTCTCATGCGGACACGAGACTCAGCCCTCGATGCCGACGGCTCCCCGATCCTGCGTGTGGGAGGACCTCAGCGCGAGGGCAGCGATGTCGTCGTCGAGCCTTCCGCCGCAGTGCTGCAGCAGAGCCCGGTGCAGCTGGTCGAGCAGCTCGCGGGGCTGCTCCAGGCCCTGTCGCCGCATCCACTCCGGCAGCGGGAAGAACTCACCCGCGTGGTCCCGGGCCTCCGATACGCCGTCCGTGTAGAGCAGCAACTGGTCCCCCGGGGCGAAGGCGACGACGTCGACCCAGTAGCGGTCGCCGATGAGCGCTGCGAGGTTCAGCGGCGGGGAGGCGATGGTCGGGACCAGGACCCGGACCTTTCCGCGATGCGTGATCAGTGGCGGGGGATGCCCGCAGTTGAGAAGCCGTACCTGGCCGCCGCCGTGCGGGATCTCGGCGAGGAGAGCCGTGGCGAAGTGCTCGGGCTGGTCCTGGGCCGGAACGGCGGCGCTGTGGCGTGTGACGGCGGTCTCGAGGCGGTGGATGACGCCCTGCAGGTCGGGCTCGTCATAGGCGGCCTCCCTGAAGCAACTGATCACCGCCGAGGCCGCCCCCACTGCGGACAGGCCCTTGCCCCGTACGTCGCCGATGAGCAGCCGGACCCCGTGCGGTGTACCGATCGCCTCGTAGAAGTCACCGCCGATCCGGGCCTGTTCTTGGGCCGCCAGGTACAGCGACTCGATCTCGACGCCCTCGATGCGGCGTGGCAGCGGGCGCAGCAGCACCTTCTGCGCCGCGTCGGCGACGAGCCGGATCTGGAAGAGCATTTCCTCACGCTGAAGTCGGACATGGCTCCCGTATGCGGCCGCCAAGGTGACCGCGATGATCGCGGCCGCCGTGTACTGCGTCCCCAGATCGGTGTGGAAGAAGCTGAGGACGATCATGAGCAGCAGGCAGAACGCCCCCATGAGGATCGTGGGGAGCACGGGCCACATCGCGGCGGCAAGGGCGGGCGCGGCGGGCAGCAGGCGGCTGAAGGCGATCTCCCTGGGCGTGGAGAACGCCAGCCCGGCGATGAGGGCGGTCAGGATGAGGGGTGACAGCCGGGCAGCTTCCCATCGGCCGCTGTAGGCGGGGCGACGGCGCCATGGCCATGCAGACATGATCACAAAATGCATCATATCGGCCTAATTGGGCATTGGGCGCGGAAGGATCATGCGACGCACGCGAGAAACGCGCGCCGGACGGCCACACCCGGAGGAATCGAAGCCATGCGGCGCATACCGCCCGGGCGCCCGAGGTCAGCCGGGCACGGATCGGCCGAGCCCTGGCCACTTGGGATCACCGATGCTAAAAAGGTCGCATGGCGAAATCTTTCGCCCGTTTTCGACACCTATCAGTCAAGCGCCTCCTGGGCAGGGGCACGCGGAGCGTGGCCGGGCAGGTGCTGGTTTTCCAGGTGGCTCTGGTAGTGCTGCTCGTGACCTGCGGCGTCATCGCTCTCATCCTGCAGTCGGAGCGGGACAACAACGCCGAGGCCAGGCGGCGCTCCACGGCCGTCGCACAGACCTTCGCGCACTCACCGGGCGTCCTGGCGGCATTGCAGACCCCGGATCCGAGCAGGATTCTCCAGCCACTCACCGAGGCGGCACGCCGGGCCGCCGGCGTCGACTTCATCGTGGTCATGGACACCGAGGGCATCCGGTATACGCACCCCTTGCCGGACCGCATCGGAAAGCGGTTCGTGGGCGAGATCGGGCCGTCGCTGGCGGGGGAGGTCTACGTGGAGAGCGTCGACGGCCCACTCGGTCGCGAGGTGCAGGCCACGGTCCCGATCGAGAACGCCGACAGCCAGGTGGTGGCCCTCGTCTCGGCCGGGATGAAGGTCGAGAACGTCGAAAGTCAGGTGGCCCGGCAACTCCCGATCATCCTGGGCGCCGGGGCCGCAGCGCTCGCGCTGTCCACCGGTGTGACGGCGCTGGTGGGCAAGCGGCTGCGACGCCAGACACACAGCCTGGCCCCGGACGAGATGACCCTGATGTACGAGCACCACGACACGGTGCTCCACTCCGTTCGGGAAGGGGTGCTGATCGTGGCCGCCGACGGGCAGCTGATGCTGGCGAACGACGAGGCCAGACGCCTGCTGGAGCTGCCCCCGGATGTCGAGGGGCAGCTCGTCTCGGAGCTGCCGGGCCTCGATCCCGAGATGAAGGCGCTGCTCGCCTCCGGGCGCGAGGCGACCGACGAGGTGCACCTCGCGGGCGAACGGCTGCTCGCGGTCAACCAACGTCCCACGGACTTCGGGGGAGGTCCCGAGGGAACGGTGGTGACACTGCGCGACTCCACCGAGTTGCAGGCGGTGACCGGCAGGGCGGAGGTGGCACGGGAGCGGCTCAGGCTGCTGTACGACGCCGGACTCCGCATCGGTACCACCCTGGACGTGCTGCGCACCGCCGACGAGTTGGCGCAGGTCCCGATTCCTCGCTTCGCGGACTTCGTCACCGTGGACCTTGCCGACGCCGTCCTGCACGGCGAGGAGCCGGCCCCCACGGCGACGGACATGCGGCGGGCGGCCGTATGCGGCGTACAGGACGACCATCCGCTCTCCGAACAGGGCCGGCTTTTCGACTACCTTCCCTCCACGCCCCAGGCGCGCGGCTACGGCAGCGGCCGGTCCCAGTTGGTGAGCGATCTGCCGACCGCCACGGGCTGGCGCGTGCAGGACCCCGAGCGCGCCAAGGCGATCATCGACCACGGTATCCACTCCCTCATCAGCGCCCCCATCCAGGCCCGCGGCGTCGTTCTGGGCATGGCCACTTTCTGGCGCGCGCGACAGCATGAGCCCTTCGACGAGGAGGATGTGTCGCTGGCGGAGGAGCTGGTGGCCCGTGCCGCGATAAGTATCGACAACGCCCGCCGCTACACCCGCGAGCACGCTCTGGCCGTCACGCTCCAGCGCAGCCTGCTGCCACAGGCCATGCCGGAGCAGAACGCCCTCGACATCGCCTACCGCTACCTCCCCGCCCAGTCGGGCGTGGGCGGGGACTGGTTCGACGTGATTCCCCTGCCGGGGGGCCGGGTGGCGCTGGCCGTCGGGGATGTGGTCGGCCACGGCCTGCACGCCGCCGCCACGATGGGCCGGCTGCGGACCGCGGTGCACAACTTCTCCGCCCTCGATCTGCCGCCCGACGAGCTGCTGAGCCATCTGGACGACCTGGTCGGGCGCATCGACCAGAACGAGACGGCAGAGAGCGCAGCGGGCGTCGTGGGCGCCACCTGCCTGTACGGGATCTACGACCCCGTGACGCGCCACTACGTCGTGGCGCGTGCGGGGCATCTGGCGCCCGCGCTGGTCCAGCCTGACGGAACCGTCACCTTCCCGGACGTGCCGGCCGGTCCGCCCCTGGGCCTCGGCGGCATGCCGTTCCAGACCGCTGAGCTGTGCCTCGCGGAGGGAACCCAGCTCGTCCTCTACACCGACGGCCTCATCGAGGACCGCAGACGCGACCTGGACGTGGGAATGGAACTGCTGCGCGATGCGCTGACGGGCCACTCCGGCCGGCCGCCCGAGGAGACCTGCCAGGACGTGCTGGACAGCCTGCTCCCCGATCGTCCCAAGGACGACGTCGCCCTGCTCGTCGCCCGCACTCGGGTACTGGCGCGCGACCGCATCGCCGACTGGGATGTGCCAGCGGACCCGGCCGCCGTCTCGGGTATGCGCGACGCTGCGTCCCGAAGGCTCGAAGCATGGGGCCTGTCAGAGTTCGGCTTCACCATGGAGCTCATCCTGAGCGAGCTCATCACCAACGCCATCCGCTACAGCGCCGGGCCGATCCACGTGCGGCTGATCCGCGACCGCACGCTGATCTGCGAGGTGGCCGACGGCAGCAGCACCTCACCGCATCTGCGGTACGCCGCGACGACGGACGAAGGAGGCCGGGGCCTGTTCCTGGTGTCGCAGATGGCTGAGCGCTGGGGCACCCGGTACACCCCGCAGGGCAAGGTGATCTGGGCCGAACAAGCCCTGCCCGAGGTCAGCCGGCAGCCCGTCCCGACACCGGGCGACGCGGACACGCTTTCGGACGAAGAGGCAGCCGGACCGAGAACCCCGACGTAAACGCGCCGCGCCGCCGAGCCCCCCTGTCCGGACACGTACCCGTCCCCACCGCACCAGGAAGTGGCGCCGTGGCCCCTCCGCGCGGCAGGTCGCGCGGAGGGGCCACGGTGCGAGCGTTACTTCCCCCGGGGGCCCTGACCGTCACAGGTCGGCGAGCCCCCTGGGCGGACTGTCACGGCGCCATCTCGTACGCCCCGGCCAATGCCTCCACACGCTCCCAGACGCGCCCCGAACGCGCTTCGTCGACGACGGGACGCCGGACGGCACCGAGCGCCCAGCGCTGCTGATCACCAGTGGCGGAGTCCTTGCCGTGCAGTTCGACGGCGAAGGCGGAGAAGTCGCGGACGAGGACGGAGAACAGCTCGTCGAGCACATCCTCGTCAAGGTCCGTGAGGCGGGCCTGCTCCAGGATCAGCTGGCCGTGCACCACCAGCGCGAACAGCTGGCCGACGGCGAGAAGCAGATCGAGGTCGCGGCTCTGCTCCTCGTCGGGGGCTGCGGTGGCGACGAACTCGCACAGGGCGTCGGCCTGCTCCCGGAAGCGGGCGACGTTCGGCACCCCGGCGTATGCGTCGTAGGCGGGGCGCCAGTCGTGGAAGCGCACGGAGCCGAGGCCACGGGCCGGTCCCTGCTCGAAGAGGAACGTGTCGTCGGCCGCGTCGAGGCGGGTCGGTACGGGCGCGAACCCGGCCGGGTTCAGGAGGTGGTTGCGCATGAACTTGAGGATCAGCGCGAGATTGACGTGCACCGTGCCCTCGAGCTTGGGCAGCCCCCGGATCTCGACGGCGGCCTGGGCGAAGTAGGTGTCCTTCTCGAAGCCCTTGGCGGCTATCACGTCCCACATCAGGTCGATGACCTTCTCGCCCTCCGTGGTCACCTTCATCTTCGTCATCGGGTTGAAGAGCAGGTAGCGGCGGTCGTCCGGCGAGGCGGAGCGGAAGTAGTCGACGGCGCGGTCGCTGAACAGCTTCATTCCGACGAGGCGGACATAGGCGTCGGCGAGCTCGCGGCGCACGTGCGGGAAGGCGGTGACGGGGCGGCCGTACAGGATGCGATGGTGCGCGTGGGTGACCGCCTCGTACATCGCGTGCTCGCAGATGCCGATCGAGGCGGTGCAGAGGTTGAACTTGCCGACGTTGACGGTGTTGAGGGCGGCGTCGAAGGCGGCGCGGCCCGTGTGCAGGACGTCGTCGGGGCCCACCGGGTAGCCCTCGAGGCGGAACTCGCTGACGTACTTCGAGGAGTCGACGACGTTCTTGACGAGGTGGTAGGCCGGGTGGCGGCTGTCGGCGGCGAAGAAGACGTAGCCGTCGGGGCCCTCCACGTCGACGCGCCGGCCGAAGACCGAGACGAGTCCGGCGGCGTTCCCGTTGCCGATGTAGTACTTGGAGCCCGTCGCCCTGAAGCCGCCGTCGCCGTCCGGCGTCAGCAGCATGTCGGTCGAGTAGATGTCGGCACCATGGGTCTTCTCGGAGAGGCCGAAGGCGAACACCTCACCCTGGGCGAGGAGTTCCGCCGCGCGGGAGCGGGCCGCGGGGTTGTCGCTCTGCCAGACCGGTCCGAGGCCGAGGATGGTCACCTGCCATGCGTACCAGTAGTCGAGACCGTAGAACCCGAAGATCTCGTTGAGGGCGGCGATCCGGGCCGTGTCCCAGCGCTGGTCCTTGTGGCCGGCGGCGGACGCCGGGGTGAGGAAGGTGGCGAACAGCCCTTCCTTGGCTGCGAACGCGAGGAAGTCGGCCAGCCAGGCGCGGGAACGGTAGTCCTCGATGAGCCTGCGCTTGCCGCGGTCCTCGAACCAGTCGACGGTGGCACGCAGCAGCCTGCGGGTCTCGGGGTCGAAGTGCGCCGGGTCGTAGGTACGGGGGTTGAACAGGAGGGGGTCGGCCATGGAGGTCCGCCTTCCGAGGGTTGAGAGTGGAGGGTGCGGGTCTGAAGGTCGCGGGGTGCGGGCAGCGGTGGCCGCCAGGTCAGGCGTGCGGGGGTGACGTGCCGAGCCGGCGGAGGGTGGCGAGTACGTCGTCGAGCCAGGCGATCGTCATCCGCTCGTACGCGATGCCACCGCGCAGCACGACATGCTGCAGTTCCTGACCGGCGTCGAGCGGGGTGGGAGCCGCCGGGCCGGTGAAGTCGCGCAGCTCCCCGGCCAGGTAGTGCGCGAGCCGGTCGATGTGCACCTGGCGGTGCCGTTCGACCTCACGGATCAGCACGGACGGGTCGTCGAAGGCCGCGCCGCGGATCTTCACGGCGAGTTCGTGCCGCATGCTCTCTGGCTGGATCGATTCGTGCAGCCACTGAGAGAGGGCGGCGCGGCCGGGGCCTACGACGGAGTACTCCTTCTTGTCCGGTCGGCTCCGCTGCGACAGCTCACGGACGGCGAGCAGGCCCTCGCTCTCCATGCGCCTGAGAACGCGGTAGATCTGCTGATGCGTGGCGGTCCAGAAGTGTCCGATGGACCGCTCGAACCGCCGGGCCAGCTCATAGCCGGTGCCCGGCTTCTCCAGCAGGGAGACGAGGATCGCGTGCTCGAGCGCCATACCCCGATCCTCATATGCAACTCGTTGCATAGCCAAGTGGCGCTGCCCAGGTGAGACAGGGCTCACGCGGGGCGGGGTGGACGGTCCTCGCTGGAAGCCGTTGACCAGGGAGCAATGCGGAAGTCCGGCTGGAGCACCGTCCGATCTGCCACCGAGCAAGCCCTCGAAGCGTGCGGCACCGGTTTTCCGTTCGGATCAGGCATTCGCACACGCAGCATCGCCTACCACCACGACTGCCCGTCGGGTACACAAACCCGTTATCTAGGTTCATACATGCGTTCGCCATATGTTTGCACCCCGGGGTGAACCCTGCCTCAACGCGTCCGCGCGGCCGTTGACGAAGGCTAAACACTTCTGGTGGGACGAGAGATGAAACGGGCATGAACGCCATCACAGCCCTGGTGCAGGGGTGGGCAGTTGAGGGAGCAGCCTTCGTGCACGTGTTGCCGTGGCAGTCCGCCGGCTGCCTTTTGCTAATCGTCGGAGTGGTGAAGTTCCTCTCGGAGAGGTCGCGCCGCAAGACCCTGCTGGCCATCACCACGCAGGCGCCGCCCGGCACCGTAGTGACGCAGGAGGGTGGCATGGGGGGCCCGAGAATGTGCATTCAGGTCGGACGTGGGGCAGCGTCGCTCCCGGAGCGGGACTCATGACCCCCCGAATTGCGCCGATACACCGGGATGAGATTGCAGCCCTATACATGCAGCTCCGCGGTGGCATGGTCAAGTACGCAGAACGACTGCTCCATAGCGATCGTCACCTGGCTCCCGACCTGGTTCAGGAGACATTCAAGGCCGCTGCCTTGCAGTGGAGCACATTGCGTACCCATACCGAGCGCGTTCAACGAGCTTGGTTGTACCGCGTACTGAAGAACAAGGTTTTCGACCAGTGGGGAGCATCCCGACGCTACGTGCAGGGCCTCAGCGTCCAGGAGATGGTGACCGACCTGGATACGCCGCGGACGGCGATCTCCAATCTTCTTTTGCAGAGGTGCTGGAAGGCCATCGATAGCATGCCTCGTGCTCAGCGTCTGGTGGCACTCTTGAAGTGGCAAGGCGAGTGGACCAATCGCGAGATCGGTGCACACTTGGGCATCGCTCCGAGCACCGTACGGGTCCATCTGAGAAACGCCCGGAACACGCTGGTCGGGGAACTGGGGGACGAGGTCGTCTTCCCGTCCGACTGGAGGGACGATGGTCCGGGAGAGGAGGCAACAGGATGAGGAAGGTCCAGGACTGGTCAGACGTGCCCCACTCACCAATCGAATCCAGCGTGTCCATCAGGGCTGACGACCTTCTCAAACAACTCGACCTCGGGGTGGATGCGCATGTTCCGACACAGAGTGCTACTGAAGGCTTGAAGGAGCTGCAGGAGTGGATGGCCGAGGATAGGCCGTCTGTCCAAACGCAAATCGAGCAGGCGACGCTGCTTCCCGGAGGGCAGCAGAATTGCGCGGTGGGGCGTGTGGCGCATGAGCTGCGGCAACCAAGCGTGCAGGACGGCCCATTGCTGGAGCGCCAGGACGAATTGCTCGCAATCGATGAAGCATTGGCGGAGCTGAGCAGAAGCACAGAGGGTGCCGGACGACGACGGCACACCGGGCTGCTCGCTTTCACCGGCCCGGCTGGAGTGGGAAAGACGGCACTCATCTCGAAAGCGCGCGCCCAAGCCGCAGCGCACGGGTTCACGGTGTTCTCGGGCAAGGGCGGCGAGACGGAGCAGGAGTTCGCGTTCCACGTGGTGCGTCAGCTGGTGCAGCCCGCCCTGGCAAAGATGGACGAGTCGGAGCGCCGCGCCTACTTGGGCGGCTGGTACGACATCGTCGCCGCCGCACTCGGACTCATGGCGCCTGACACCGCTCGGGCGCCGGACCCGACCGGGGTGCGCGAGGGACTCGACTGGGTCATGACACGTCTCACGATCAGGAAGGCTCCCGTCGTGCTGCTCCTGGACGACATGCACTGGGCTGACGTCGAGTCTCTGAACTGGATCGCTTCCTTCGCCTCACGAGCCGAGGATCTCCCACTGCTGATCGTCGTCGCCTACCGGCCGGACGAACTGCGGCCTGAGGGGCGCACTTTCCGCGTGCTCATCGAGCATCACAGGAATCGTCCCTACGCCCTGAAGCCGCTCACGCCGTCCGGCGTGGCACGAATCATCAGGGAGAAGGTGAGCGAGGGAGCCGAGGACGCGTTCTGCCAGGAATGCTGGTTGGTGACCGGAGGGAGTCCGTACGAGGTCGGCGAACTCGCCATTCGGCTTGGCGAACGGCAAGTAACAGGCACCCATGACGAGTTGTCCGTAATGCGGGAACTGGCCTCCGCGGTCACGGGCCGCGGCCTGCTCGACGGACTGTATCGACTCGGTGCAGCGACCGTTCGCTTCGCATGGGCCGCCGCCGTTCTGGGCACCTCCATCTCACCTGATGTCGCGGCTACCCTCGCGGCCATCAACAGCGAAGAGGCCGCCGAGGCGACCCAGCAACTGCGGGGCGCGCGTATCCTGGCCGACTCCCCCGGACAAGGCGGTGGCCTGGAGTTCGTTCACCCGCTGATCGCCTCGACGATCTACCGGGCCATTCCCCCGGCCATGCGAGTCGCTATGCACAGTTTCGCGGCAGAAGTCGTCCTCGCTATGGGGTTTGGTCCCACTGCCGCTGCCCGGCATCTGATGGAGGTTCCCTGCGAGGGCGTGCCCGAAGCAGTCGAATGTCTGCGGGATGCCGCGCGGGAGTACCTGCGCGCGGGGGCACCGGAGGCCGCCCGGCGACTCCTCCGTCGAGCGCTACTGGAGCCGCCCCTTCCGGAACACCGTGCGGCGCTCCTCCACGAACTGGCCTGCGCGACCTCCCTGATCGACCCCACGGCCACGGTCAGCCATCTCCGGGCAGCTCTGTCAGAACCGGGAGTTGACCCCGATCTGAGGGCCTCCATTGTCCATCGGCTGACACAAGCACTGGCCCACACCGACCAGGTGGCTGAAGCGGCAGCCTTGGCCGCCGACGAGGCACGACAGGCGACCAGCCCCCGCATCCGTCTCCGTTTGCAGGCGGATCATTTCGTATGGAGCGCCCTTCGCATCGACGAGCCGGACTCGCCCGCTCGCTCACGCCGACTGGCGCGGCTGGCCGAGCGTCTGCCCGGCCGCGGTCTGGAGGAGCGGTACATCCTGGGCCTGCGAGCTTGGGACGCCATGATGCGTGGCGAGGCACGACAATCCGTCCTCTCGTACGCCGAGGATTCCCTGCGCGGCGGACTGAGCTGGACTGATGAGAACCGGGGCTTCGAGGTACCCGTTTCCGTGTCTCTCGTCTTCATGTACTGCGACCAGCCACGACGGGCCGAGGAGCTGTTCGCCAAGGGAATGGCCGAGTGTGAGGCCAAAGGCTGGCGCGGCTCCCACCTGGCCGTCGCACAAACCCACTTGGCGTACATCCTCTACCGTCGGGGCCGCCTCACCGAAGCGGAGGCGCTGGTACGCGAAGGCCTACGCACCGCCGACCGGGTGGAAGGCGCAGTGCCCGCCCAGTGGTTCGCCATCGGTACGCTCATCCAGACCCTTGTCGCCCGTGGGCGGGCGACCGACGCACGTGAGCTCGCCGATTCCTACCACTATGGCGAGGTGTCTCCGAACGCCGTCATCTACCCGGACCCTCGCACGGTGTATGCCGAACTACTCCTCGCCGAGGGCCGACGGTCCGAGGCGGAGCGACTCTTGTCCGACGTCGGGGACTGGCTGGAGTCAAGGAACTGGCGCAACCCGACCTGGTGCCCTTGGCAGTTGCATCTGGCGTCTGCTCTCGCCTCCACCGTTCCCGACCGCGCCGTCCTCCTCGCCCGGGAGGCCGTAAAACGAGCCCGGTACTTCGGTGCGGCGTCCACGATCGGCCAGGCACTCCACACCGAGGCCGAAGTAACCGATGGGCCGGCGGCGCTCGACTTGTACGCCGAGGCCGTCGACCACCTGGAGCGGTCTCCCGCCTCGTACGAGCTTGCCCGTGCCCTGATCGGATACGGCGTGGCCCTGTCCCGGAACGGCCTACTACAAGAAGGCGCGGACTGCCTTTACCAGGGCTTGGAAGCCGCCGTCCACTGTGGGGCCGAGGCACTGGCCGACCGCGCCAGAGAGGAACTCTCGGCGGCCGGCTACCGGCCGCTGCGCCACGCGCAAAAGGACACGCTGACGTCCAATGAACGACGTGTTGCCGAGATGACGGCCCAAGGCCACCCAGCATCGGTGGTTGCCAAGCAACTGCGCATCCCCGAACAGGGTGTGAAGCGACTGCTCTCCTCCGTCTACCGCAAGATCGGCACCGACAACAGCGGTCTAGCCAGAGACCTCCATACAGTCCCACGTTTGTAGCGATGCCGCGCAGCGCTCCCGTAGGGCCAACGGGCGGGTCCGAAAGCGTGGCCGGGGAACTCGTTCTCGCGGACCGAGCCTTGGCTCGCCTCATGCGTGCTGTCCGCACATCCGAAGCCTGGTGCCCAGCCACTCCGCGGCGTAGCGGGAGTGCCCTTCGGCGACAGGTGGAAGCCGCTCAGACCGGTCCTGATCGGACTTGCTCCAATTCGAGAGAGCTTTGACGACGACGGATACTGGCGCCGGTCGTTGGTGTGCCACTCACTCAGCCAGGTTGCGGTGCACGACCAGGTCATCCAAGGCCATCGGTACGAGACCAGCGAACCCGCGCACCTCCAGGCCGTCCCCATAGCCACGCGCTGGCCCACCCCGAGTACGGGGATGTCCCCTGGGGCCACCGAGCTGGAGCGTGTCTTCGAGGGCTCCGTCCCTCAAGGACGTCGGTCGCATACGTCGCGATGCCCGACACGGGCGCGGCGATCGACGTCTTCGGGGCCACCGCGATGGAGGTGCCCGAAGCGGTGCGCGTCCTCAGGGGCGGGCTTGAGGACGCTTCGCGGACCCTGTACGAGCTTCTGTACAGGAAGGAGGACCAAAACCGTGTTCTGAGCACCCTGCTGAAGGGCGATCGGGAGCATGGGCGAGCAGCGCACGGAGTTCCGCGGGCCACCCTGGTCCATGCTGCCCGGGCTGTCCTAATTGCGGTGGCACTCGCCAGCTGCGGGTCGCGTCAGACCATGTGGGACGACATGGGGATGCTGGTCAACTGCACAGCACGAGCGTACGGACAGACCGCGGGCCTGGATCCTGTCGCCGAGTTGCTCCTCGCACCCGGTGCGATGCTGCACCGGCGAGGACAAGCCGGCGACGTGCTCCCGCTTGATCTCGCCGCTGCCGAGCCACCCGCCGCGTCGGAGGCATTCCTCCAGTGGAGCGGGCTATTGATCCGTATTAGCGTGAAATGGTCCGCATCATTCAGGGCACCGCTTGCCGACGCTCCGGGTGTCGACGACGTCCGTCGCGTCGCAGCGTTCCGATCCCTCTGCAGCGGAGATGGTGAAGATGGCGCGGGACTCCGTGTTCCAGGCGCCGCGGGCCGGTTCCTCGGCCCCGACAGGCGCAGAGACCTCTTCCCGGGACGGCGCACCCGCTGCCGGGCGTTACGACCCGGCCGCGGTGGACTGGGAGGGCCTGCGCGGGCGGCTCGAGGGGACGTTGCTCCGGCCGGGCGATGCGGGATTCGACGACGCCCGCAAAGGCTTCAACCCGCTGCATGACGACCATGTTCCTGCCGCAGTGGCGCAGTGCGCATCCGCGGCGGATGTGGCGGAAGCCGTGGTGGCCGCGGGCGGCCGGGTGCCGCTGGCGGCGCGCAGCGGTGGCCACTCCTACGTCGGGTATTCGGCGCCGCCCGGCGGCCTGGTCATCGACCTGCGCCGGATGTCCCGGGTCGACGCCGCCGGGGACGGCAGTGTGACGGTCGGGGCCGGTGCACCGCTGCGGACCGTCTACAGCGCCATGGGGCAGGCCAACCGCTGCCTGCCCGCCGGATCGTGCTTCACCGTCGGTATCGCCGGCGTCACCCTCGGCGGCGGCATCGGGGTCCTGCAACGCAAATTTGGCCTGACCTGCGACCATCTGATCGCCGCGGAGGCCGTCACTGCCGACGGCCGCGTCCTGACGGCCACGGCGGCCGCTACCCCCGATCTGTTCTGGGCCCTGCGAGGTGGCGGAGGTGGCAACCTCGCCATCGTCACCCACTTCACCTTCGCCACCGACCCCGCCCCCGCCCTGACGGTCTTCGTCCTCACCTTCCCTGAGGGCAAAGTGACCGAGATTCTCACCGCCTGGCAGCCCTGGATCGCTGGTGCCCCCAGGGAAATGTGGGCCAACGTCAACATCTCCGGTGGCAATCCGCCCGGTTGTCGGGTGGCCGGCTGCTTCATCGGCCCCAGCACCGCCTGCTATCCACTGCTCGACGACCTGATACTCCGCGCGGGCGTCGTGCCCACCCGCCGCAACATCCAGGACCGTGACTATTTCAACGGCATGCGTTTCTTCGCCGGCAGGCCCCTCCGCGAGTCGTTCGTCGCCTCCTCCCGGATCCTCACCGCCCAAACCCCCGACCCGCAGGCCGTGACGCGCCTGCTCACCGGCCGGACCGGCACCAACCTCATCATCGATCCGCTCGGCGGCGCGGTCACCGACACCGTCACCGCCCAGACCGCCTTCCCGCACCGCGACGCCTTCGCCACCGCCCAGATCTACGCCTCCGCCACCACGGCCTCCGAACCCGACGTCACCCGCAATGTCGCCGAGATCGTCGCCGGACTCGGCGCCCTGGGTATCGGTGGTGGATACGTCAACTACATGGACCCCGGCCTTCCCGACTGGCCCACCGCCTACTACGGCCCCAACCTCCGCCGCCTTCGCTCCATTGTTCAGGACTATGACCCCGACCACTTCTTCGACTTCCCGCAGAGCCTCCACCGCGCTTGAACCGGGCCTGGTTTGACGGGAGATGGTTGTCTCGAACAGGGCCGAGATGCGGGCCAGTCACCGCGCAGCTAGCGTGGAATTGGGTAACAGCCATGCACAACATGATGATTGATGAGGCCTCGGCACACGCACATTGCCGACAAGGGGAACACCATGGACGCAGCTTCTTCTCAGCCGTCGTACAGCGGAGCCCATCCCAGCAATCGCGACGGACTTCCTGAACCGTCGTTGGACGATGCGCATTCACCATTCAAAGTGCTGGCACACGGCGACCTGTTGCGGCAGTTCATTGAGGGCAATTCCGTCCGGCCGATACATATGCGCATCGGAATCATGGGCGCCTGCAACATGCGCTGCAACTTCTGCAACTTCCACTCGGAGAACGAGGAGCACTTCTACGACCTCTTCTCCTACAAGGACTCCATGTCGACCGAGGACAGCATCAGCCTGCTGACCGAGTTCGCGGCGAACGGCGGACGGGCTGTGACGTTCTGCGGCAGTGGCGAGTGCACGATCCACCCGGGCTACATCGAGATCTGCCGCGCGGCACACGAGGCGGGTCTGCGGATCGGGCTGATCACGAATGGTTCCCGGATCCACCGTGACGACATGGCGGCCTGTATCCGCGAGACACACACTTGGGTCCGGGTCGGCCTCAACGCCGGCACCGCCGACACCTTCGCGTCCATCACACACGCCCGGAGTGGGGTGTTCTCCCAGATCATGTCCGCCATCGGGGAGCTGCGAGCGGCGGCCGCCGATCCAGAATTTCGTATCGGCCTCAACTACGTTATCACTCAGGAGAATTACCGTGAGATCGAGGTGGCCGCGCGGGAAGCCCAGGACGCCGGGGCGCATTACATCCGTTATGAGCCGGAGTTCTACTCGGCGCTCGGGCATCGCACGATCGAGCCCGTGCTCGACGAGATAGCGCAGGCGCTCGATGAGACCTCTGCGGGAGAGTCGGACGATTTCGAGATCTCGATCCCGAAGCTAGATCGTGGACCGATGGACCGGACGGAGGCCGTGGAGGGCGACTTCGACCGCTGTCACTACAGCCGCTTCGTCACGGCGGTGGGCGCTGACGGCCAGTTGTATCCGTGTCCGCAGGTCCATCTGAACAGCAGGTACCGCATCGGCAATGTCGTCGAGGAGGGCTACTCGGGAGTCCTCGAAGGCGGTCCGCGGGCCGAGTGGGAGGCCTCCAACCCGCTGCGGACCGACCTCTGCAAGACATGCTTCTACCGTCCGCAGAACGAACTGCTGCAGTGGCTGCGGGATGGTCGGATAGAGCTCGGCGAGGCGCTCTCCTCGTACAGCGTCGAGGTGCCGAAGACCCTGCACGCGGAATTCATCTGAGACCGGGCGGAAACATGCAGGTCGACTTCCTTAGGAAACTCCTCCATGAGGAACCGGCATTGCGGTTCGCGGCGGGCGGGGTGGCGGAATTCCACGACTGGCGCGGCCAGGTCCGGGCCGTGGTGGAACGGCTCGTGGCCGCTCCGGACCGCACGTTCACAGTCGCCGCTCTCGCGGTGGAGGAGAGCGCGGGAATCATCCGTCGGCAGTACGTCTTCCAGTCCGGAGCCGCCGGTGAGCTGCGCGGCACGCTGCTGGCCCCGTCCGGCGCAGCCCATCCGCGCCCTGCCGTCCTCGTCTGCCCCGGCCGGAACGCCACGCTCGGCGGCGTCACCGGTACAGAGGCCCCCGACCACGCCGACCGCAATGTCGCCGAGCAGCTCACCCGGGCGGGATTCGTGACCCTGACCCTCGACTACGGCCTACGGGACCACACGGCGCCGGACGGTTCCGACGGGCGGGACACGCTGAGCGACAGCGAGCTGACGGCCTTCCTGGCCCAGGCATTCGTCCGCTGCGGCTACTCACTCTTGGGCGCCCTGGTCACTAACACCCTTGCGGCACTGGACTGGTTGCGCGGTCATCCGCTCGTTGGAGGCGAGCCGATCGGCGTTTTCGGCCACAGCATGGGCGGCGCCGTAGCCCTGCACACCGCACTGCTGCACCGCGAGCCGGTGGCCCTCTGCGCGGCGAGCGCCGTGGGCACCTACCGGACCCTCAACCCCCGGCTGCTGACGTGCGACCCGGCCTTTTCACTGCCCGGAATTCTTCGCCACGCGGATATCCCGGATCTGTTCGGGGCCTTGGCGCCCGCACCGGTCCAGTTGCAGTACGGAGACGCGGACCCCTTTCTCGACGACGACGAGGCTGCGGCCGCAGCCGACGCCGTCCGGCAAGCGTATGCCGCCGCCGGGGCGGCGGAGCGCGTCGAGGTGCTGCGGCTGGCGATGGGCCACGGGACCGCGATCCCGCACGCGATCACCTTCTTCGCGCGTGCGCTGCGCGGGGAAGAGGCCCTGCGCGGGCCGGAACCGGAGCCGACGGCGGTGCCCGCCGCCCGGGTGTTCTTCGACCGCGCAGCGCGGCGAGAAATCCTGGACCGCATCGACGGGTCGCTCGCGTCGGGGACGCTCACGCTGGGGCCGTCCGTCGAGCAGTTCGAGGAGCTTGCTGCGGCGCGGGTCGGGCGGGGCGGCGTCGCGCTGAGTTCCGGAACCGCCGCGCTGGAAATAGCCTTGCGGGTCCTCGACGTGGCGGGGAAGACCGTACTGGTCCCCGCCAACACCTTCTTCGCCACGGCCGCCGCCGCTGTGCATGCCGGGGCGGACGTCGCCTTCGTCGATATGGAGCTGGACGGTCTGGGGCTGGACCCCGACGCCTTGCGCGCCGCCCTGGAAAACCACGAGAGTGTGGCTGCCGTCATCGCCGTGCACATCGGCGGCATTGTCTCCCCGGCGCTCAAGCCGGTGCTGGAGGAATGCCGGTACCGCGGCATTCCGGTCATCGAGGACGCGGCGCACGCACTCGGCAGCCGGCTCAACCGACAGCCCGCCGGCTCTTTCACCCGGTTCGGCGCCTTCTCGCTCTATCCCACAAAAGTCGCGACCAGCGGCGAAGGCGGCATCATCACTTCGGGAGAGGAGTCCGATCTGGCGCAGGCGCGGCGTTTCCGCGACCAGGGGAAGGTCTCCGCCGCCGTCAATCTGCACGATCGACTAGGCCACAACTGGCGGATGAGCGAACTCCATGCCAGCGTCGGCATCGCCCAACTGCATCGTCTCGACCAAGCCCTCGGCGCGCGCATGCGGCTGGCCGCCTGGTACGACGCCCACCTCGGGGACGTTCCGGGACTTCGCCCCTACATCCCGCCGTACGGCGTGGAGAGCAACCACTACAAATACGTGGCGTTTCTACAGGAGGGCATCGATCGCGCCGCCCTCAAGACGCGGCTTCGGCGTCGGCACGCAGTCTCCTTGGCAGGCGAGGTTTATGACACGCTCCTGTGCGACCAGCCCTTTTTCGCCGCGCAGCGGACGGGCGGTGCATTCCGGAACGCACGCTGGTTCGCGTCCCATCACATCTGCTTGCCCCTCTTCCCGACGATGACGGAATCGCAGCAGAAACATGTCGTGGGAGCGCTGAGAGCCGAGCTGTCGTGATGTTCCCGCCACAGTCGAAACCGGTACTCAGCAAAGGGGAAAATCATGACCACGCAAAATGACATCGACATCAAGGAGCTGATCGCCCTCTACCGCCGAGCGTCGGCCGCCAGGGACGAGCAACTGGTGGAACTGGCGATCGCCTCGGTCAAGGAGGCCGCCAACGCCGAAGCATCCAGGGCGGCTGTGACCGTCGGTGAGAACGCCGCCATGAAGACGGCCATGGCGCATGCCGCGCAGGCCGCCGCTGTCGAGTCGGCGCAGGCGCAGGCCGTGCGCGGCGAAGGCGTCGAGGGTAACCCCGTCATTGTCGCAGCGGCCGAGGCGGCGGCTTCGGCGAGTGCGGCACAGGAGGTCGCCGAGGCGGTCGTAGGCGCAACGGTAGGAGAGGTGTATCAGCAGTTCGTCGCCGGCATCGCCGATGGGGAACAGCAGTCGTGAGGCAGTTCGAACTGGTCGACCGGGGGCAGATCCGCTGGAATCCGGATGCTCCCGTGCCGGCCGTCGGACCGGACCAGGTGCTGGTGCGCGTCCACGCATGCACCGTCTGCAACCGGAGCGATCTCGTCTACTTCTACTATCGCGGTCTCCGGGAGCATTGCGCTGCGGGGTGCTTCGGCCATGAGATCTCTGGGGTGGTGGAGGAGGCGGGGCCCGCCGTGCGGAATGTGCGGCCTGGCCGGCGGGTCTTCGTCCGTACGCCGTTGACTTCCGGGTTCGCCGATTACGCGCTGGCCCGCGAGGTGTCCGTGGGCATCTTGCCCGAGAATATCCCGTTCGCGCAGGGCGCCATACTGCAACTCCTGCCGCTCGCGGTGCACGCCACACGCGGTGTCCGGCTGGGGGACCGGGTGGCCATCATCGGGCAGGGCCCCGTGGGCCTGATGGCGCTCCAGGTCGTCAGGCTGCGCGGCGCGGCCGGCATCGTCGTCGCGGATCTGGACGCCTGGCGCTTGCTGCGATCGTCCGCGCTGGGCGCCGATGAGTGTGTCGAAGTGGACGGCTCGGCAGAGCAACTCCGCTCCATAGGGGCGGACTTCGATGTGGCGATCGACGCGGTCGGCACCCCGAGGACGGCCCGCGCCTGCGTCGACGTGGTGACGCAAGGGGGGCTGGTGGTCTTCCTGGGCACACACCACGTCGACACCCGGGTGACGTTCGACCTGGTCCAGTGGGAAAAGAAGGGACTGCGGGTGCACAGTTCCGCCGAACCCACCGACGCCGTGCGCACCCAGGCGCTGGGCACGGCCGTACGGCTCGTCGAGGAGCACCGCATCCGGGTCGCCGAGCTACTGACGCACACCTACACGCTCGAGGAACTCCCCAGCGCCCTGGCGCGCCTGTCGGACAGCGGGATTCTCGCTCCTGCCGGAGAGGACACGGGATGCACCGGACCACCGCACCAGGTACTCAAGATCGCGATCTGCCCCTGACTCAGGACGCCCGGGGAAAGGCCGTTCAGCTCTTCCGGCGCGGCCGGTGGTACGCCTCGCTCGATTCCACCGCGCTCTGTGCGGTCTCGGGCCTCCGGGTCTGCCTCGCCCCGCCCATCCTCATCCGGGACGACGCCCGGTACCTGCGGGACCACCTCGCCGACACCCCGGCGCCCACCCCCGGGGCCCGGCGAGTCATCCTGAGCGCGGCGCTCGACCTGTTCGCCCACGGGCGCCTGGACCTGGGCGGTATCGGTCTACAGGACGCCGCCGCATTCCGGTCGGAGCTCGACGCCCTGACAGGCATCCCGCCCGCCCTGGTCACACGGTGGTGCCGCGCCCTCCGGACGCAGCTGGACGCGCTCCCGACCACCGAGCCCGACGACGCACTGACACTGGTTTCACTGCCGGGTAACACCTTCACCACCCTTGAATCGGTCTTCGAAGCGGTGCTGACCAGCGGAGCGGTCTGGATCAGGCCGAGCCGCAAGGAACCGCTCTCCGCTGCACGCTTCGCCGCGGCCCTGCTCCGCGCCGGCTGGCCCCCGGAGCGCCTGGGCCTCTACCCGACGGAACCGCACGCCCTGAGCCAACTGGTCACTCAGTCCGACCGGCAGATCATTTATGGCGGCGAAGCCGTCGCCCGGACTTTCGGTGCCCTGCCGACCGTGTCGCTCCGGGGCCCCTGCCGTGCCTGCGCGGTGGTCGACCCCCAGGAGGATGTCCGGCTGACGGCCCGTCGGCTGCGCGGGTGGCTGGCCAGTGATGCCGGCCGCTTCTGCACCACAGTCCACACGGTCGCCTGCCTCGGCGATCCGGACCCGGTGGCCGACGAGCTCGGCGCGTTGCTGGACACCATCGAACTGACCCCGCCCGACGCGGCCTTCCCGCTCGCCCGATGCCCCGATCCGCTCGAGGCGTGGGAGATGGCGGCCGCGGTTGGACGGGGCATGACACCGGCCGACCGCATCGTCACTCGGCGGCCGATGGTCGTGGAGAAGGACGGCGGCGCGTTCCTGACGCCGACCCTGGTCCGGGTTGCCGACCCGGTCG
Organism: Streptomyces sp. NPDC057424; assembly: GCF_042803315.1. Taxonomy (NCBI): domain Bacteria; kingdom Bacillati; phylum Actinomycetota; class Actinomycetes; order Kitasatosporales; family Streptomycetaceae; genus Streptomyces; species Streptomyces sp. NPDC057424. The sequence goes on from NZ_JBHVCP010000031.1 coordinate 32,897, forward strand.
GGCATGCGCTCGTCGGCCGGGAATTTCCCTTTGTCTTCGCCTCGGTCGTCGCCGTGGACGGCGCGTGCCTTCACACACTCGTCCAGGGCTCGACAGTGGTTCGTTCCGCGGGTCCGCGGCCGTGCGGGAAAGGGGCAGCGCGATGACGGAATCGCCGTCCCAGCCGCACCTCACGGCACCCTCGATGGTCGCGAGGATGAGGGAACGCGTTCCGGCTCTCGGTGTGGACCGCGATGAGTGGACCCGCCGGATGATGCACTGGCATTTCTCCGCGGAGACCGGATCACGGTTCTGGACAGCGAAGCGGCGTTCGCTCCCTTTTGATCCGCTGCGGGACGTCGTCGACTTCGACTCGCTGCGGTTGTTCGGGCTCTTCGACAAGAACGACATCCGCGGTGTTCGTGTACGTGACCTGCTTCCGCGAGGGTTCGCCGACCGGACCTTCCGGGTGTTCGAAACGGGTGGAACGACGGGTGAGTCGTGCCGGATCGTCGATGTGACGCGTTCGCGGTACGACGTGGAGCTCTACCACGCCATGATGGAGGAGCGCGGCCTCGCGGGCGGCGATGTGCTGGCCCTGGTCCCGAGCGGCCCGCATGCGTACGGCCATTTCGTGGCGCGGCTGGCGGAATCCTGGCAAGGCGTGGCCCTCTTCGTCGATTTCGACCCTCGGTGGGCCAGGGAACAGCAACGGGATGCCGGTTCTGCAGAGGACTATGTGCGCCATCTGGTGCGCCAAGCCGCGTCGTTGTTGTCGTCGCAGAGCCCGGCGCTGCTTTTCACCACGTCGCGGCTGCTGCTCGCCCTGGTCCAGGAACTGCCCAGGCCGCTGGCGTCGTACCGCGTGCGAGCGGTCTGCACCGGCGGGACCTGCTGCACTCCAGAAGAGGAACGCTACGTGAGGGAGCGGTACCTGGCACATGTGCCGTGGATCGATACCTACGGAAACACGCTCATGGGGCACGCGCTCCAGGCCGACCCGGTTGAGGAAGGCGCACCCCGCTCCTACCATCTGCCGCCGCCCTTCGCCGCCATGAAGGTGGTCGATCCTGCAAATCCCTGGCAGCAGGTCGACTTCGGGGAACGGGGCCGCATTCTCGTGGTGACGCTGCTGGAGGACCTCTTTCTTCCCAATCTGTTGGAGCGCGACAGCGCACTGCGCGTCGGCCCGCATCCATGGTTCCCGTGGGAGGGAATCGCCGCGGTGCGCCCGTACGCCGATGATGCTGCCGCTGCCGTGAAGGACGGAGTCTATTGATGCGGGGACCGATCATCGGTGTCGACATCGGTGGCACCAAAATGGTGCTCACCGCGGAATGGTTCGACGGGCACGCCCCGGAGACCTTGCGCCTCTCGACCGGCGAGGAAACCCACCCCGAGGAGATCGAGCACTACATCTCACGTTTCGTCAGCAGCCTCGGTCAGGAGCCGCGGGCACTCGGGATAGCGGTCCCTGGGCTCGTCGACCGGGGACGGGTGGTGGCCTGCGATGTGCTGCCGGCCCTGACAGGATGGGAGCCGGCGAATCTCGGTGACCGAACTCTCCCCGTGACCGTGCTGAACGATGTGGCCGCGGCGCTGGCCGAGGGATGCCGGGCGTTGCCGCCCGCTGCGACCGCCGCCCTCGTGGCGGCCGGCACCGGAATCGGGATGGCCTTCATGTCCGACGGGCGTACTTTCGACGGTTCCCGTGGCTGGGCCGGAGAACTCGGCAGCATGCCGGTCCGGACCGGCTCGGGAACGGTACACCTCGACGCGGTCGCCGGCGGCGCCGCCCTTGTCGCGCGCAGCGGCGATACCCCGGCCGGCATCCATGCCGCGCTGGCGGCCGGGGATCCCCGCATCCGGAGCCTGATACATGACGCGGGGGAGGCGTTCGGACTGGCGCTGGCGACCGTCATCGGGCTGGTCAATCCGGAGTTCCTACTGCTCAGCGGCGGCACCCTGACCTATGACGGTTACCTTGACACGGCGTTGGAGACCGCCAGGCGCACTGCGCTGCCGGAGCTCTGGAATGCGTGCACACTACGACGGCCAAGTGCCGCGGACCCCGGTCTCGTGGTCGCACGGGGCGCTGCGCGGCGTGCCGCGGCACAGCGCGGAGGGGTACTGCTGCTGCCATGACCACCACCCTCGAGGCGCCAGTCCGGGCCTTTCGCGAGCGGTTGCTACGCGAGACCGTCAACTGGTGCATGACCCGCTCTCCTTGGTACGACGAACGGTTCTCAGCGGCCGTCGCACAGGGCTTCCACGGCCTCGATGACCTGCCGCGACTGCCCGTCCTCTTCCGCGACGAAGCCGTGGCGAACGCCGACCGGATTCTCTGCCGGCACGAGCAGCCGGCCTGCGTTCAGTACACGACCGGCACCACCGGAAACCTCTTCCATCTCTACCGAAGTCACAACGAGGTGGATTTCATCTCCGCCTTCTACTCGCAATTGGCGGCAGCGACCCACGCCAAGGACACGACTCGGCCCCTGTGGCTCTCCCTGACGAGCGCCTATCACGGCACGCCGACGCCGGTACCGGGCTGGCCGTTCATCGTGTCGGCGGGAGTGCACGACCGGACACAGGCCCGGCAGGCGTACGCCCTGCTCACGAAGGAATTCGCTTTCCCCGGTGTGGAGTCGCGTATCTCCGGAATCGCCGGTGGCGACATCTTGCTGAAGGCTCTGACCGCCTATCTGATGGACGAGGAGATCGACCCCGGGTCGTTCGGTATCCGGCAGATCGCGGTCACCGGTGGATTCATGAGCCCCGCCCTCAAGAGGCTCCTGACCGAGGTGTGGGGCGCGACGCTGACCGACCGCTACAGCATCTCGGAGGTCTACGGCGGCGCCTCGCAGTCCGGACCTGGCGGCCCATGGGTGTTCGACACCGAGATCATTCCCGAGGTGCTGCATCCGCGCACGCTCCAACCTGTACGGCGAGGCCTGGGAACACTCGTACTGACCGGTCTGTATCCGTTCATGCAGATGATGCCGATGGTGCGCTACTACACCGGCGACCTCGTCGAGATCGTGCCCCACCGGGACGCGGAAAGCGATCTCGCGGTGCGCTTCCTGGGCCGGGAGCGGCGGTCGATCGTCGACACGAGTGACACGGACGTCAGGCCGCTGCTGCTTTCCGGGCCTCTGCTGGAGATCGTCGAATCATTCCCCGATGTGGCGAAGACGGCACGATTTCGTGATCTGTGCTCCGGCGACGCACTAGAGCTCGCGGGCAAGGTCCATCTGTCGGTCAATTCTCGTACGGACTCCACCGGCGCACCGCGATCGATCACCCTGACCCTGGGCATGCGCTATGCGCCGTGGATGTTCCCGGAGCGGGCCACCGCCGTGCGGACTCGTGTCCGGCACCAGCTGTACCACCGTTTCCCCGCCCTGCGCGCCAACGTACAAGACGGGCTGACCCGGCTCGACGTCGTCCTGGCGCCGGCGTCCAAAGTGGCGGCCTACAACGCGAAATGAGGTGTGGTGATGCAGACGATCTTCCTCTTCCGACACGCGGCCCCGGAACAGGACTTCGCACTCCGCTACCTCGGCCGTACCGATCCGGCCCTCTCCGACGACGGCCGACGCCAGGCCCGCACGATGTTCGCGCATGTCACAGAGCTCCCTGAACTGCCGGTCCGTGCCAGCCCGTTGCGCCGCGCACAGGAAACCGCGCGCTGCGGCTTCGACCGCGACATCCCGACCGACGTCCTGCTCACAGAGTTCTCGTTCGGCACACTCGACGGACTACTGCCCGACGAGGCCGCGCGGCTCTACCCGGAGGCCCACCGATATCTGACCGCCCATCCGCTGGACGCCGGCCCCTTCGGAGGGGATGACTGGCCCTCGCTGCTGGGGCGGGCCGACGCCTTCGCCCGCCGGCTCGGCGGCGAGTCCTGCGTCGTCGTCGGGCACCGCATAGCGCTCCATGCCCTGGTGCACGCTCTGGGCGCTCGCTCCGCCGTGGGCGGCACCCTCGCGCTCCGCTACGGCGAGGGCTGCACACTTCGGCGGTGCGGCGCCGGGTGGGAAAGAGGTGACGGGCCATGAGATGGGGAATCGCCGGCTGCGGGGAAGTCGTCGAACGCCGGGTACTGCCCGCCCTGCGGGTCCTCGCGGAACAGGCCGTGTGCGTATGGGGCAGGAATGCGGCGCACGCCCGCGAGATCGCGGACCGCCACGGTGTGCCGGGGAGCACCGCCGATCTGGCAGCGATGCTCGAAGAGGTCGACGCGGTATATGTCGCAACTCCGGTCGCGACGCATGTGCCGCTCGCCCTTGAGGCCGTGCGGACGGGACGGCACGTCCTCATCGAGAAGCCGCTCGGCGGGGCACTGCCGGTGCCGAGCGCCGCACTCGCGGCGCTGGCCCGTGAGCGCCGAATCTGCGCAGGCGTCGCGTATTACCGCCGCCTCGCGCCGGCAGTGATCAGACTCGGGGAGATCCTCCCCCGCGACGTGCCACGGCAGGCAACCGTCCACTTCTGCACCCCATTCGACCCGGCACCCGCCGATCCGAAGTTCTGGCGCACCGATCCACGGGTCGCGGGTGGAGGCGTCCAGGCGGATGCCGGCAGCCACCGGATCGACCTGCTGTGCCGGCTGCTGGGGGTGCCGGACGTCGTGGCGGGGCGGCTGCTGCGGCCCTTCGCACAAGGCGCGGAGCGCACGGCTGTGGCACGGCTGAGCTGGCCGTCCGGCGACCGGGCGGACTGCCTGTTCGCCTGGGCCGCCGCGGGCTCGCACGACCGCTTCTCCCTCTCCTTCGACGGTGGGTCCGCCACGCTCGACCCCCTCGACGCCGGCCGGCTCCGCTGGCGCGCCTCCGGCCGCGAGTACCATGAGACACTGCCTCCCGACCCGAACCCGCATGTCGCGCTGATCACCGATTTCGTGCGCCGCGCCCGCGAGGGAGGCGATCCCATCTGCTCCGTCGAGGAGGCGATGGCGGTGGACGCGATCATCGCCGCAGCTCGGGATTCCAGCGTCCTGAGCGCCGCAGAGGCCGCCCCGCGCAAGGTGAGGATTCCCTCGTGATGGTCACCTCGAACGGCATGCCGATCCCTTTCGACAGCGCCCACTTCGGACCGCTGCGTGACAGCACTCCCGTGCTGCGTGACGCCGCCTCGCTGTACCGGCGCTATCGCGAGGACGGCTATCTCTATCTGCGCGGTGTGCTGGACCCCGATGAGCTGCTCCGGCTCCGAGCGGCGTACTTCGCCCGCTTCGGCCCCGGGTACCTGAAAACAGGGACGTCGGCCGAGGACGGCATCTTCTCCGGTCACCCTGATCCGGGATTCGGCGCCCACGGCGTACCGGGACACCCCGCCCACGCCTTCGTCCGGTCGGAGGTCTTCGACCGTTTCACGAGGAACTCACCCCTCTCGGCGCTCTCCGAAATCCTCCTCCAAGGGCCCGCCGAATTGCTGCCGCGGCGCATCGTGCGCCACTTCAGCCGAGGCACTCGTAGGGCATCCCGCGCGCACACCGACTTCGACTACCTCAGCCGCGGCTCGGACCAATTCGTGACCTGCTGGATCCCTATTGGCCCCTGCCCGTTGTCGACCGGCGGGATCATCTACCTGGAAGGTTCGCACCAGATCGGGCCCGACGCGATCTCCATGCTGCGCAGTGTGACGGACCGGCCTGAGGATCCCCGGCCGATCAGTCACGATCTCGACTGGGTCGCGCACCGTCTCCGCCGGCGCTGGCTCTGGGCCGATTACGCCGTCGGGGACGTCGCGATCCACTCGCCGTACACCGTTCATGCCACCCTCGACACCGAGACCGAAGTCATGCGGCTGTCCACGGACATCCGTTTCATCCGCCGCGGCGAGATGGTGGACGAGCGGTGGACTCACCCCTGGTCGGGCGACGACGGCAGCTGATGCGCACAAAAGGCACGGAGGGTTTTGCCGGGCCCCAGGGAGTATGTTGCCGATCATGTGTCTGGCCAGATGAGTGTGCCGGCCAGGGTGAGGACGGCCAGGTACCGGCCGTGTTGTTTCTCGTAGCGGGTCGCGATGCCGCGCCACTGCTTGGGGCGGTGGAAGCAGCGTTCGACGACGTTGCGGCGGGGGTAGTGGACCTGTCGAAGTCGCAGGGCCGTTCGCGGCGTCGGCCGGCCCGCGTGTTGGTCGACGCGTTCGGGGATGGTCGCGTTGATTCCGCGTCTGCGCAGGTAGGCGCGGAAGGAGCGGGCCGAGTAGCCCTTGTCGGCCACGACCCGTTCAGGCCGCCGACGAGGGCGTCCCGGCCCGGGCCGGGCGACGCGGATCGCGTCGATGACGGCTTCGGCTTGGGTGCAGTCGTCTCGGGTGCCGGCCGTGACCAGGAAGGTCAGCGGGCGGCCCCGCCCGTCGCAGGCCAGGTGGATCTTGTTGGTCAGCCCGCCGCGGGATCCGTCCAGGGCACACCGGTACGGAACTTGAACACGATGCCCTCCATGACCTGGCGGTGATCCCGTCACCTGCCCCGGGCACGGCCCACCGGCGGCAGCAACGGCTCAATCACCGCCCACGCGGCCTCAGATATCTTCCCATCCCTCACAGCCGGTCCAACGGTCGGATGATCGGCAAGACACTCGGCCATGGCCGCGGGGTCGGGCCACTCGCTCTCCTCGAAAGGCCAGTCGCCCATCTTCGGCCAGTGGAAGAAGTCGCAGACGATGACGGACAGCGGCAGTGCGCGCTCCTTGTGCTTCCGTGCCACCGCGAGGGGTTCGTCCTGGCGGCGGTGGCGCAGCTTGGACTGCCAGAAACCGGACGCCCACTCGGGGAGGAGGGGCGGGTGTCCGGTGACCAGGGTGTAGGCATCGAGGATCTGGGCCGGGGTGTCGCCGGCGGTGACCCAGTAGTCGACGCGTCCGCCGGCGTCGGCGGTCCACCGGGTGGTGTCGGCGCCGAGTTCGACGCGGCCGGTGGCGGGGTTGTTCCACAGCATCCGTAGCCGCGCGAGGAGTGCAGGAAGGGGATGGCGGCCACGGTGTTGCCCTGGACGAGGTCGATCACACAGCCCTTCTGGTCCAGGCGTCCGTGCAGATGCTGCCCGAGGCCGTGCAGCCGCTCACCGTCGTATGCCTCGAAGTGCTACTCCGTGCGGCCGCCCGCCGCGTGGACGCGAGGGCCGGCGTGATGTGTGGGGTCCTTGTCGGCGAGGAGTTCACGGCCCGAGACGGCGTGGCAGAACCTCAGCCGACCGTCGGCCGAGGCCTCGACAGCGAGGCGGCCGTTGAGCAGGCGGGCACAGCCGTCGTCCGATACGAGCACTTCGGCCTGCGGGGAGGGCTATGGGCTCTCCAGCGCGCCCGGGACGGTGGGGTCGATGGTCCCCGATGAGGCCCGGACCCGGACGGAGTCCGGTCCCCAGGGCTCGATGCGGAGGATCTCTTCGGCGGTGTGCCGTTCCAGGCCGCCGTCACGGACGGTCTAGGACAAGGGGATTCCTCGGTTCGACTCAAGTGCCCGGGCACATGGTCCGTGCGGGCAGGGGCTGATGTCGGTATCCGCGCGTTTCATCCGAAGCGGCGCAGGCGGGGCGGGAGCCCCGTCGACAGTTCGAGGTGACGTTATCCAGCTCTCGCACTCCTCACACTCCCTCCCGGCACTCCCATGTTTCGCTCGGCGTCAGGACGCAGCTCGGACACGTACCCGCAGGTAACCAAGCCTTTCGCGCCGCAAGACTAGACAGAGGCCACGTTCATGCCCGTTAATCCATCCCATGTATCAGTGGAGAGGGCTGATGGGACCGAGACCCCAAGTGCCGGAGGACTCTCACGCGCATCGATTCGCACCGGCATGACGGCCGGGACGGTGACCGCCACCAACGGCTCCCGCTGAGATGTCGTCGGCCTGCTACGTGTGGCGCCACATCGGCAGCAGACAAGCCCGTGACCTGCCGCACCCGACTCTGGGACATGCGAGCGAACGCACCGACGACCATGCAGTCGCTCTCCCCTCACCGAAAGGTTCAAGATGTCTTCCTCCGTCAGCAGACGGCGCCTGCTGCAAGTAGCCGGGGCCACCGCCGCCGCCTCTGCCACCGGATCCTTCATCGGTGCATCTCCCGCCCACGCGGCGGCCGTTCCTCCTGCGAGGGCCGACATCGGGGTCTCCGCGCACCCCTTCGCACTCGGCCAGGTCCGGCTCACCGCGAGCCGGTGGCTGGACAACCAGAACCGTACGCAGAACTACCTGCGGTTCATCGACGTCGACCGGCTGCTGTACAACTTCCGCGCCAACCACCGGCTGTCCACCAACGGTGCGGCTGCCACCGGTGGTTGGGACGCGCCGGACTTCCCCTTCCGCACCCACGTCCAAGGGCACTTCCTCACGACATGGGCACAGCTGTACGCCGTGACCGGGGACACCGCCTGCCGGGACAAGGCAACCCACATGGTTGCGGAGTTGGCCAAGTGCCAGGCCAACAACAGCGCCGCCGGTCTCAACGCCGGGTACCTCTCCGGCTACCCCGAGTCCGACTTCACCGCTCTGGAGCAGCGGACTCTGACCAACGGCAACGTGCCGTACTACACCATCCACAAGACCCTCGTCGGCCTGCTGGACGTATGGCGCCACATCGGCAGCACACAAGCCCGTGACGTGCTGCTTGCCCTGGCGGGATGGGTCGACTGGCGCACCGGCCGGCTGAGCAGCCAGCAGATGCAGACCATGCTGGGAACCGAGTTCGGCGGCATGAACACCGTGCTGACCGATCTCTACCAGCAGACAGGCGACGCGCGGTGGCTCACTGTCGCCCAACGCTTCGACCACGCCGCGGTGTTCGACCCGCTGGCGTCCAACCAGGACCAGCTCAACGGACTGCACGCCAACACCCAGGTACCCAAGTGGATCGGGGCCGCCCGGGAGTACAAGGCCACCGGCACCACCCGCTACCGGGACATCGCCACCAACGCCTGGAACAACTGCGTCAACACGCACACCTACGCCATCGGCGGCAACAGTCAGGCGGAGCATTTCCGCGCCCCGAACGCCATCGCCGGCTACCTGAACCAGGACACCTGCGAAAGCTGCAACACCTTCAACATGCTCATCCTCACCCGGGAGTTGTTCGCGCTGGACCCGAACCGGGCCGCGCTGTTCGACTACTACGAGCGGGCGTGGCTGAACCAGATGATCGGCCAGCAGAACCCGGCCGACAACCACGGCCACGTCACCTACTTCACCCCGCTCAACCCCGGAGGCCGACGCGGTGTGGGCCCGGCGTGGGGCGGCGGCACCTGGAGTACCGACTACGGCACCTTCTGGTGCTGCCAGGGCACGGGCCTGGAGATGCACACCAGACTGATGGACTCCATCTACTTCCGCAGCGACAACACGCTGATCGTGAACCTGTTCGTGCCCTCGGTGCTCAACTGGTCAGAGCGCGGAGTCACGGTCACCCAGACCACGTCGTACCCCGTCAGCGACACGACGACCCTGCAGGTCACCGGCAACGTCGGCGGAACCTGGGCGATGCGCATCCGCATCCCGAGCTGGACCACAGGGGCCACCGTCAGCGTCAACGGCACGGCGCAGAACATCACCACCACCCCCGGCAGCTACGCCACCCTGAGCCGCTCGTGGACCTCCGGCGACACGGTCACCGTCCGCCTGCCCATGCGGGTCATCATGCGAGCGGCCAACGACAACGCGAACGTCACCGCGATCACCTACGGCCCGGTGGTCCTGTCCGGCAACTACGGCGACACCTCGCTCAGTTCCCTCCCCTCGCTGACCACGTCCTCGATCACACGGACCAGCAACAGTTCGCTCGCCTTCACCGCCACCGCCAACGGCTCCACCGTCAACCTGGGCCCGTTCCACGATGCGCACGGCCACAACTACACCGTCTACTGGAACACCAGCGGCACCGTCCGTCTCGCCAACGTGGACAGCGGTCTCGTGCTGGGCATCCTGAACATGTCCACGGCCGACGGTGGCCGCGCTCTGCAGTGGTCGGACAACGGCACCGCCGACCACGACTGGGAAATGATCACCGACGGAAACGCGGTCCGCTTCCGCAATGCCCACAGCGGCAAGGTGCTCGGCGTCCTGAACATGTCCACGGCAGACGGCGCGACCGTCCTGCAGTGGTCGGACACCGGCACCGCCGACCACAGATGGACGCTGCTCGACCAGGGAGACGGGACCTACAAGATCCGCAACGCGCACAGCGGCAAGCTGCTCGCCATCGCGAACAACTCCACCGCTGTCGGCGCGTTCGCGGTCCAGGACTCGGACGATGACACCACCGACAACCGGTGGCGCCTCGTGAGGAACTGAGATCCGCCCCGGAAGCAGATCGTGGTCACTCTCCCCTCTTCCGCTTGCTCGACACGTCGACCTTCGTTCGATATGACGAACATCCAGACCGGGTCGTAGCCCATCACAGTCCGGACAGCCCCTGACAGGGCCAGACGGAACCGCTCACTCGAGGAATGAGACCCCCCATGCGCAGACGTGGTTTCAGCCGCAGGCATCTTTCTGTGGTGCTGGCGGCCCTGGTCGCCTCCGCGGCGACGCTCGTCGCCAACCCGGCCCAGGCGGCCACCAGCGGCACCTTGCGCGGTGTCGGCTCCGGCCGGTGTCTCGATGTGCCGGGCGCCAGCCAGACCGACGGCACGAACCTGCAGATCTGGGACTGCCACGGCGGGACCAACCAGCAGTGGACGCTGACGGACGACAACCAGCTGACCGTCTACGGCAACAAGTGCCTCGACGTCCCGGGCCACGCCACCACGGCCGGGACCAAGGTGGTGATCTGGTCCTGCAACGGCGGTACGAACCAGCAGTGGCGGGTGAACGCCGACGGCACGGTCGCCGCCGTGGAGTCCGGGCTATGCCTGGATGTGTCGGGCGGCGCCACGGCCGACGGCACGGCGGTGCAGCTCTGGAACTGCACCGGCGGCGACAACCAGAAGTGGACCGGCCTGACCGGGACGCCCGACTCGTGTGCCCTTCCGTCGACATACCGGTGGACGTCGACCGGTCCGCTGGCGCAGCCGGCGAACGGCTGGGTCGCGCTGAAGGACTTCACCACCGTGACGTACAACGGCCAGCGCCTGGTCTACGCGACCACCTCCAACGGATCGTCGTGGGGTGCGATGACGTTCCGTCCCTTCACCAACTGGTCGGACATGGCAACGGCCGGCCAGACCGCGATCAGCGGGTCCGCGGTGGCGCCCAAACTGTTCTACTTCGCGCCCAAGAACATCTGGGTGCTGACCTCAAACGGGTGGGGTACCGCCTGGACCTTCACCTACCGCACCTCCAGCGACCCCACCAACCCCAACAGCTGGTCCGCCCCGCAGCCGCTGTTCACCGGCAGCCTTCCCGAAGGCGGCCCGATCGACCCGACCATGATCGCCGACGACCAGAACATGTACCTGTTCTTCGCCGATGACAACGGCGGCATCTACAAGTCGACCATACCGATCGGGAACTTCCCGGGCAGCTTCGGCTCGTCGTACACGACGGTCATGAAGGACACGAAGGAAAAACTGTTCGAGGCGCCGGAGGTATACAAGGTCCAGGGCCAGAACCAGTACCTCATGATCGTTGAGGCGATCGGCGCGAACGGGCGCTACTTCCGTTCGTTCACCGCCTCCGGCCTGAACGGTCCGTGGACCCTCCAGGCCGGCAGCGAGAGCAGTCCCTTCGCGGGCAGGGCCAACACCGACCAGACCTGGACCAACGACATCAGCCACGGTGACCTGGTCCGCAACAACCCCGACCAGACCATGACCATCGACCCCTGCAACCTGCAGTTCCTCTACCAGGGCAGGTCCCCCAGCTCGGACGGCATCGACTACATCGAACTGCCGTACCGGCCGGGCGTCCTCACCCTGCAGCGCTGACCTGCCCGCACATGATCACAAGCTCATGACCTCACCGATCAGGCCCGCAAAGCGGCTTCCGCTTTGCGGGCCGGGAAGGAACACCCCCGTGGTTCCCCCACACAGACGACTGCTGCGTCTCCTCATGGCCACCGCGCTGACGCTCACCGCCTGCGTCACCGCCTCCGCCGGCACGACCGCCGAGGCCGCACCGGGCAGCCCTGCGCTCACCCCGCCGCTGGGCTGGAACAGCTGGAACAGCTTCGGATGCGGGATCACCGAGGCACAGGTCCGCGAGGCCGCCGACGCGATGGTGTCCTCGGGCATGAAGGACGCGGGCTACCAGTACGTCGTCGTCGACGACTGCTGGTTCGACCCGCAGCGCGACGCAGCAGGCAACCTCCGGGCCAACCCGACCAAGTTCCCCAGCGGCATGAAGGCGCTCGGCGACTACATCCACAGCAAGGGCCTGAAGTTCGGCATCTACCAGGCGCCCAACGAGAAGACGTGCGCCCAGGGCGTGGGCACCTACCCCGGCTCCACCGGCAGCAAGGGCCACGAGGCCCAGGACGCCAACACGTTCGCCTCATGGGGCGTCGACTACCTCAAGTACGACTGGTGCTCCGGCAGCGGCACCCTGGGCGAGCAGATCGCACAGTTCACCATCATGCGCGACGCCCTGCGCGCCACCGGGCGCCCGATCGTCTACAGCATCAACCCCAACAGCTTCCACGCCCCCACCGGCGACAGGTACAACTGGGGCGAGGTCGCCGACCTGTGGCGGACGACCGAGGACCTGCTCGACATCTGGCAGAACAACAACACCAACAGCTACCCGATGGGCGTCGGCAACGTCCTGGACGTCACCGCGCCGCTGGCCGCTCAGTCGGGTCCGGGCCACTGGAACGACCCCGACATGCTGGTCGTCGGCCGTCCCGGTCTGTCACTGACCGAGTCCCGCTCCCACTTCGCCCTGTGGTCGCTGATGAGTGCCCCGCTCATGGCCGGCAACGACATCCGCACCATGTCCGCCGACGTGAGCGCGATCCTGCGCAACCCGCGTCTGCTCGCGGTCAACCAGGACTCGCTGGGCGCGGGCGGGCGCCGGGTGCGCGACGACGGCAGCACCGAGGTGTTCGCCAAGCCCCTGTCCGATGGCTCGGTCGCGGTCGGCCTGTTCAACCGCGGAGAGGGCACTGCCACCGTCACCGCCACGGCCGCGCAAGTCGGCCTGTCCGGCGGGCCCTTCACCCTCACCGACCTGTGGACCGACGGCACGTCCAGCACGTCCGGCCAGATCTCGGCGAGCGTCCCCGCGCACGGTGTCGCCGTGTTCAAGGTGACCGGCGGCAGCCCGCTGGCCGCCACCACCGCCCGCCTGCGCGGCAACGGCTCCGGCCGCTGCCTGGACGTGGACGGCGCCTCCACCGCGGCCGGGACGAAGACGCTGATCTGGGACTGCCACACCGCCGCCAACCAGCTGTGGACCACGTGGGCCGGCGGCGAGATCCGCGTCTACGGCGACAAGTGCCTGGACGCCTCCAACCAGGGCACCGCCAACGGCACGCCAGTCATCATCTGGCCCTGCAACGGCCAGAACAACCAGAAGTGGACCACGCAGGCCGACGGGTCGATCCGCAACGTCAACGCCGGGCTGTGCCTCGACGTCAACGGGGCCGCCGCCGCCAACGGGACCCCGGTCATCCTGTGGACCTGCAACGGCCAGAACAACCAGAAGTGGACCACGCTCCCGTAACCCGCCACCCCTGCCACCGCGCAGGGAGAAGCCGACCGGAGGGCAGTCCCACGACAGCAGGCCAAGCTGCGGGGACTGCCTTCCTGCACGGGGACCGGGACTTCGAGCCCATCGCCGCAGTCACCTGCCGGACGCTCCCGTGGCAGGTCGCGTCCGCCGAGGTGGTGTACCGACAGCCACTCGGTCTTCTCGTTCTGAGGCCATGCGGTGAACTCGATGGGCGGGACGGTCTCGTCGGTTTCTCACTCGATCGGGAAGGCCACCAGCGTCGGCGGTTGATGCCTTGCGTCCACCGGTACCGATGGGACGGAGACGGACCTTCACGCGCTCTCAGCTTCGGAAGCGACGGGCGCTTGGGCGGCCACGTGCTCGTTGACTTGCGCTTATGTAGCTCGGGGGCGGCTCTGTGAGGCCCGGCTCGCCCTCATGGCCGGTGTCCGTGTCGAGTTACTGCTGCTGTGCGACGGGGGGCGACCTGAGGCTTCAAGAAGAGCGGGTGCGGCACGCCATCGGTTCCGGCAAGTGCCTGGACGTGCCCGGCCTTTCGCAGACCAACGGCACCCAGACGCAGATCTGGGACTGCAACGGCGGCACCAACCAGCAGTGGCACCTCGGATGAGAAAGCCCCACAAGCTCACACCCCCAATACTGCCCTCCTCCTCAGCCCACGCTCCGCGGGCGGACGAGCGACCCTTGCCAGACCGTGACAGCCCGCCCCCGCACGCCATCTGCCCCTGCGCCACTTCGCGAACCGAATCCGCCCCTCGGCCGGCCGTCATCACCTCCCGCAAACCCTCGGACAGCACGAAACCCCCGCCCCGGCGGGGGCCGACACCAGGGCTTCAACGCAGGGCGTCTGCGGTGCTCAACGAGCCGGTCCTGGCGGCCGGCGCTCATGACGCCCGCCTGGCGTGTCGGGTGAGGAACGCGGCGAGGCCGGCGGCCTATGGGTAGGCGGCAGCGAGCCGGCTCACGAACGCCGGACCGGTCGGCGTCGGCGCCAGCGCCGGGCTGCAGGCGAGCGAGTGTGGCTGACAGCACGGCGTGGGTGAGCACCGGCTGCGGCAGCGAGCCACCTGCGGCACTTCCTCGCCGCGGCCGAGCGCCAGAGCCGGTTCGGTGGCGGCTGCCGCCCGGATCACCGACTTCCGCAGCGGGAGGTGCTGCCAGGCCGAGGCAGGCTCTCCCGGGAGCGACGGAGGGGCGGGCACCGGAAGGGGCACCCGCCCCGATTGCTGTTCACAGGGAGCTTCGCCGGCAGGCGGCCTGCGAAGCTCAGGCGGCGGCCGTCCGGGAACAGGGAGACGGCAGCCCATGGGGGCTCCTGCCGGTGCGGGGAGACCCCATGGGAGGAACGCGGGTCAGCTCATGCCCTGCAGGCGCCAGATCTGGTTCTTCTTCCAGGTCAGGTCGGCCGCCGGGTCGCAGGTCCACTGGTGGATCTTCGCGCCGGGGTCGGTCGAGATCCCGCTGACGTCGACGCACTTGCCGCTGTGGACGGCGGCCAGCTGGTAGTCCTTGCTGTTGCCGAGCGCGGTGACGGGGTTGAGGGTGAACATCTGGTTCGTGCTGCCGCTGCAGGTCCACTGGATGACGGCGGCACCGTCGGCCGTGGAAGCGCCCGAGATGTCCAGGCACTTGCCGCTGTGCTCATTGACGATGGTGTAGGTGTTCGCCCGTCCGGCGACGGGCTTGAAGTCGAGCATCTGCTGGTAGCCGCCCTCGCAGTGGTACTGCTGGTACTGCGTGCCGTCGGCGGTGCTGAGATTGGTGTCGTCCAGGCACTGACCACTGTGCTGTACCACCGCGACCGTGGAGACGGTCGTGTTCGACGGCGGCAGCAGCGTGACGGTGTAGCCGTCCGCGGCGTCCGTCCACGGCACGCTCACCGAAGCCGAGTTGTTGCTCACGGTCAGGGTCCGGTCGGAGACCGTCACCGGACCGGTCACGGTGCCGCCGCTGTTGTTCGGTATGCGCTGGACGATCGCGCGCACCCGGCTGTTCTCCACCACCGAGGTGGTGTCGAGGCGGTTGAGGCCGACGGTGACGTTGCCGGTGTTGCCGTTGCTGCCCAGCAGGATCTTCGCGTTGCGAGCCGTGTTGTCCTTCGTCGCCAGCCCGTCGGTGTTCGTACCGGGCGTGAGGTTGACGATGTTTCCGGTCTGGGAGCCGTAGTAGCGGTACATGAACCACTCGCCGAGCGGCAGGTACTGGCCGGAGTCGTTCTTGGTGAGCAGGTTGGCCGCGTAGTCGTGCAGGTTGGGGCCCCATCCCCAGTTGGCGCGCATGCCGTCGGCGCCGGCCCGCTCCAGGCGGCTGATGAACCAGCCGCCGCCACCGGGGTGCTGCTGCTCGCGTCCGGCGTACTCGTTGATCTGGTAAGGGCGGGCGTTGGTCAGGCCCGCGGCGGCGAGGGTCGAGTTGGCGTTGCTGACGGCCTGGACGGGGTCGTGTGGGATGGCGTGCCAGCTGTAGATGTCGGGGGCGACGTTGTTGGACTTGATGTGGTTCAGGTAGGTGGTCCACCAGGTGTTGGAGGAGGTGGGCGTGTTCGCCGTGCTGGGGCCGACGATGAGCTGCCCGGGGAGGTTGGCTCGCACGGCGGCGTGGAACCGCGACCACATCTGCAGGTACTGGCTCTGGGGCCGGTCCCAGAAGCCGCTCAGGTCCGGCTCGTTCCACAGGTCCCACTGCACCGTCATGTTGTTGGCCTTGACGTCGGAGATGACCTGGTTGACGAAGTTGTCGAACCGCGTCCAGTCGCCATTGTCGCCGGGGAAGGGCTGGCTGGTGGTGCCGTCGGCGCCCCACAGGTCGTGCGGCAGCATGACGAACGTGCCGCCGAGGGCGACGGTGCGCTGGTACTGGGCGAGGGTGGCCTGCCAGCGGGTCTGGTAGTCGGCGAGGCTGGTGGCGTAGCCGCCACCGTTGAGCTGCGCGCCGCCGGCCCGCATGAACTGCCACTTGATGTCTTTGAAGAAGTGGTCCTGTGGCAGCGACCCGTCGGCGGTCAGCCCGTAGATCATGCCCGAGGCGCGGTAGGTGGGGGTGCCTTTGGTGGTCGCGAAATCGACGGTGACGCTGGTGTCTGCGGCCTGCGACGGGCCGGCGGGCACCAAGGTCGCGGCCAGGGCAGCCAGGAGGACGGCCACGGACGAGGTCGCTCGGCGTCCGGTGCGGGTCGCGGGGCTGGGAAGTGTCCGGCGGGATTTCATGCTGCGGCTCCTACGTGAGAGGGGAGGAAGGCCGGGGTTGGAACCGTCCCCGGGCTGTGGGGAGACGGCCGGTCAGCGGCTGTCTCGGTGTGCGTGTGCCTCGGCCAGCAGGAGGTAGCTGCTGGCGGTCCAGGTGTAGGCGCGGTCGCGCAGGCCCGTGCCGGTGAGGGCGTCGAAGTTCTCGGCGAAGCCGTGGGTTTCGCACAGGGCGCGGAAGCGGGCGCTGATCTCGTCGGCGAGGCGGTGGTGGTCGGCGCGGCGCAGGCCGTCCTCGATGAGGACGGTGGCGGGTGCCCAGATCGGGCCGCGCCAGTAGCCGTCGGAGAGGTAGTGGGGTGAGGTGGGCAGTTCGGTGGCCAGGCCGTACGCGGTCAGGTGCGTCTCGATCCGGGCGGCCAGTGTTTTGCGGATGTGCTCGGGCAGGTGCTCGCCCAGTGTCATCGGCATCAGGTCCAGCAGGCTGGAGCTGCCCCAGGTCGCGGCGGAGTCGACACCACGGGCCACGAACCGCTCTCCCGTCCACAGCTCGTCGAGCATTGCGGCCTGGGTCGCCTCGGCGGTACGGGACCAGCGGCGGGCCTCGTCGGGAAGGCTCAGTTCGGCAGCCAGGAGGGACAGTTCGCGCAGCTGGAGCACCAGGAAGGCGACCAGGTCGGCGGTGACGACCACGCGCTCGGGGTCGAAGGTGGTGGCGTTGTCCCAGCCGCTGTCGTTGCCGTGCTGGTAGTGGGGCAGGGCGGCGCCCGGGGCGCGGCGGACGGTGAGCCAGAAGTCCGTCCACCGTGCCAATCTGCGGTAGATCTCGGCGAGTTCAATCCGGCTGAGGGGGGCGGGGAGCCGTCTGCGCAGGTGGGACAGGGCCCAGCCGTGAATGGGCGGTTTGACGAAGTTGTAGAGGACCTCGGAGTGGGTCACCGAGTCGGGAAGAGCGCCGGTCTCGTCCTGGTGGTCGAAGGGCAGGGAGAACTGGTCCCAGGCCAGGGCGGGGGCACCGGGGGCCAGGGCGAGGGCGTTGAAGCAGTGGTCCCAGCTCCACACCTTGTCCATCCAGTGCTTGGACATCAGCACCGCGGGCCGGGCGAC
Source organism: Streptomyces sp. NPDC057424 (assembly GCF_042803315.1). Lineage (NCBI taxonomy): Bacteria > Bacillati > Actinomycetota > Actinomycetes > Kitasatosporales > Streptomycetaceae > Streptomyces > Streptomyces sp. NPDC057424. The sequence continues at coordinate 50,779 of NZ_JBHVCP010000031.1, forward strand.
CAGGCCCGCCGGACGGACGGTTGCCGACCACAGGACGTACGCGGCGAGTTCGGCGGCCGGGGTGCCGGTCGAGCGCCAGGGGGCGACCGCGTCGGCGAAGGCGGTGAAGGCCTGCTCCGCGGTCGCCACGACGGCGTCGAACGTCTCCGAGGACGTGTAGGGCAGGCGTGCGCTGTCCAGCTCCTCGACGGCCGATTCCCAGACTCCGCCGGGGGCCGCGGTGAGGGTGACGCCTCGTTCGCCGGTACCGAGGGCCTGACTGCCGGATATCTCGGTGACCGTGCCGGACAGCACGGTGATGCGGTAGCGGCGCCCGGTCTCGTACGAGGTGAACACGTACGCCCCGTCCACCGGGTCGCGGTAGAAGTAGGTGCCCGTGAAGGGGGTCAGGGCGTCCGCCGCCGCGTTGATGCGCAGGCCGAGTCCTTCGCCGCGCAGGCGGACGGTGTCCGGTGAGGCGTAGGCCAGGGCGACGTGCCCTTGCTCACCGGCCCAGCGGAGCAGACCCGGAGTCGCCTCGACGCGGGTCCCCGCGCGCTCTCCCGTCCTCGCGTCGAGGGGCGTGAAGCGCAGGACGGCGTGCATGCCGTTCTGGTGCGAGACGAGGTGGAGGTCTTCGGCACGTGCCTTCTCCGCGAGCACGGGCGAGATGCCGAACCAGGATCCGTGCGTGCTGAACGGGATGTCGTGGACGGAGAAGGCCGGGCCGGATCGGGCGGCGGTCATCAAGTGGTACTCGTTTCTTCAGCAGGGGTCACCGGCGTCGGTGGTCATAAGGTGGTCAGTCCTTGACGGCTCCGGCCGTCACGCCGGCGGCGACGTAGCGCTGGGCGAGGACGAGGATCACCGTGGCCGGCAGCGAGGCCACGACGGCGGTGGCCATGATGGCGTTCCACTCCTGGTTGTTGTTGCCGATGTAGTGGTAGATGCCGAGAGTGATCGGCTCGTGGGCGCCGCCGTTCGCGAGGGTGCTGGCGAAGACGAAGTCGGACCAGGACCACAGGAACGCGAACAGCGAGACGGTGACGATCGAGTTGCGGCTCATCGGCAGCACCACGGACCGGAAGGTGCGCAGGGGCCCGGCTCCATCCATCTGCGCGGCCTGGAGGAGTTCGCCGGGGATGCCGGACATGAACGCGGTGAAGATCAGGACCGCGAAGGGGACGGCCAGGGTGGAGTCGGCGACGATCAGGCCGGGCACGGACTGGAGCAGGCCGAGCTGGAGGTAGATGGCGTAGAAGCCCATCGCCATGATGATCCCGGGGATCATCTGGGCCACCAGGAAGAGGAAGCCGAGCAGGCCCCCGCCGCGGGGGCGGAGTTTCGCCAGCGCGTAGCCGGCGGGCGCCGCAAGCGCCACGGTCAGTACGACCGTGCCCAGACCGATGACCAGGCTGGTGCCGAGGTAGGGCAGTTGCTGGTCGAGGACGGCGCGGTAGCCGTCGAGGGTGCCGTGGACGGGGAAGAGGTCGGGCGGTGACTTGCGCATGTCCTGGTCGCGGGTGAAGGACACGTTGAGCATCCAGTAGACCGGGAAGAGCATGACGGCGGTGAACATCAGGCCCGTTGCCGTCTTCCACCAGGTGGTCCGTCCGCGTCTCGGGCGGCGTGTGGCCGGGGTGGTCTGGAGGCTGGTCATGAGGCGTACTGCTTTCGCTGGACCTTCAGGTACACCAGACCGAAGACCAGGGCCGCGGCGACGAGCAGGTTGCCTACGGCCGCGCCAGGGCCGAAGGCGGGCAGCAGGTTGCCGAAGCCGAGCCGGTAGGACCAGGTGGCGAAGGTGGTGGACGAGTCGGCCGGGCCGCCCTTGGTCATGATCCAGATGATGTCGAAGACCTTGAGCGTGTAGACCAGGCCCAGCAGCAGGGTGATGGCGGACACGGGGCGCAGCAGCGGGAAGGTGATGCTCCAGAAGCGTCGCCAGGCGCTCGCGCCGTCGAGGGCGGCCGCTTCGTAGAGGCTGTGGGGGATGGTCTGGAGGCCGCTGTAGAGCACGACCAGGTTGAAGGGGACGCCGATCCAGATGTTCGCGAGGATCACCGACGTCAGCGACCACTCAGGAGAGGTCAGCCAGTTCACCGGACCGATACCGACTGCCTGCACAGCCGCGTTGACGACACCGGAGTCGCTGTTGAGCATCCACGACCAGGTGGAGGCCGACACGATCAGCGGCAGCAGCCAGGGCACCAGGAACAGGGCCCGCAAGGTCGCCGACAACCGGAAGTGCTGGTGGAAGAAGACCGCGAGGGCCAGGCCGATGGCGTACTGGAAGACCAGGCACACGACGGTGAACACCACCGTGTGGATGAGTGCCGGACCGAAGGTCGGGTCGTCGAAGACCTTCTGATAGTTGTCCAGTCCGGTGAACGGCGCGTTGCCCTGGACGAAGGAGCGGACGGTGTAGTTGCGCAGGCTCAGGTCGAGGTTGCGGTAGAGCGGATAGGCGTAGAAGAGGACGAGGTAGACGGTGACCGGGGCGAGGAACGCCCAAGCGGCCCACTGCTGGGAAGTGGGACGACGGCGCCAGTGGGCGGCGTGGGCCGGGGGCGGGGCGTCGGTGGCCACCACCCCCTTCCGGTCACGCACCGGCCGGCGGTCCGGCAGGGGTGTCGTGCGATTCATCAGGGAGCCCCGTATGCGGTTGCTCGACGGTTACTTGACGGCGTCCTGTGCTGCGGCAAGCGCGTCCTTCGGCGACTTGGACCCGCTGAGGGCGGACTGGACCGCCTTCCACATCTGCTCCGAGATCTTGGGGTACTTGGTGCCCAGGTCGTCGCTGGTGCGTCCCCTGGCCGCCTTGACCGCCTCGACCCAGGGCTTCAGCTCGGCGTTCTCCGCCACCTGCTTCTCCTGCACCTCGCTGGTGGGGGCCACGTAGGACAGGGTGGTGTCGGTGGCGTACAGGTTCTCGGTGCTGGTCAGGCACGAGACCAGCTTCTGCGAGGTGGCGTAGCGGCCGGTGTCGCTCTGGACCGGGACGGTGACGAACTCACCGCCCGTCGGGGCAGCGGCGTTTCCTCCGTCCGCGCCGGGGATGGGCAGGACTCCGTAGTCGAAGCCGGCCTTCTCGGCGTTGGCGAGCTGCCAGGTGCCGTTCTCGGCGAAGGCGTAGTCGCCGCTCGCGAACTCCTGCCAGCTGGTGGTCTGGGTGTTGTTGATGACCGAGTTGGGCGCGTAGCCCTTCTTCAGCCAGTCGCTCCACAAGGACACGGCCGCCACACCCTGGGCGGAGTCGAGTTCGGTCAGCTTCGCGCCCGATCCCCAGAACCACGGCAGGAACTGGAAGCTGCCCTCCTCCGTGCCGATCGCGGAGAAGGTGATGCCCTTCTTCCCCGCCTTCTTGACCTTCGCCAGCGCCGCAGTCAGGGACTTCCAGTCCGTCACCGAGGCGATGTCCACGCCCGCGGCCTTGAGGACGTCCTTGTTGTAGTACAGGGCGAGGGTGTTCGCGCCGATGGGCGTGCCGTAGGTCTTCCCTCCCGACTGACCGGCCGCGAGCAGGTTGGGGTCCACCTTCGAGGTGTCCACCTTGTTCTCGTCGGTCGTGGTGAGCACACCCGCCTCGGCGAGCGTCGACACCACCGGGTTGTCGAGGATGAGCACGTCCGGGGAGTTGTCCTGCTGAGCGGCCAGCAGCGCCTTGTTCGTCAGGTCGCTCGTGTCGAAGGCCGTCCGCTTGACCTTGACCCCGGCCTCGCTGCCGCAGCCGTCCAGCAGCTTCACCCAGGCCGAGTCCTTGGCGAACTGCGGGTAGGGGTCCCAGATGGTGTAGCTGCCGCCGTCTGTCGCCTTCGAGGACGTGGTGCCATCGCCGGAGGAGCATGCGGTGGTGACGGTGGTGAGGGCGACGACGGTCATGGCGGTGGCGGTGAGACGGTGTCTGGTGGATCTGTTCATCGGGCGTTCCTCGCGTGTGTCAGGCATGGGCATGCCAGGGGAGGTGGACGGATGGCAGAGCAGGGCAGGCTGAACAGCGCCGCGGAGTCGCGGAGCGGCCGGTTGAACGGTGACGGGACGGGAGGTGAAGGAGGAGGAGCAGGGCCCCTGATCCACAGGGGATGCGGAGGGCGGCCTGTCAGGCGGTCGAGTCGGCGTCTGGGATCCCGCGCGTGTCCCCCGCAGGGCGGGGGCCTGCGGGCCCGGTGCTGGCGCGGAGCGAAATCGGCGGGGCGAGCAGTTGGTGGCGAGGTGGCGCGTCAGGGTGGTCGAGCCGCTCGACCAGCAGGTCGACGGCCAGGTGCCCCATCTGCGCCGCCGGCACGTCGGCCGCCGTCAGCTGCGGGGTCACCGTCTCGGCCCATCGGGCGGCCACGACACCGGTGACGGAGAAGTCGCGCGGCACGTGGCGGCCCGCGTGGGCAAGGCCCCGGTAGAGACCTCCGAGCGCGGCCTCGTTCAACGTGACGAGGGCCGTGGTGTCGGGATCGTCGTACAGGATCCGCTCCAGGCAGGCCTGACCCGACGGTGCGTCGTCCTCACAGGTGTACGTGCGGACGGTGAGCCCACGCTCCGCGGCGGCCTTGGTGAAGCCGTCCAGCCCCCGGTGCGCGGACTCGTACCCGGCGCGCAGCAGCCGCTCGGGCCGGTTGACGAAGGCGACCCTGTCGTGGCCCAGGTCCGCGAGGTGGTGGACACAGGCCGCCGCCAGCGCCGTGTGGTCCAGGCCCACCCACCAGCCGCTCTCCGGCCGCGAGGTGCGGCCGATGCAGACGGCGGGAAAGCCCTCGGCAAGGAGGTGGTCGACCCGGTCGTCCTGGAGCCTGATCTCCATCAGGATCGCGCCGTCGACCCGCCGTTCCCCCAGCAGCCGCTGGAACGAGCGGTCGCTGTCCACGCCGCTCGGGGAGAGCAGTACGTCGTAGTCATAGGCGGCCGCCGCTTCGACCACGCTGCCGATGAAATCGAGTTGCATGCCGGTGTAGTGAGCGCCGGCCGGCGGGAAGACCAGAGCGATGGTGCTGGTCCGGCCGTTGGCCAGAGCACGTGCGCTCGCGTTGGGCCGGTAGCCCAAATCGTCGATGACCCGCTGGATCTTCTCGCGGGTCTCGTCCGACACCGGACGCTTGCCGCTCAGCGCATACGACACGGTGCTCCGCGAGACACCGGCCCGCCTGGCAATCTCACCGATGTTCACGGGACTCCTTCATCGAACCGGTTCGCTACTTTCAAGGGGAGAAGGCGGCCGGTCAGGTGCAGAGGTGGGAGTGACGCTCGAATCCGATGTCGAACCGGTTCGCGTGAAGGAAAGGTAGAAGCCGACCGTGCGGGTGTCAATACCTCTCGCAAACCTCATGAAACACATCGGAAACCAGTACGCGCGAACCCGCGGCCACCGTCCACACGCGCCGCCCCCGCCAGCCTCTGGTTGCTGGTCCGCAAGGGCGCCTCCAAGGAGACGATCGAGAACGCGCTGGCCGCCGCCAACTTCTCGGCCGCGCCCTACGACACCAAGGAGCGAATGCTCGTCGAGCGCCATCACCGGCGACCCGCGCGTGTACGGCCGGGTCTACATCTCCACCAACGGACGCGGAGTGCAGTACGGGGAGCCCAGCTGTGAGGTCGAGCACCTGTGTGCAGCGCCGGTCGGCAGGGGGCCCGGCCGCATGGTGTGGCGTCGGCGAGGGGGGCGAAGCGCTACTGGGAGAACGAGAAGTGCAGGGTTCGACCGTAGTCGCCTGTCGCCGTGGTGGGGCCGCCGCCGGGGCCGAGCGCGGACGGTGCGTCGAACTTGGTGCCGATGGCCGGGATGGCGTCGAGGAACGACAGGTCTCCCTTCGGGAAGGGCGGCGCGGTGTGGCGGGGGTCGGGTCCGAACCGGGGGGTGAAGAGGCGAAGGTGGAGGTTCTCGTCCTCGGAGACCATGGTGATGCGTCCGGCGGTGGTGTGCAGGGACGCCCAGCGGACGTCCGCGTGGTAGCCCTTGAACTCCGGGTACACCCAGCCGCCGGCACCGGTCGCGGTGTCGTTGTGCTGCTTCGTCCAGACGTCCGTCGCGACGCCGCGCAGCCGGTTCTTCCACACTCTGTGGGGTCCGTGGCCGAGCCATGTCACGCCGGTCACCTGTGATTCGGGATGGTCGAAGCCGACGCCGAAGAAGTCGTACTCGCCGGTGAGGTGGTAGCGATAGTCCAACTGCAGCCAGCCGCTGGGGTGCAGATGCCACCGGACGTGGCGCAGGACGCCGGAGTACTCGGTCTGCACCGTGTAGCCGCTGCCGTCGGGCCCGTGCGTCAGGCGGGCTGGGTCGGGTGTTCCGGTGGTGGGCAGCGGGCCGCGAGACAGCGCGAAGTCCCTCCCTCGGTGGGTGACGCCGGCCGGCATGCCCGTCGTGGCGTCGAGCGTGACCGTGGTGTGGCGGGATGCGAGGGTGAGCGTGCTGTCCGCGAGCGAGCCGCGTACGGCTGGTCCCGGGCCCGTCCGTACCAGCCGTAGGGCCTGGTCGGCGGCGGACGCGATGGTCCATGTCCAGCCGCGGATCTCGCGGCCGTCGGCATCGGTGACGGTGACGGTGAGCGCCAGGGCGTCGGCGCGTCGCCAGCCGGACGGCAGGGGCAGGCGCAGCGCACCTCGCACTCCGGGCTCGATGTCCGGAGCGGAGGCGGTGCCCTGGGCGCGCACCGTGTGGCCGTCCCGCCGTTGCGACAGGTACGGAAGTCCAGGAGCCGCCAAGTGAAACGGCAGGTGCTGGTGTTGGTGAAGGCGTAGTGGTTGGTGAGGCCCGATCCGCCCGTGGAAGTCGTCCGGCAGGCCGGAGGTGAACCGTTCTGGTTCGGCGAGTTGTACGGGGGGCCAGATGTCCTTGATCGTGTAGAAGCTGGCCTCCTTCTCGCGGAAGGGGCCGAGGATGCCGTCGGGTGCGGCGTTGCCCGCCACATCGATGGTGCCGCCGAGGTCGTCGCGCACGATGCCCTCGTCGACCAGTGACCACAGGAAACCGCCGGCGGAGAGACGTTCATGGCCCATCAGCTTCCAGTAGCCGTCGAGCCCCGCGCCGGCGCCGCCGTCGTACAGGCCGTGGAGGAACTCGGTGGGCATGAAGACGTCGCCCTGTTCCTGGAGGATGCGGCGCGTGCTGTCATATGTCTCGTAGTGGTCAGTGTTGATGCCGCCGAAGTTCGCCCAGGGGTGGAGCACGGTGCGCCGCTGGGGGTCGTGGCGGGCGTAGTCGGCGTCGAGGGCGGTGTTCCAGCCGCCTTCGTTGCCGTTGCACCAGAACAGGATCGACGGGTGGTTGACGTCACGGGTGACCATCGAGGCGACGAGGGGCCTGCCCGCCTCCTCGGCGTAGGACTTCTGCCAGCCGGCCAGTTCGTCGAGCACGTACAGCCCGAGTTCGTCGGCGAGGTCGAGGAAGTGCGTGTCCGGCGGGTAGTGGGACATCCGGACCGCGTTCATGTTCATCTCCTGCATCAGGAGGATGTCCTTGCGGCTGATGCGCGCGCTGGTCGCCCGGCCGGACGTGGGCCAGAAGGTGTGCCGGTTGGCGGCTTTGAGGAGGAGCTTGACGCCGTTGCCGTACACGCCGTCGCCGGGGCGCACCTCGACGGTGCGGAAGCCGAATCTCTCCTCGACGCGGTGGACGGTACGGCCGTCGCCGGCGCAGAGCGCGATGTCGACGCGGTAGAGGTGCGGGGTCTGCGCCGTCCACTGCCGGGGGGAGTCCACAACGGTCCTGAGGGTCACCGTCGTGTCGCCGGGAGCGACGGACGCCGTGAACGGGGCGCCGACCGGGCGCCCGGAGAGGCCGGTGACCCGGGCCACGAGACGGTCGGCGTAACCGGTACCCGACAGATGGGCGCCGATCCGCAGCGTGCCGTCGGCGCAGGCGTCGACGGCGATGCGTTCGATGTGCTGGAGCGGGAACGCCTCGAGATGGACGGGGCGGTAGATGCCGCCGAAGTTCCAGTAGTCCCCGAGGCGTTCGGCCCGGTTGACGGAGTCGTGGGTGGGCTCCTTGCTGACGGTCACCTCCAGGAGGTCGTCCTGCCCCGGACGCAGCTTTCCGGTCACCTCGTGCCGGAACCGGTAGAAGCCGCCGCGGTGGACGGGCCCGGCCGACTCGCCGTTGATCCACGGCCTTTCTCCTCCGGGCGCAGATTCCACCCGTAGTTGTAGGTGCCGTATCCGTGGAATCCCAGTTGGACGGAACCGGGATGCCGCCCCAACTGCCGCTGCGTCGCCCGCTGGTGCACAGGAAGTCCCAGTCGACCGGGTTGTCGGCGTCCTCGCCGGACAGATACAGGCGCTCGGTGCGCGGGTAGCGTCCGTTCCGTCGGCCGTCTCGGCCTCGGCGGCCCGTACACCCCGCAGCGGGGCGTCCACGTTCTCGTACGGTGATCGCCTGCTGTCGACAGTACGTCCGGCACGGCGCGCGACGGTGGGGCCGCTGTTGCACACCCGCCGCCCGGCAGGCCGGTTCCAGCCGCTCGGGGGGAGCACTCCGGCCTGTCGGCGGGCGGGTGGGCGAGGCTCGGCGGATGGTGTCGGCGGTTCTCGTGCGGTGGGATCGGTCCGTGGGCCCGCCCGAGTCTGCGGACCACAGTCGATATCCGTACCGTTCGAGGATCACCCAGCCATGCCCCGCTTGTACCTGCGTCAGCCTGTCCGTGCTCTGCGCCGCTGTGCGGCGCGGCCCCATGTGCTGTTCGGGGGCGTGTACGGGGCGGTCCTGGCCAGCTCCATGGTGGCCGCCTTGACGGAACAGGGTGAGACGGCACCCGCCGACCGGTTCAGCAGCGCCCAGTGGCTCCTGGTCACGGCCGTCGCATCGGCCTTGGCGCACGGTTACGCACATCTGATCGCCCTGCGCAGCGACCGGACCCATCACGGCGGGCGCGCCACGGTGCGGCTGTTGCTGTCCGAGTGGCCGTTGGTGGTGGCGACGGCGCCGACACTGCTCCTGCTGCTCGGTGCGGCCTGGGGGTGGTGGCCCTCGGCGGGCATCGAGTACGTGGCCTTCGCCGTGAACGTGGTGCTGCTGTTCTCCTGGGGCCTGCTCGCTGCCCGCGCTGCCGGTCGCACGTGGGGCTCCGCCTTGAAGATCGGCACAGTGGACGCGTTGCTCGGGCTTGCGGTCGTGGTGGCCAACGCCGTCATCAAATAAGGCAGTTGGCTGCCCGGGGGCCGGCCGACGCGGCGCTGTTCCGCCGGTCGGCGGGGTGGTCCCGGCCGGTCGGCGGGGGTGTTACCGAAGCCTGCCGGATGGTCCGCCTCCTGACGGCACCGAAGGATTCTGCGTATGACACAGATAAAGCCGCCGCAGGAGACATCGGCTCCGCAGGAGCACTCGCCCCCAGGGCCAAGAACCTCGTCCGATTCCGCCGGGCAGGTCTCGGGCGGCCCCTCGATGGGACGCCTGGTCGGGTTGGATCTGGCCCGCGCGCTGGCGGTGTTCGGCATGTACATCGTGCACATCGCCCCGATGGAGTCAGCCACGGACAGCGTCGGCAGCTGGGTGTACTTCCTGGCCGAGGGGCGCTCGTCGGCCCTGTTCGCCACCCTCGCCGGGTTCTCGCTGATGCTGATCGCCGGCCGCCGTGAGCCGAAGACCGGACTGGCGGGCCGGCAGGCGAAGGCCCGCATCGCGATCCGCGCCGTGATCCTGCTGGCGCTGGGCACCGTGCTGGCGATGGAGTACGGGGACATCGTCATCCTCGCCTACTACGGCGTCTACTTCCTCCTCGCCCTGCTCCTGGTGCGACTGAGCGCCAGGACGCTGGCGATCATCGCGGCGGGGATCGCGCTCTTCACGCCGCAGCTGGCGTTCGTCCTGAAAATGTGGCTGAGCGACTCCGTCCAGCAGAGCATCAACGCCTACGACCCGCTGGAACGGCTCAGCACCGTGGGAGTACTCGATCTGCTGCTCACGGGCCTCTACCCGACCATCACGTGGATGGCGTTCGTGATCACCGGCATGGCGCTGGCCCGCCTCGACCTGTCCGCCGCCGCCGTCCGGCGGCGCCTGGCCGCGCTCGGTGCCGGCCTCACCGTGGGCGCCTACGGCCTGGCCATGCTGCTGACGGGCAAGGACGCGGTGTTGAGCTTCGGGGGAGGCGGAGGGCCGTCCAGCGGCCCCGGGCCGGGGTCCATGGGCAGCGGCTCCGGGCCCGGGTCCATGGGCAGCGGGTCCGGCGGACCCGGCGGGCCCGGCGGACCCGAGCTGTCGGCCTCGGACCTGCTGGGTGCCGTGTCGCACACCGGCACCACCTTCGACACCATCGGCTGCGTCGGTGTCGCGATCCTCGTGATCGTGGGCGCGACGGTGGCGATGGACCGCCTGCCGCGCCTGCGCCGCCTGGCGAAACCGGTCATCGCCGTGGGCACCATGTCCCTGACCGCCTACGTCGGCCACTTCCTCGCACAGTCCGCGTGGCCCGCTTCCGGCGCCGGCACCACGAAGTCCTGGGTGCCCGTGCTCACGTACATCCTGGTGGCGATCGTGTTCGCCGCGATCTGGTCCCGCTTCTTCCGCCGCGGCCCCCTGGAACATCTGCTCAACACCGCCACCAAGCCCGCCAAGTACATCCGGTGAGGTCCGGTCGGGGTGGCTCGGCTTCCCGCCCCATCCCGGCCCGCCCTGCCCGCAAGGGGGAACCCCTTGCGGGCTTCGGCTGTGCTCCTGGCCGACCGATTCCAGCCCCGCCCGCCGCCCACCGGCCGTCCATGGGCACGGGTGTGGGCAACTGGCGAGACATGCGTGGGCCTGGGCCAGCGCGGCCCGGGGCAAGGGCTGGGCGGGTCAGGACAAGACTGCCACCGGCGCCGCTGAGAGCACGACGGACACACCCGGGTTGGTGTGGAGCTCACAGCGCAGCACCGGGCGACGCCGGGGAGACCGTCACGGACGGCGTCAGCGTGTCAGCGGACGTAGCGCAGCAGCCGCTGCATTGGCCCCGGCCGGGCCAGGCCGGCCTGTTCGGCCGGCTGCCGGCAGTTCTTCCGCCCCGCCTGAAGGCCGAGTGACATCACTTCTCATCGACATTGATCATGCAGACGAGCGGCAGGTGACTCCCGAACTCGCGGGACATCCGCGGGAAGTGACACGGCCAAGGGGGCACCTCATGGAGGAGTTGAGAGAAGACCACGACGACGGGACGGTCGCGCGGGTCGCGGCGATCGACATCGCCAAGGCATCCGGGATGGTCTGCCTGCGCGTCCCGCACGACACCATCGACGGCCGGCGGACCCAGCAGTCTGGAACGTCGCCTCGACCACCAACGCGATCCTCGAGCTCGCCGACCGGCTGGTCTGCCAGGGCGTCGAGAGGGTCGTCATGGAAGCGACGGGATCGTACTGGCGCCCGTTCTTCTACCTGCTAGAGGCTCGCGGCCTGGGCTGCTGGCTCGTCAACGCGCGGGACCTGAAGAACGTCCCAGGGCGCCCGAAGACCGACAAGCTGGATGCGGCCCGGGTGGCCAAGCTCGCCGAACGCGGCATGGTCCGGGCCTCGTTCGTCCCGCCCAAGTCCGTCCGGCAGCTGCGGGGTTTCATCCGTATCCGCATCCGCACCGTATTCGTCCAGGAACGCACCCGCCACAAGCACCGCGTCGACAAGGCTGTCCAGGATGCACGGATCAAACTGTCCGGCGTCTTCTCGGACCTGTTCGGCATGTCCGGGCGGGCAATGCTCGGCGCGGGCTCGAAGGCATCCAGTACCCGTACGAAGCCAACGCGAACGCCGACGACGAGTGGCCGGCGGAAGACGCGGGCAACGGCCGTATCCGGCTCCTCAACCGCCACAGCGGTCTCTACCTCACTGCGGGCAGCGCCCAGGGCGACCAGTTGGAGCAACGCCCGTTCGACGGCGCCGACCACCAGATGTTCACCGTCTCCTGAAGCCGCTGAACGAGACAGCCATTCAGCAGGACAGCACTGGGTCTGAACTCTGCGCCCTGGCCGGGTCCGTGGTCGAGGGCCATGGACCCGGTGATGGCGGCAGTGCGGCGGCGGTGACCCAAAGCGTCCCGCCCCGTCGAACCCGCCGACCGTCACCGGCGGGAGTCTTCCAGCCGGAACCAGGGCTCGTCGGGGACGACGTTCTCGGGCAGGCCCGGCGGCACGACCACGGACCGCGCCCCGGTGCGGGCCAGCGCGCGGTCCGATGGTGGCCGAGGGATCAGCCGCTCGAACACGGACCATCCTGGCGCGGTACTCGGCGGCGCGCTCGGTGAACAGCCTCGTGCCAGGGGAGAACTGGGCCACTCCACTCCCCCACGTACTCCGCCCGCAATGCCCCTCCCGCGCGGTTCCTGATCCGAGCCGACGAGGTGCGACGGGTGGAGCGAGAGCAGTGCATCCCTCACACGCAGGTGCGGCCCTGCGTGGGCTGGTCGACGCAACTGCCGGACCACGCGGGGCGGTCGGCGGGCTATCACCGGCGCGGGATGGTGACCCGGAGCGCCGGCAGGACGATGCTGGTCCCCATGTCGCGGTGCCGCGTGCCTTCGGACGCCGACGGCCGGCGCGAAGACAGCGCGGCGGGCCCTGCACTGCCTGAGCATGCGCCCGCATACGGCCGTCACCGACCTCGGCCGGCACCGGGAGCGGATCGTTGTCCGACAGGAGAGCACCGCGCCGCTGCCCTCGCCGGGATTGGCTGGTCCAGCCGCTCACGCCGGGCTCCACCGTCGGCACATGGTTCGGTCGGCCCTTGGGCCGGCACGGCACCGACCAATGCGACGACAGCCGGAATGACCGAGAAGCAGGCTGCCGTTCCTGCTCCCGGACGAGTGCCTGGCGAGGCTCATGAGCACGAGTCCCTCTGTCCGAGCGAGATCGGGAGAGAACCCTTCTACTCTGTGCGCAGCGAGCAACGCCCGGCCACTAGGATCTCCATGCCCGACAGCCTCGCCCCGGCGCAGTCACCGGGGACCAGCCGCAGCACGTCGGCGACCATCCCGCCGAACATCCTGCGTTACCTCACCCCGGTCACCGACGGGTACGGAGTTGATCTCCGGCCCGAGCTGAGCCGGGTCGGGCTGGACGAGGCGATGATGCGCTCGGCGGCGCTGCGGGTCTCCTACCGCCAGGGCAGTGCCGTTATCCGGCGTGCGCTGGAGCTCACCGGTGACGCTCACCTGGGGCTGCGGGTGGGTGCCGCGCAGCACCTGACCTCCTGGGGTCTCCTGGGGTTCGCCCAGATGGCCGCCGACACGCTGCGGGAGGCCATCGAGACGGGTGTGCGCTTCCAGAACCTGTCCGGGGCGATGGTGGTCTGGTCGGCGGGGCAGGAGGGAGCCGGCTACGTACTGCGGGCCGAACTGCCCGATCCCGCCCTTGATCCGGCGGTCGCGGTCTTCCTGGCCGAGGAGGCGTTCGCCAGCGTCGTCGCCCTCACGCGGTTGAGTTCGGGCGAGGAATTCGCCCCGCACAGCGTCGAGTTCGCTTTCTCGGCCCCACGCGACGCCGGGCCGTTCACCGAGTTGTTCCGCTGCCCGGTACGGTTCGGCGGCGCGGCGAACCGCTTGGTGTTCCCCACGGTTTGGGCCGGGCGGCCGATGCCGGGCCGCGACCGGGTCACCTACACCACCGTCGTGGAGCTCCTGGAGGAGCAGGCGGCGTCGAGGCGCGATCAGCAGGACCTGCTGGAGGTGCTGGAGATCTCCATCGCGCAGAGCCTGCCCGACGTGCCGTCCTTCGTCGAGCAGGCCCGACGGCATGCCTCCAGCGAGCGCACGCTGCGCCGTCGGCTGGCAGAGTGCGGCACGACGTACGAGGCGGTCGTCGACGGAGTGCGCCGCGAGCGGGTCGAGCAGCTGCTGCGCCGACCCGAGCTGACCCTGCGGGACATCGCCCGGCAGGCGGGTTTCTCCGACGGACGGGCACTGCGGCGGGCGGTGCACCGCTGGCACGGGGTGACCCCGGCCCGGCTGCGCGAGGAGGCCACGGAACAGTAGGGCGAGTGCCCACACATCACCGGGCCACCAGGCCACCCCGTCAACGCGTGCGGATCCAGACGGTCTTCTCTCTGGTCCACTGCGCGAAGGCATCGGTGGACTTCTCCGCGCCACCGAACCCCGACTGCTTCCACCCCCCGAAAGGGGTGGTGATGTCGCCTTCGCTGTAGGCGTTGACGGAGACCACGCCGGCTTCGATGCCCCGCGCGAGCCGGAGCGCGGCGTCGAGGTCGCGGGTCCACACCGAGGCGGCGAGCCCGTACTCGGTGGCGTTCGCCAACCGCACTGCCTCGTCCTCCGAGGTGAAGGTCTGGACGGTGACGACAGGGCCGAACAGTTCATTGGTGAGGACGTCGCAGTCCTCCGGCACCCGGCTGATAACGGTGGGCGGGTAGTAGGCACCGCGCGGCGGCAGACCGTGCGGCAGCCCACCGGTGTGGATGTGGGCTCCGGCGGTGCGGGCCGCGTCCACCGCCGCAGCGACCCGGTCGAAGGCGGCACGGCTGATGAGCGGCCCCACCTGGGTGCGAGCGTCGGCGGGATGCCCGATGGTGAGGCACTTCGCGGCGGCGGTGAACCTGTCCAGCACCTCCTCGGCGATGCTGTGGTGGACCAGGACGCGGGAGCCGGCGGTGCAGTTCTGCCCCATGGTCAGGAACGCGGCCTCGATCATGTTGTCGATGAGGTCGTCGCCGTACTCGAGCGCGTCGGCCATCAGGACCTGGGGGCTCTTGCCGCCCATCTCCAAGGAGACCCGCTTGAAGTTGGTCTCCGCCGCGTCGGCCAGGATGCGGCGTCCGGTGGCGGTGGATCCGGTGAACGACAGTGCGCGCACCAGCGGGTTGCGGGCGAGCGCCGTACCGGTGACGGTGCCGTGGCCGGGCAGCACGGTGAGCACGCCGTCCGGCAGGCCGGCCTCGGCCGCCAGAGCGGCCAGGTGCAGGGTGGAGCGCGGGGTGGCCTCGGCGGGCTTGAGCAGCAGGGAGTTGCCCGCGGCGAGCGCGGGCCCGACCTTCCAGGCGGCCATGGCCAGCGGGTAGTTCCAGGGCAGGATCGCGGCGGCCACCCCGACCGGTTCCCGGCTCACCAGGCCCAGGCTCTCGTGACCGGTAGGGGCGACGCGGCCGAAGACCTTGTCGGCCGCCTCCGCGAACCAGCGCACCGACTCGATCGCCCCGGGCACGTCGCCCGTACGGCACTCCGTGATCGGCTTGCCCGCGTCCTCGCAGTCCAGCCGGGCCAGGAACCCGGCGTGGGACTCCATGAGGTCGGCCAGGCGCAGCAGGACAGCGGCCCGCTCCCGCGGGGACCGGCCGGCCCAGACGCCGCTCACGAAGACCTTGTGCGCCCGCTCTGCGGCCAGCTCGACGTCCTGCGCGCTCGCCGCCGGCACGGTCGTGATCAGCTCACCCGCCGCGGGATTGACGACGTCGAGCGTCTCCTCGATCTCCGTATCCGTGATGTCCGTCCCGCTCATGCTTCCTCCACCAGTTCCCACCGGCCGCCGCCGACCTGGCGGGCCAGTCCCCTGCGGCGCAGGTCCTCCAGATAGCGGGCCATGCCCCGCTCGCCGCGCTTGCGGAACAGCGGGAAGAGCCGGGGCAGCAGATTCGGCGCCAGCATCGCGCACCGCACCAGCCGGGACTCGCCGCGCCTGACGTAGGATTCCAGGCGGGGCTTGTCCAGCAGGCTCACGACCGCCCTGACGACATCGGACGGCTGCTGCGGCGCGTCCTGGAACTGCATGGAGTTCCCGCCCTCGACGGCCTCCTGGCGGAGCATCCGCGTGTCGGTCGCCGACGGCAGCACCGAACCGGCCTTGATGCCCTTGTCCCGCAGGTCCAGCCCGATGGCGAGCATCGCGCCCCGCAGCCCGAACTTGGAGGCGGTGTAGAGGGGGGTCTCGCCCAGCGGGAAGATCCCGCCGAGGGACACGGTCGTGATCACCCGGGGATCGCCGGAGTTCCGCAGCAGCGGGATGGCGAGCCGGGTGGTGACCAGCGGGGAGACCAGGTTGAGCTCGATCTCCCGCTCGATGCTCTCGACGCTGCGCACGTCGAACCGTTCGGAGCTGGTCATGCCCACGTTGTTCACCAGGACGTCGATACGGCCGTGGGTGGCCGCGACACCGTCGAGCATCTGCTCCACCGCGGCGCGGTCCAGTAGGTCGCAGCCCAGGCCGGCATGCCCGCTCCCGGGCAGACCGGCGGCGGTCCGCCCGGCCCGCACCTCGTCGATGTCGACCGCGACAAGGCGGGCGCCGCCTGCCGCGAAACGGTGACACAGGGCGCTGCCGATGCCTCCGGCGCCGCCTGTCACCAGGATGACCTGGTCACGGAAGTCGTACGTCATGGCGCCACCGCCTCCTGTCGCACGGACGTCGCCCGAGGCGGCAGTCCCACGGTACGCCAGCCCATCCCTTCGGCGACCTTGCCGAGGTACTTCACGATGGCTTCGCTGTGGACGTAGCCGGTGTGGCGCGGCGAGTCGACGAACTTCAGCCCGCCGGACAGGTCCGGCCGGTCGCTGCGGATCATGCGGGCGAACCGCTCGGCCGTCGGCAGCCCGGCCCGCGCGTCCCGGATGAAGGAGGCGATCAACTGGGCCTGGCTGTCGAAGAGCTGGTAGGCCCCGGAGTTGGTCTCCACGAAGCCGACTCCGAACAGGCCCTCGTGCTCGCGGGAGAAGGAGGACAGGTAGAGGTCGGGGTGCTGTTCGTCGCCGAAGTACTTCTGCGCGACGGGGACTTTGTGGACGTATCCCGTGGCCAGCAGGATCAGGTCGAAGTCGTCGCTGGTGCCGTCGGTGAAGTGGACGGTCCGGCCCTCGGTGCGCGCGATGCCGGGTCTGGCCGTGATGTCTCCGTGCTGGAGGTGGTGGATCAGCAGCGAGTTGATGGCCGGGTGGGTCTCGAACAGCTTGTGGTCGGGCTTTTGCAGACCGAGTCTGCGCGGGTCGCCGTTGATGAGTCGCAGCAGGCCGCCGAACAGCCCCTGCTGGAGCCACATCGGCAGGTGGGGGCCACCGGCGGCGATGGTGTCCACGGGCCGGCCGAACAGGTGCTTGGGGATGAACCAGTAACCACGGCGCATGCTGATCGCCGCGTGGTCGGCGGACCGCGCCGCGTCGCAGGCGATGTCCAGCCCGGAGTTCCCCGCGCCCACCACCAGTACCCGCTTCCCCCGCAGTTCGGCGCTGCTTCGGTAGGTGACCGTGTGCCGGATCTCGCCGGTGAACTCGCCGGGCAGGTCGGGGACGTTGGGGTGCCACTGCGACCCCGTACACACGACGACCTGCCGGTGTGTCCCGGCCCGGCCGTCGGCCCGGGTCACCGTCCAGGTGCCGTCCGGATTCTTCTCTACGCTGCGGACCTCGGTGCCGAACTCGATCCGGTCCCGGAGTCCGTACGCCTCGGCGAACGACGTCAGGTAGGACAGGATCTGCCGGTGCGGGGGGTAGTCGGCGAAGTGGTCCGGCATAGGACAGCCGCCGAAGCCGGAGAGCGTCTTGCTGGAGATGAAGTGGGCCGACTCGTACATCGGGCTGCCCGGGTTGTCGATGTCCCACAGCCCGCCCGGGCCGGTGTGGCGCTCGATGTGCGTGTACGGCAGGTCCCGCTCGGCCAGCGCCCTCGCGACCGCCAGCCCTGCGGGTCCCGCACCGATCACACAGGTGTCGTACTGATTCTCACTCACCAGCGCGCTCCTTCCCCGATGTCTCACGTGTTGTGAGGAACCTATGCACCGGTTGACCGGCCGGAACTGACCTGCGCGGCCACAAAGGGGACCGCAGCGGCCAGAGACAGGCCTCGACGTGACGACCTTGGCGACGGCCTGACGGCAGGGCAGCCCGGTCTCCGGCGTTCGGCGCCCGGTGGTGGGGGCTGGGGCGATGTGTTGTACCGCTCAGGCTGGAGACCGGGCCGATCATGGACTATCCGGCTGGAGGCCGCGGTGTCCCTGCCGGCCGGGGGGTGCTGCCCCGCCGTGCGGCTGGAGCTGCCATCCGAGACGCTGCAGGGACGCTCCGGGGCTTTAGGGTCGAGGCGGCATGGGCCGGGCGGTAGGGGCGAAGGTGAGGCGGAGCGCGCGTGATCCGGGTAGTGGTGGTGGACGACGAGGCTCTGGTGCGCTCAGGCTTGGGGCTCATTCTGGGCGCGTCCGAGGACATCGAGGTCGTGGCGACCGCGAGCGGGGGCGACGCCGTGGAGAGCGTCCGGCGGGAGCGGCCCGACGTGGTGCTGCTGGACATCCGGATGCCGGACGTCGACGGGCTCACCGTCCTGCGCGAGCTGCGGACGATGCCGGACGCTCCGGTGGTGGCGATGCTGACGACGTTCGACGCCGACGAGTACATCCTGACCGCGCTGCACTGCGGCGCGGCCGGTTTCCTGCTCAAGGACACCGAGCCGGAGCAGCTGGCCCACCTGGTGCGCACCCTGGCCGCGGGCGGTGTGGTGCTGTCCCCCAAGGCGTCGCGGACCCTGCTGCACAGCCACCCCGGCACCGAGGCCGCCGTCGACGAGGAGGCGGCCCGCGTCCGGCTGCTCACCGCCCGTGAGCGCGACGTCCTCGTCCTGGTGGCGGAGGGGCTGTCGAACGCCGACATCGGGGCGCGCATCCACCTCGGTGCCGGCACAGTCAAGGACCACGTCAGCGCGATCCTCACCAAGCTGCGGGTGACCAGCCGGGTGCAGGCCGCGCTGCTGGCGCAGCGGGCAGGACTGCTCGACGAGCACCCGCGATCGGCGGCCGACCGATGAGCCGTGCACGTGCCGGGTGGCAGCGGGTGCCCGCGCCGGTCGTCGACATCGTCCTGGTGGCGGTGGCGGCCGTGGACGTATGGCTGAACATGTGGGACCACACGCGCCTCGGCGTCGCGCTGGCCGCGCTCGGCTGCGCCGCGTTGGCGTTCCGGCGCAGGTTCCCGCTCGGCGTGTTTCTGCTCACCCTGCCCATCGCGCTGATGCAGGATGTCGCCGTCGCTGTGCTCGTGGCGCTGTTCACGCTGGCCGAACGCTCCCGCAACCGCCGTCTCCTCGCGGTGTGCGTCGCCCTGTCCGCCGTCGCGAGCAGTACTCCGTGGCCCCTGGCCGAGGTCGACCGGACCATGACACTGGTCTTCTTCGTGTACGGCCTGGCGACCGCCGCGGCCCCGGTCCTCTTCGGCCAGCTTCTCCAGGCACAACGGGACTTGGCGCGGCGGCTGGCCGAGATCGGGGAGGCCAGGGAGCACGAGCGGGCTCTGCACGCGCAGGCCGTGCTCGCCCGCGAACGCGCCCAGCTGGCCCGTGAGATGCACGACGTGGTCTCCCACCAGGTCAGCCTGATCGCCGTCCAGGCCGGAGCCCTGCAGGTCGCCGCCAAGGACGCGGACGCCAAAGAGGCCGCCCGTACGATCCGTTCGCTGAGCGTCACCACGCTCGACGAGCTGCGCACCATGGTCACGCTTCTGCGCGCCTCCGGCGGCCACACCACCGAGCTGACGCCTCAGCCCACCCTGGCCGACCTGCACAAGCTGGTGGAATCCAGCGGCACTCACGTGGAGTTGTCCGGTGAACTGCCGCACGCCGTGGGCACACCCGCCCAACGGGCCCTCTACCGCACGGTCCAGGAAGCGCTGACCAACGTCCGCAAGCACGCCCCCGGCGCGACCGCCCGCGTCGAGCTGTGGCAGGACGGCGACCACGTCGGCGTGACCGTCACCAACACCCCGCCCACGCGTCCCTCCCTGTCCCTCCCCGGATCACAGCACGGTTTGGTCGGCCTGCGAGAACGGGCCGACATCCTGCACGGCACCCTGGAGACCGGCTCGACCACGGAAGGCGGCTACCGGGTGCTTCTGCGGATTCCCCTCAGCGCGGACTGACCGACCCCTCATGCTGTTCCGTCGGCTTGCCGCTTGACGGGAGCTTGACGAAGCGTCCCAGGCGGCCGCGATTCAAAATGCCGTGGTGGCACGGGCAGTCCTGGTTTGCGTTGGGGGCGACGAGTGGGGTTGTCCGGCCAGGCTCGGGGCTTGGAGGACCGGACGACCCGGCGTGCGGTGGGTCATCGCGCGGGGGTCAGGAGCTGGGTGGCCGACAGTTGCGCGTACAGCCGGTCCTGGGCCACCAGGTCCTCGTGGGTGCCCACGGCCCGTACTCGTCCGGCGTCCATGACGACGATCCGTTCGGCGCCTGTCACCGTCGACAGGCGGTGGGCCACCACCAGCACGGTGGTCTCCCGGGCCAGCTCCGCGACGACGTCCCGCAGCGCCAGCTCGTTGACGGCGTCGAGCTGCGAGGTCGCCTCGTCCAACAGCAGCAGCCGGGGCTTGTGCAGCAGCGCGCGGGCGATGGGGATGCGCTGCCGCTCGCCGCCCGACAGCTTGGAGCCGCGGTGTCCGACCGGGGCGTCCAGGCCGTGGGGCAGGCGCTCGACGAGGGGGGGCGAGCTTCGTCCGGGCCAGGACGTCGCGCATGTCGTCGTCCGTCCCGCCGGCCGCCGCGAACACCAGGTTCTCGCGCAGCGTGCCAGCCGGCACGGGAGCGTCCTGCTCCGCGGGCGACCTTCGGCATCACCAGCGCGGCGGCTCCGCCGACCAGCACGACCACGCCGAGCGTCACACCCCGCAGCACGACGTCCAGGAACGCCATCACCCCGATCGCCGCGCCCGCCGCACTCGCGTGCTCACCGGACCGGCCGACTCGACCTGCCTGGCGCTCGCCCTCCACCCCGGCGGACGCCTCCTGGTCATGGGCAACCGCAGGGCCGGCCTGCTCTCGGGGCCGGTGACCGACTTGGACCTCGTTTCCGGCGATGCGGTCGCCTCCCTGTCCTTCAGCCCGGACGGCACGACCGTGTACGCGGCCGGCGCACATGTCCCGCTGCAGCGCTACGTCATCGATCCGGGGCAAGCGGTCGCCGAGGTCCGCGCCCGCATGGGACACGCTGAACTGACGCGGGTCCAGTGGCGGAGCTACGTCGGCGACATGCCATACCAGAAGGTTTGCGGCCAGTGAGGGCTCTCGATCTCGGGAAGAGCTCACCCGGTCTCGGCGGCGGTGGAGGGCGCGAGCCCGTGCTCGGCCGATGCCTTTGCACTGGCCACCGTCATCCGGAGCAGGGGCAGCGAGGCGATGAAGGTGCCGAGCGCCAGGACGACGCCGAGCAGGTCGGCCCCGGCGGTGTCGAGGACGGCTCCGACGGCCAGCGGTCCGATGCCGGTGCCCAGGGCGCCCGCACCACTGAGGGAGGCGACCAGGCGCCCGGTCGGGTCGATGAGCGCCGCGGCGGCGAGCATCTGCACCAGGACGGCCAGTTGGCAGGCCTGCCAGAGGACGGCCGCGACGGTGAAGAGCACGGGGTCATGGGTGATGACCAGGACCGACATCGCGAGGGCCTGCGCCGTGACGAAGACGGCCATCGACCGCATGCGCCCGAAGCGCCGCGCGGCCACCGGACCCACCACCGCGCCGACGAGCGCCACCACGCTGGAGATCGCGAGGACGGCGGAGACGGCCGAGTGGGACATCCCGGTGTGCTGACGGCCCAGGACCGAGGCGTACGACCACGCGCCCTGGGTGACGGTCCACAGCAGGGCGGTTCCGAGGAGCAGAACCACCGACGGCTTGGCCTTGGTTGGCACTCCCGTACGGGTGGAGGCGGCGCCCGGCGTCGCGGGACCGTCCGGGAGTCGGCGTACCAGTGGCCAGGCCACGAGACAGCACAACGCCATGAGCAGGAAGCCGGTCCCCTCCCCCAGGTCGTGATTGGCCGCGGGGACGCCCATGATCAGCAGCGCCGTCACACCGACCACGCCGGAGATGGTGACCGCGGACGCCTTGTCGGCGTCGTCGGTGGCGGCGAGCGCCGCCGTGGCCGCCGCGTAGACCGCGCCGAGCCCCGCGCCGAGGACCAGGTTGGCCAGGACCAAGGTCACCGGATCGGTGGCCGCCGCAGCTCCCACGAAGCCGGCGCCGGAGAGGGCGAGCCCGAGCCGGGTCATCCGCACCCGCCCCGGCCGCGCTGCCCGCTTGGCCAGCAAGAGCGTCACCACCGCCGTCGCCATCAGCTGGGTCGCGGCCACGAGCCCGGCGCCGGAGTCCGACAACCCGAAGCGTGACGCGAAGTCGTCGACGAACACGGGCATCACGTTCGCCCCGCCGTTGCCGAGGGTGACCCCGGCGATGAGCGCCACCGCCACACCCAAGGTCAGGGCGGAGGCGCTTCGCGCGTTCACCGGCCGCTCCTCTGCGAGGAGTGGGGGACTACCACCGTTCCTCGGCGGAGCGCCGAGTGTGCAACAAGCATGAGAGCCTCACGAGTCAGGGGGCGCGAGCCGCGTTTCGAGGTGAGAGTTCGGGGGGGGGAGGGCGGTCAGCCGGCCCAGACGTCTTCCACGTAGTGGCCGGACTCGGTCAGGGCGGCCAGCCAGGCGGCGGCCTCGTCGTCGTCCGCGCCCGTGCGGTCGCGGTAGATCGCCATGAACGCCTCCCGCACCGCCGGGGCCATACGGCGGCCGTCTCCGCAGGTGTAGACGCGTCCGCCGGCCTCCAGTACCGCCCAGACCTCGTCGCTCTCCTTCGCGATGCGGTCCTGGACGAAGCGGACACCGTCCTCGGGGGCGCAGGAGAAGGTGGGCCGCATGCTGACGGATCCGGCTGCCTCGGCCACCTCGAATTCCGCACGGTGGAGATAGTCGACATCGGGGTGGTCGCAGCCGAAGTAGCACAGCAGCGTTCCCGTCGACCGGGTGTGGTGGCGGTCGAGGACCGCGCCGCGGAAGGGCGCCAGACCAGTGCCCGCGCTGACCAGGATCACCGGCACTGACTCGTCCTGCGGCAGGCGGAAGGACTCGTTGCACGGCAGCACCCTGGCCTGGAGGATGTCGCCGGCGTTGACGGTCTGGAGGTAGTGCGAGGCGATGCCGTGGAACGTGCCCTCGCCGCCACGGTGGGGCGCGGTGAGCAGCGACACCATCAGGTCGACCTCACCGGGTGCCGCTTCGGCGGACGAGGAGATCGAGTAGTGGCGCGGGCGAAGGACGGGCAGCAGTTCCAGGAAGCGTTCGAAGGGCAGCTCGCAGGCGCGGTAGCGCTCCAGCAGGTCCAGGACGCTGTGTCCGGCGGCGGTCACCCGCTCGCGGAAGGTCTCCGGGTCCGCCGTCGCGAGTTCGGCCAGGGGCCGCTTCTCGGGCGGGCAGGCGGTGTGCTCGGCGAGCACGGCGACCTGCTCCTGGGTGGCGGCATCCTGCAGTTCCACGAAGTCGGTCAGCAGGCGGCGCACGGTCAGCGGCCGGTCGACGGGCAGGGCGTTGCGGGTACGGCGACGGGCGCGCAGTCGCACGGTGCGGTCCAGGTCAAGGCCGAAGCGGTCGGCCACCCGGCGCACGAGGGCGTCCGGGTTGCTCGGCAGTACGGCCAGGTGGTCGCCGGTGCGGTAGGTGACGCCCTGCGGCAGCCGCAGTCTCAGGAATCGCTTGGAGCGGCCCAACCCGTTGTCCATGTCGACCAGTTCGTACGCGTCGAGCACCTCCATCGGCTGTACGCCGTGCCGTGCCGCGAGACCGCCGATGACCGATTCGGTCGCGTCCTCCAACTCGTACAGTCCCGCCTCCTGGTCGGCGGCCGGCTCAGCCTCCTGCGCTGCTGCCGCGGCTCCGTACCGCTCCAGCAGAGCGGTCCACAGGTCGCCGGTCCACCGGTCCACCGTGCCGACGAAGTCTCCGGCGGCGTCCGCGGCGCCGCGCTCCAGCAGTGAGGTGGCGCCCGCGGCCGTGAGCCGCTCGTCGATGAAGGCGGGGATCCGCTGGTAGGTGGCGGCCCAGTTGCGGTCTCCGACGCCGAGTACGGCGTACTGGAGGCCGTCGAGCGCGCCGGGCTCCAGGCCCTCCAGCCATGCGACGAATTCCGTGGCGTCGTCGGTGGGCCTGCCGTTGTAGGAGGCGGCCACGATCACCACCGGTCCGTCACCCGCGGAGAGTTTGCCCACGGTGTCGTCGAGGGGCGCGATGGACGGGGCGAAGCCGTGCTCGTCGCCGTCCGCCGCCAGGTCGCGTGTGATGCCCGCACAGGTGCCCAGGTTTGAGCCGTGCAGGAGGGTCAGCGCGGTGCCGGTGGCGCGCCGGGCTGCGGGCCGGTCCTCGTGGGCGGGAGCGCTGCTCGCGGTGACGGTCGTGGCGGTGGGCAGGCGGCGCTCCCCGCTGGTGCGCCGGGCCAGGTTCAGCGTGAACTCGTCGGGCTTGAGGGTGAGCGACTGCTTGATCTTCAGCTGGTAGTCGGTGTGGTCGATCAGGCGGTAGCGGTGGATCACCAGCGCGAGGACCAGCGTCGCCTCGTGCAGCGCGAACTGGCGGCCGATACAGGCGCGTTCGCCGCTGCCGAACGGCTTGAACAGATGGACCGGCCGCTCCTCCTCCCGCTCGGGCAGGAACCGGTCGGGGTCGAACAGCTCGACGTTCTCGCCCCAGGCGGGGTCCCGGTGCAGCTGCGGGATGAGGATCTGGATCGACTCGCCCCTGCGCACGGCGTACTTGCCGCCGATGACGGTGTCCTCCAGCGGCTCCACAGCGTACGCGGGGGCCGTCGGCCACAGCCGCAGGCCTTCGTTGAGCACCTGGCGGATGTACGTCAGCTTCCCGATGTCCCCGTACTCGGGCTCCGGGGCGTCGGTGTCACCCCACAGCGCGTCGACCTCGGCCTGGGCGCGGGCGAGGACCTCGGGGTGCTTGGTCAGGTAGTAGAGGGCGAAGGACAGAGCACCGCTGGTGGTCTCGTGGCCGGCGATGAGGAACGTGATCGCCTGGTAGCGGATGTTGATGTCGTCCAGGGGCTCGCCCGTCACCGCGTCACGGGTGTGCAGCATGCGCCCGAGCAGGTCGTCGGTGCTCTGGTCTCCGGACGCCCGGCGCTCTCGGATCACGTCGTCGACCAGGTCCTTCATCAGGGTCACGTCGGCGCGGAACTGCTCGGCCTGCTTCCACTTGAACAGCTCCGCGCCCGGGATGGACTCCCCTTTGTCCTGGGCGAAGGCGAGCGCTCGTGACAGGGCGGCGACGAAGGGGTGCGGCTCCTCACGGCCAAAGGACTCGAAGTCGTATCCGAAGCCGCACAGACCGATCGTGTCGAACGTCAGCCGCGTCATGTCACCGGCCACGTCCACGGGCTCCGTCCCGGCCGCCCGGTCCCACTTCCCGATGAGCTCCCGGGCGACCTTGAGCATCGTCGCGTGGTAGCCGCGCATCGCGCCGAGCGAGAAGGCCGGCATCAGGACGTCGTGCGCCTTGCGCCAGTTGGGCTCGTCGTTGAACGCGGTGAAGAGCCCGTCGCCGCCGATCTCGCGAAGGATCACGAGGTCGGGGTGCACGTTCTTGCGGAACCGGCTCTCGTCCGCCAGCTCGGTGACCAGGTCCAGGTCGGAGGCGAAGTTGATCTCGTTGCCGAAGATACGGAGCTTGAACAGCGGCCCCAGCTCCTTGGCCTCCTTCATCACGTAGAGCAGGCCGTCGGCGCCACCCGGGATGTCGAAGGCGTGGCCGACCAGGGGCAGGGCGGGGCGCTGCGGGATCGGCTCGGTGATGCCGCGCAGGGTCTCGTGAGTCATGAACTTGCCTTTCGTTCGGCGCAGGCTGTCGCTGGCCAGAACCGTACAGGCGACATTGTCACTCGACAATGTCGATCGATCGTGTTGACCGACACAGTCGATTGACGGAACCATCGGAGACACTGAAACGTCCGGCCGGTCCAGGGCCCGGAATCGGATCTTGTCGAGCGACCTGTTCGCCAGACTGAGTCGCATAGGATGCCGTCATGGCTCATGTATCCGCGGCGGAGCGCCGCCCTCAACTGATCAAGGCGGCCATCGAGCTGATGGCCAGGGAGGGCGTCGCCGCCGGCAGCACCCGCGCCATCGCCGCAGAGCTCGGTGTGGCCCAGGCGACCGTGCACTACACCTTCGGCACGAAGGAAGAGCTGTACCGGGCCGTCATGGAGCAGCTCACCCAGGACCTGGTCGCCCAGGTGGAGCAGGCCGCACCCACGGCCGCGAGCTTCGAGGACACGATCGCCACGCTCGCCGAGGCCCTGTGGCGCACCGTGCTCGAACAGCCCGCGTCCTACCAGCTCCTCACGGAGCTGTCGATGTTCGCCCTGCGCGCACCCCATCTCCAGGAGGCTCTGCACAGCCACCACCGCGACGTCTCGGCCGTGACGACGAAGCTGATCAGTGCGGCCACCGAACGCACCGGCCACCAACTCGCCCAGCCCGCCGAGGTGATCGCGAGGTTCTTCCTCGCGGGTTTCGACGGACTGACGATGCAGCACCTCTCAGTGCCGGACGAGGAAGCCGAAGGGGTCTGCATGCGAGCGCTGGTCTCCGCCGTCCTGGCCATGGCCTGAGGGCACCCGCGACCGACGGGAAACCCGTCGAGCCCACCTTGTCGGTCGGCTGGGACGGACTGCCCCGACAGCATGTCCCCCCGCCGGGCAAGATGCCCGGCGGGCCTCCGGCAACACGCAGATGGTGATGCCGGACACCAAGAACAACCGGACAGCAGGCACCCGGCATGCCCTCGTCAACGGTTACTGTGGGCAAGATATCCCATGTTAATTTCATCCACTGGGGGCCTACTCCGGCCCGGCCAGGGGCGAGTGGCAGGTGGAGAACGCGGCCATCGCCCCGGAGAACTACCGGAAGTACGGCACCGACGCCACGTCGAGCAGTTCACGGCGAGTGCCTGCAAACCGGCCGACTGCGCACAGCTGGCCAAGGACATGGGCGCCAAGTACACGGTACTCACGGCCCGTCACCACGATGGGTTCGCGCTGTGGCCGTCCCCGCACCCCAACGCCTGGCACAGCGGACAGGCGCCCCTGCGACGTGACTTCATCAGTCAGTACGTCATGACCGTGCACGAGGCCGCGTTGCGGGTGGGTCTGTACTACTCGCCGTTGAGCTGGCGCTACCCCGGCTATTACGACGTCCGCGGCACCAACTGCCTTCCGAGCGAGTGGGGTTAGGTCACCGACTGGTGGATCTTCGCGCCGGGGTCGGTACTGCTTGGTACTGCGTGCCGTCCGCCGTGCTGAGATTGGGCTGAGCGCGGCGTCGGTTCGCCGGAGCTCGGTGGTGCCTGGATGCCGTGGTAGGACCTGCACAAGCTCTTCGCCGGCCCGCTGGAAGCCCACCAGGCCGACGTCGACTTCTTCCACACGGGCGGCGCCCGCCCGTCACTTCCGCACTGTCGCCCCGAAGAGAAGGGGTTCGCCCGAGCGCAGGTGTTCCCTCAGCGACTGCTCGGTGCTGCTCACGTGCAGCAGTGCGGCGGCCTGGCTGAGAAGGGCGTCGCGGGTGGACAGGGCGTTGAAGATCGCCTCGTGCTCGGCGAGCGTGCGGCCCGCGGCCTTGTCGTCGACCAGACCGCGCCAGATGCGGGCGCGCAGGGTACGGCCAGAGATCCCTTCGAGGAGGGTGAGGAGGCTTTCGTTGCCCGTGGCCGACACGACGGCCCGGTGGAAGGCGGCATCGTGTGCGTTGAGCTGTTCGACGTCGTCGCGGGCCTCGCGCATGGCGTCCAAGTGCCGCTTCACGTCGGCCAACTGTTCATCGGAGATCCGGGTGGCGGCAAGCGCCGTGGCGACCGGTTCGAGGAGCCGCCGTACCTCCATGAGGTCCTGAAGGGCGGCCGAGTCGCCCTGCAGCAGTTCCACCGCGCCGCCGAGCCCCTCCAGGAGCAGGCTCGGCTGGAGGCTGGTCACATAGGTGCCGTCGCCGCGCCGGACTTCCAGAACCCGCGCGACGGCCAGTGCCTTGACCGCTTCCCGGGCGAGATTGCGGGACAGGCCCAGCTGGGCCGCCAGGTCCGGCTCCGGTGGGAGCTTCGAGCCCGGCGGCAGGGCACCGGTCCGGATCAGCTCTCGGATCTGGTCGATGGCCTTGTCCGTCAGAGACACCGCGCATCCCTCCCCCCACCGTGCTCCGCGAGCACGTCAGCCCTGATCAGCCCCTGAGCGCGGAGATCGTGCCAGAGACCGACAGGGACGCGCTGATCTTGGAGTTTCACGTTCCGTCGACCGGTTCCGGGGTTCGCATGCCGAGGGTGGCGTTGATGATACTGGGTTGCGTGCGCGGGAAGGCGATCGCGGCGGCGGGCAGGGTGGTCCCGTGCGCCTCGCAGACCTCGGCGATCGCCCGGGCACGGGCGACCAGGGCCGGCGGGGCTTCCTGGTAGTCGTACTTCATCCGTCCCTCGCCCGGGTCGAGGCGCAGCATCACCTCGCCGAGGGCCACCACGTCGATCACGTCATGCTCCTCTCCACCGCCTCGGCGGTGGAGACGGCGGATCTCCTCGTAGTCGCCGCGCCGAAGGTGGTCGGGGGTGGCCATCCAGCTGCCGCCGACGGCAAGGACCGCCGAGTGGGCGAGGTAGGCCGCCACGCCGGAAGCGCCGACCCCGCCGGTCGGCACGAAGCTCATCCCGGGAAAGGGAGCGGCGAGCGCTCGCAGCGTCCGCACACCGCCGAGCGGCTCGGCGGGAAAGAGCTTGACGGTGTCGAGGCCCGCCTGCAGGGCACGCATCAACTCGGTGGCGATGCCGGGCACCACGGGCACCCCCAGATCGCGGCACTTCGCGACGACCTCCTCGTCGAAGCCGGGCGAGACCACGAAACGAGCCCCGGCCGCCACGGCCCGCTCCGCCTGCTCGGGTGTGAGGACCGTGCCTGCGCCGACGGCCAGACCACCGTGGGCGGCCATCTCCTTGAGCACCAGCTCGGCGTCCGGTGTGCGGAACGTGACCTCGGCGCACCGGGCACCACCCGCCGCAAGCGCGGCGGCCAGCGGGCGGCGGTCGAGACGCGCCGCACCGTCAGTACCGGCAGCACACGGGCTCCGGCCAGCACGGAGGCCAGGCCGGTGCCGCTCATCGGCCGAGCCATCCGCCGTCGACGGGCAGGACGACTCCCTGGAGGCAGGCGGCGGCGTCCGAGGCGAGGAACACCGTGGCACCCGCCAGGTCGTCGGCATCGCCCCAACGGCCGGCCGGGATCCGGTCCAGGATCGCCTTGCTGCGCACCGGGTCGTCCTGCAGCGCCTGGGTGTTGTCGGTGGCGATGTAGCCGGGTGCGATGGCGTTGACGTTCACGCCGTGCGGGGCCCACTCGTTGGCGAGCGCCTTGGTCAACCCGGCGACGCCGTGCTTGGCGGCGGTGTGGCCGGGGACCGTGATGCCACCCTGGAAACTGAGCAGCGACGCCGTGAAGATGACCTTGCCATGGCCGCGGGCCACCATGGCCGAGCCGACCGCCCGCGTCAGCGCGAACTGCCCGTTGAGGTTGACTTGTGGTACCAACTCCCAATTTTCGTCCGGGTGTTCGGTGGCCGGAACACGGCCCGTACGGCCTCGGGATCGGCGAAGTCGGTCCGAATCACCTCGAAGGTACGGCCCGCGGCGAGGAGGTCCTTCTCCACCGCGCACGACGGCAGGCCGCGCCTCACGGACCTCGGACTGCCCGGCGAACCGCAGAGACTCCCCGGTGCATCCCTTCCCCTGGTGGAGGTGACGGCCACAGGTCACGGCCGTGGCTGGTCGGGCCACCGCCTCGTGGCCACCGATCTCGGCGGGCGTCTGCGCCACCGGACCCACAGCGCTATACCCGCCGCCCTGTCCTTCAGCTCCGACGGCGGCCCCGACGCCGCGTTCGCCGCGCTGACCCGCTACCGCCGCGCCCAGCGCCGCCCGCACACCGACCACCAGCGTCTGCCCGTCATCTTCAACGACTACATGAACTGCCTGATGGGCGACCCCACGACCGAGAAACTGCTGCCGCACATCGACGCGGCGGCCGACGCGGGCGCCAAGTACGTCGTGATCGACGCCGGCTGGTACGACGGCGACAACGGCGGCTGGTGGACCACCGTCGGCGCCTGGGAACCGGACACGGCCGACCTCACCGTGACCCTGCCCACCGTGCCGTCCGCGGCCCTGCTCCGCATCACCCGCACGGAGCCGGACGCTCCCTGAGCTCCGCCCTGCCACTCACCCGACGAAAGGACGACCAAGGGTGCCCGCCCAGAACCAGCCCGCCCGCGCCGCCAACCCCGTGCTCCCCGGGGCTCCACCCCGACCCGAGCATCTGCCGTGTCGGCGACCACTACTACCTCGCCTGCTCCAGCTTCGAGTACTTCCCCGGCTACCCCTCTTCCACAGCCGTGACCTGGTGCACTGGCGGCAGATCGGCAACGTACTGGACATCACCATCACGGACCCACCGCCCCCGCACGGACCGTGCACCGGACCCGACGTCGTCTCCCTCGGCATCGAACAACCCGACGGCACGTCCACCGGGTTCGCGGCCCTCGACGGCCGCTATCTGTCGACCGAGGTCGCCGGCGACTTCACCGGCCGGGTCATCGGCATGTACGCCACTGCAGGCACCGTCCACTTCGACTGGTTCGACTACGAACCCCTCGAAGGCTGAGGCGGCGCGGCGCAGGCCGTCCTCGACGAGGACGGTGGCGCGTGCCCAGATGGGGCCGCGCCAGTGGCCGTCGGCGAGGTAGTGCGGTGACGCGGTCAGTTCGGTGGCAAGGCCGTACGGGGTCAGATGGGCCTTGATGTGGTCGGCCAGCGCGCTGCTGACGTCCCCGGGCAGGAGCTCGCCCAGGGCGATGGGCATCAGGTCCAGGAGGCCGGCAGGGCGGCGCCGGGTGCGCGCCGTGCGGTGAGCCAGAAGTGCGTCCAGCGCTCCAGTCGGCCGTATGCCTCGGACAGCTCCCCCTGGCTGGGACGGGTGGGCAGTCGGCGGCGCAGGTGGCCGAACGCCCAGCCGTGGATGGGCGGTTTGACGAAGTTGTACAGGACCTCGGAGTGGGTGACGGAGTCGGGCAGGGCACCGCTGTCGTCCTGGTGGTCGAAGGGCAGCGCGAACTGGTCAAGGGCCGGTTCGGGGCAGCCCGGCGCGAGCCCGAGAGCGTTGGAGCAGTGGTCCCAGCTCCAGACCTTTGGCAGCTCCACTCCGATCGCGCTGTACGTCATCGCCGCCGCAGTGCTCACCGTCGTCGCGGTGGCGGCGGCCAAGGAAACCCGCCACCGGGACCTGGCCGACGTCGCTCGTCCCACCGGTTCCACAGCGGACCGGGCGGCCGCCGCGCAGGACGCCCGCACCGTCTGACCCGCCAGGAGCCCGGCCTCCGGCCCCCGTACGTCCGTACCGTACGGGGGTCAGCGCTGTGGCGGCGCCGACAAGTGGTGCAGGCGCAGCGCGAGTTGTATCTCCAAAACCCGGGCGGGGCTCTGCCAGTCGTCGCCGAGGAGACGGCCGACGCGCTCCAGACGCTGGGCGACCGTGTTCACGTGGACGTGCAGTTCGTCCTTGGTGCGGGCGGGGCTCATGCCGCAGGCGAAGTACGCGTCGAGGGTGCGCAGCAGTTCCGTGCCGCGTCGCCGGTCGTAGGCGACGACCTGGCCGATGGTGCGGTCGACGAAACCCGGGATGTCCCGGTCGCCTGCCAGGAGCAGTCCCAGGAAGCCGAAGTCCTCGGCGGCGGCCCCGTCCCCGGGGCGGCCGAGGACACGCAGGGCCTCGAGGCAGCGGCGGGCCTCCGCATAGGCCGTGGCCACGGTCTCGGCGCGGGTGGCGAGGTCCTCGGCGGGTGCGGAAGCGCCGACGGTGACCGGTGCGTGGATCGCTGTGCCGAGGTGCCGGGCGGCACTGCGGGCGACGTCGGTGGCGATGTCGCCGGGGCCGAGGGGCAGCAGCAGGACGGCGCCGCCGTCGCGCGCGGCGGCCAGGCCGTGCCGGATCGCAGCCAGGTGGGACGCCGCCGCTGCCAGGCGTCTGCGGGCGTCCGCCTCCTGGTCGGCGTCGGCCGAGCCGCCCTCCAGCCGCGCGGCCAGCACGACGTGGAGGGCGTCGAGGTCGGCGTGGAGCCGGGCCGCGCGCTCCCGCAGCAGGCGCGGGTCGCGGTCACGGGCGTCCAGCAGGTCGTCCAGCAGCTCACCGCGCACCCGCTGTTCGGCCTCGGCGGCGGATCTGCGAGCCAGGAGCAGCAGGGAGGTGACCATGGCGGCACGCTCCAGGGTGCGCTGGTCGACGGGGTCGAGTCCCGGTTGCCCCCGCAGTACGAGCGCGCCGAGCAGTTCACCGCCGGCGGCGACGGCGGCGATCCAGTCGTCCTCGTGCAGCACCGCGTGGCCCTGCGCGCCGGACTTCTCCAGGGCCCCGGCGGGTGCGGCGGCGGCCTCGGCGAACTCGACCGTGCCGTCGAGGATCTCGGATACCGCGGCGGCCACGTCGTGCACCCCGCCGCCGCGCAGGACGAGTTCGGCGAGCCGGTCGTGCACGTCGGAGGCGCGCTCGATGACGCCGCTGCGGTCCCGGATGATCTCGTTGGCCCGCTCCAGGCCGGCGAGGGCCGACCGGGTCTCGGCGAGCAGGTTGGCGGTGTCGATGGCGGCCGCGGCGAGGGCGGCGAAGGAGCCGAGCAGGGCGATCTGCTCCCGCTCGAAGACCCGGGCGCGGCGGTCCGCGGCGAACAGCACGCCGATGACGTGGTGCCCGAGGGTCAGCGGCACGCCGAGGATGGCCACCAGACCCTCGTCCCGCACGCCCGCGTCGATGGTGAGGGTGTGCTGGAAGCGGTCGTCCTTGAAGTAGTCGTCGGTGACATAGGGACGCGCGGTCTGGGCGACCAGGCCGCCGAGCCCCTCCCCCATGCCGAGCCGCAGCTGCTGGAACCGGGCCGCGACCGAGCCCTCGGTGACCCGCATGTAGGTGTCGCCGCGCTCCGTGTCGTGCAGGCTGAGGTAGGCGACGTCCGTGCCCAACAGCGAGCGGGCGCGCTGCACGATCGCCTGGAGTACGGCGTCGAGGTCACGCAGCCCGGCGAGGTCGTGGGCGGTCTCGAACAGTGCGGACAGCTCGGCCTCGCGCCGGCGTCGTCCCTCCAGCTCGGCGCGTACGCGCAGGGCGAGCGGCTTGGCCTGCCGGAGCGCGGCGATCCACTCCGCCGGGCGCCCTTCGGCACGCGCGAGCAGCTCCGGCTGCTCGTAGGCGTCGGCCGACGCGCCCCTGGCCAGGAGCTCGAGGAACGGCGTTTCGGCGGACTGCACGTGATCGCTGGACATGCTCACAGGATTCACCATGACCGGCCCGTCCCGTCAGCCCTGTGGACAACTTCCCCGGCCGACGGGACCGGCTGCTCAGTGGGCGGTCCAGCCACCGTCGAGCACGAGCGAGGCACCGGTCACGAAGGACGCCTGTGGGCTGCACAGGTACGCCACCGCCTCGGCGACCTCCTCCGGTTCGATCAGCCGTTTGACGGCGCTGTCCTGCAGCAGCACCTCGGACAGGACGCGCTCTTCGGGGATGCCGTGCGCCTGGGCCTGGTCGGCGAGCTGCTGCTCGACCAGTGGGGTGCGCACATAGGCGGGGTTCACACAGTTCGAGGTGACACCGTGGGGTGCGCCTTCGAGGGCGGTGGTCTTGGACAGCCCCTCCAGACCGTGCTTGGCGGCTACGTAGGCCGACTTGCAGGCCGAGGCACGCAGCCCGTGGACGGACGACACGTTCACCACGCGGCCCCACCCCTGCCCGTACATGTGAGGCAGGGCCCCGCGGATGAGCCGGAACGGTGCCTCCAGCATCACGGTGAGCACCGTGTGGAACACCTCGGGCGGGAACTCCTCGATGGGACTGACCAGTTGGAGCCCGGCGTTGTTGACGAGGACGTCGGTGCCCGCGGCGGCGAGTTCGGCGGCGTCCAGGTCGGTGAGGTCGAGGACGTGCGGCTCCACCGTGCCGGCGAGGCCGCGCCCGTGGCCGGCCAGGGCCTCCAGGCCCGCGGCGTCCCGGTCGACGGCTCTGACCTTGGCCCCGGCGGCCGCGAGCCGCAGCGCGCAGGCACGGCCGATGCCGCCGGCGGCGCCGGTGACGAGCGCGGTGCGGCCGCCCAGGTCGAGCGGGGAGGCGTGGGGGGCCGGAAGGGCACGGGACGCGGTCATGGTTCGACCCTAGGCAGCGCCCATGCCCCACCCCATGTGGTCACACCCCATAGTTCAGCCGACGGCAGTGGGGTCGAACCATGTGGGGGCGTCCGACAGGGCCTGCTTGATCCGGAACGTGCCGAACTCGTTCAGCTCGGGCAGCGCGTCGACGTCGAACCAGGCCACGTCCAGCGACTCGTCGTCGTTGACCCGCGCCTCGCCGCCGACGGCCCGGCAGCGGAAGGTGATGTCCATGTACTGGCAGGTGTCACCGTTCTCGTACGTGACGGGCTCCAGGGCCTGGACGAGGACGACCCGTTCGGCGACGCAACGCACGGCCGTCTCCTCGTGGACCTCCCGCACCGCGCAGGCCGCGGGCTGCTCCCCCGGGTCCGGGATGCCACCGAGCACGGACCACTTGCGCGTGTCGGCCCGGCGGTTGAGCAGCACTCTGCCCTCGTCGTCGAAGACGAGGGCGGTGACCCCGGGGAGCCAGAGCAGCTGATGACCGGCCGAGGCACGGAGCGTGCGGATGAAGTCGGGAGTAGCCATGCCGTCGACCCTAATGGGCCGCTTCGGGCACCCCGGCGCGATTCAGGCGGCGTGCGACGGGCGTACGGCTACACGTCACCGGTTCGTCGCCCGCGCAGTCCGGCGCCGACGGCCCAGCCGAGTCCGCCGGCCGCGACCAGCACGAGGGCGATCTCCGGCAGGACGCCGAGCCGTGTGGCGGGGGTCTGCGAGGACCGCAGCGGCACCTTCTGCACCAGGGAGTCGGCCACGAACATGCCGGTCCGCTGTGTGATCCTGCCGTCCGGCATGATGATCGCGCTCACTCCGCTGGTCACCGGTACCGTCACCGTCCGGCTGTGCTCGACCGCGCGAACGCGGGACATGGCGAGCTGCTGGTAGGTCATCTCGCTGCGGTCGAAGGTGGCGTTGTTGCTGGGCACGGAGATCATCTGGGCACCGTCGGTCACCTCCGAGCGCACGGTCCAGTCGAAGGCGGCCTCATAGCAGGTGACGAGGCCTACCTTGGCGCCGTCCATGGTGAACACGCCCGGCTCGGTGCCCCGGCTGAAGTCCTGGCGGACCATCGCCGTCCAGTTCTCGTTGATCGCGCCGATGAGCGAGCGCAGCGGCAGGTACTCGCCGAACGGCTGGATCTGGCGTTTGTCGTAGGTGTCGAGGGGGCCCTTCGCCGGGTCCCACAGGATCTGCTCGTTGTACAGCTTGCCGTCCCGCTCGACGACGCCGCCGACCGAGAGGGGCACGCCGATGGACCTGACCGCCGCGTCGATGACGGCGCGGGCGTCGGGGTTGGCGAAGGGGTCGATGTCGGAGGAGTTCTCCGGCCACAGCACGACGTCGGGCCGCGCGACCTTGCCCGCCTTGACCTCGGCGGCCAGACGTTCCGTCTCGCGCGCGTGGTAGTCGAGCACGGCCCGCCGCTGGGAGTTGAAGTCGAGGCCGGCGCGCGGCACGTTGCCCTGGATCACCGCGACGGTCACGCTGCCGTCCTCGGCCTTGTCGCTGACCAGCGCCCGGGCGGCGAACGCCCCCAGGACCGGGATGCCCATGCTCAACACGGCGACGGCTGCCGCCGCGCGCCGCACGACCCCGGTGGCCCGCCGCTCCAGGCCGAGACGCACGATCTCGTACAGTCCGAAGCCGCACAGGACCACGGCGAAGCCGAGCAGCGGGGTGCCGCCCACCGCGGCGAGCGGCAGGAACACACCGTCCGCCTGGCCGAAGGCGACCTTTCCCCAGGGGAAGCCGTTGAAGGGCGCACGCGCGCGTGCCGCCTCGCCTGCGATCCACACGGCGGCCGCCCACACCGGCCAGCCGGGCAGCCTCGACACGGCCGCGACCCCCACACCGACCAGGGCGACGAAGAGCGCCTCGATCGCCACCAGGGCGAGCCAGGGCCCCGGTCCCACCTCCACTCCGGTCCACACCAGCAGCGGCAGCAGGAAGCCGAGGCCGAAGAGGTAGCCGTAGCCGAGTGCCGCCTTCCAGCCCCGGCCGCGCAGGACCCAGCCGAAGACGGCGAAGGCCGGCAGGGCCAGCCACCACAGCGTGCGGGGCGGGAAGGAGACATAGAGGAGCAGGCCGGAGAGCGCGGCTGCGGCGGCCGGAACGAGACGTGCGAGCCGCCGGGCCCACGTCCGCGCCCCGGGCGCGGTCCGCGGCTCCAGCTGGTCCGACTCGCCGACGGAGGTTGCGGTGACGGTCACTCCCGGAGTGTAAGGCGCATGACCTTGACGCCGACAGCGCGGTAGGGGTCGCAGACTCCCTATTCATTTCGTCACGACACATCCACAAACCGTCCACCAGCCGTTACGGTGTCCAAGCCTCAGTCGTACGGCCCGTGGCGGCCCGTGCGGCCGGGGTCTTCACAAGTCGGGGGCAAGGGTGCGCCGGGGGGCGGGCGGGGTGGGTTCCAGTGGGATGACGTCCGCGTCCGGGTCGGACGCGGACGGCGAAAGACGAATCGTTTCTGACGCGGCGGGTGTCGTGGTGCTGGGCGCCTGCGCCGCATGGTCCCTGGTCACGGCGGCCGCGCACGA
Organism: Streptomyces sp. NPDC057424; assembly: GCF_042803315.1. Classification (NCBI taxonomy): domain Bacteria; kingdom Bacillati; phylum Actinomycetota; class Actinomycetes; order Kitasatosporales; family Streptomycetaceae; genus Streptomyces; species Streptomyces sp. NPDC057424. The sequence goes on from NZ_JBHVCP010000031.1 coordinate 87,212, forward strand.
CGGCAGGCCCGAGGGGGTTCTCCTGGCGGTGCTGGCCGTGGCCGCCGGTTACGCCGCCGGGCGGATCAGCGGGGCGCTGCTGCCGGTCGGCGCGCCCTTCGCCGCAGCGCTGGCCGGCATCGCGCTGCCGGTGGTCGTTCCGCACCTCGCCCCGGGCCCGCAGATCGCCGCGCCCCTGGGGCATGCCGGGGCCACCGCCGCCGTCCTGACGCTGTCGGCCGGTGCCGCGTGCTGTGCGGCCTGGGCCGCACCGGTTCCGGCCGTTCGGTTCGCCCTGCGCCTGCTGGCCGCGGGCACCGCGGTGCTGGCGGCCGTGCTCGGCTCGACGAGCGGCTTCGTGACCTGTCTCGCGGTGCTGGTGTGCTCGCTGGCCGCCGGCCGCACCCGTCACCGCGGCGCCGGGTTGGCCGTACTGGCGGCGGTCACCGCTTCGGTGACCGGTCTGACCTGGGCGATCGCCGCGCGGGCCGTACCCGGCGGGTTCGTGGCCGCTCTGGAGGGGCGGCTGACACCGCACCGCGTGCAGCTGTGGCAGGACGCATGGCATCTCCTGGGCGACGACGCCGCGCTGGGGACCGGCCCGGGCCGCTTCGGGGAGCTGAGCGCGACGTCCGCCGAATCACTGCTGTCCGACGGCAAGCCTCACTCGGCGCCCCTGCAGCAGGCGGCGGAGCAGGGGATCGTGGGCGTGGTCCTGCTGGCGGCGGCGTTCGGCTGGGTCCTGTACGCGCTGTGGCGCGGCCCGCGCCCGACCCCGGTGGTGCTCACCGCCGGCGCGGCCCTGACGGCGGTCGCCGCCATCGCCGCGATCGGCAACGCGCTGAGCTTCACGGCGGTGTCGGTGGGGGCGGGCCTGCTGGCCGGCACGGCCACCGCGCGCCCCCTCGAACCGCCGAGCCGTACTCCGCAGGCGCGGGGAGCGGGACGCGCTTCTGCGTGGTGACCGGTCGGCGTCCCCGTCCCTGACGCCGGCCGCGGCGCGGTTCGGTGATCACAGTCCGTGATCAGTACGGGTGATCACAGCCGGTGACGCGTGCCCGGCGACTCAGCGCGCGGGAGCGCCCGGCTTGGTGGGCCGCAGCCGTGCCTCGATCACCCGTACGGCCGCCTCCGCGTCGTCCACGGTGATCGTGAAGGTGTGCCCGTCCGACAGCTCCAGCTCGACGCCCTCACCGCGTCGTACGACGACCGCGGTGCCCTTCTCGGGCCGCCATCGGTAGCCCCAGCCGCCCCATTGGCGGGGCGTGACGTGGGAGAGGTACGTGGCGCCGGCCACGTGGGTGAGCGGGATACGGCGGCGGGGCACGCCGATGTGGCCGCAGCGCACCTCCAGGTGGTCCTCGTCGACCCGCAGGGCGACGTGCACGAAGGCGAGCGTTCCGAAGAGGACCAGCAGCCCGGCGGCGATGCACCCGACGACGGCCATGACCAGCGGGGCGATGCCGGCCGTCCATGCCGAGTCGACGGCCAGCTCGATGCCGAGCGCCATGCAGGCCGCGCCCGCCAGCGCCAGCAGCCACTGCACCCGGTTGGTGGCACGGCCGGTCCAGACGTCCGTGTGCGGGCTGGGGGCGTTCTCGCCATGGCGGTGGTCCCTCATGTCTATGAGGGTACTCAGGTTTCGCTCCGCTGGTACCTCGTGGCGGAGGGTGACTGCGCCGGGCGGGCATCGCGCCGATCCGGCTCGCCGACGACCCTCCGTGACCGGTGCGGGTCAGCCGGCGGGCGTGACCGCCTGCAGCAGACGCCCTTCGGCGTATGCCAGGGCGGGGGCGGGCAGCGCGCCCTCCCGTCCGCTGAGCAGTACGGTCAGCGTGCCGTGCGGTGGCGCTCCCGGATCGGGCTGCTCGCCGAGCCGGCGCAGGGCCTGGGCGGCCACGGCCCCCGCGGAGCCGTGCAGCACGAGGGGCGGGCGGCCGGGGCGCTGGACGGCGGTCCGGATGCGCTCGGCGACCAGCTCGTAGTGGGTGCAGCCGAGGACGACGGTGGTCACGTCGTTCGGGGTGAGGGCGGCGGCCGCGGACACGGCCGCGTCGATCGCCGTCTCGTCCGCGTGTTCCACCGCCTCGGCGAGGCCCCAGCACGGCACCTCGGTGACGGGCACGCCGCCGGCGAAGTCCCGGATCAGGTTCCGCTGGTAGGGGCTGCCGGTGGTGGCCGGGGTGGCCCAGATGGCGAGGTGCCCGCCGCCGGCCGCGGCCGGCTTGATCGCCGGGACGGTGCCGATGACCGGCAGTCCCGGTTCGAGGCGGGCGCGCAGGGCGGTGAGGGCGTGCACGGTCGCGGTGTTGCAGCCGACGATCAGGGCCTCGGGGCGGCGCGCGGCGGCCGCTTCGGCGACGGCCAGGGCACGCCCGGTCAGGTCCTGCGGCGTGCGCGGCCCCCACGGCATGCCGTCGGGGTCCAGGGAGAGCACGAGATCGGCGTCGGGGCGCAGCCGCCGCATCGCGGCGGTGGCCGCCAGCAGACCGATTCCGGAGTCCATGAGCGCGATCTTCACCCGATCACGATAGACGATGAGCCGTCTCGGGCCGGGCCGGTGGGGCAGACTGCGCGCGTGAGCGCCGTTGTGTGGACTGCCGCCGGATCACTCCTCGCCTGGCTGTGGCTGCTGCTCTGTCAGGGCTTCTTCTGGCGCACCGATGTGCGTCTGCCCGCGCACGCGGAGCCGGAGGCGTGGCCGTCCGTGTGCGTCGTCGTCCCCGCCCGCGACGAGGCTGCCGTGCTGCCCGCCGCGCTGCCGTCGCTGCTCGCTCAGGACTATCCGGGACGGGCGGAGGTCTTCCTCGTCGACGACGGCAGTTCGGACGGTACCGGCGATCTGGCGCGTGAGCTGGCACTCCGGCACGGCGGGCTGCCGCTGACCGTGGACTCTCCGGGCGAGCCGCCGACGGGCTGGACGGGCAAGCTGTGGGCGGTGCGTCACGGCATCGGGCTGGCACGCGCGCGAGGCCCCGAGTACCTCCTCCTGACGGACGCCGACATCGCGCACGCCCCGGACAGCCTGCGGGAGCTGGTGGCGGCGGCCCGTTGCGGCGGGTTCGACGTCGTCTCCCAGATGGCCCGGCTGCGGGTGGAGAGCGTCTGGGAACGGCTCGTCGTACCGGCCTTCGTCTACTTCTTCGCGCAGCTCTACCCCTTCCGCCGGATCGCCGGGAAGGGCCGGACGGCGGCCGCGGCCGGGGGCTGTGTCCTGCTGCGGGTGCAGGCCGCCGAGCGGGTGCGGATCCCGGACGCGATCCGGCACGCCGTGATCGACGACGTGGCGCTCGCCCGGGCCGTGAAGCGCGGCGGCGGCCGCGTCTGGCTGGGGCTCGCCGAGCGGGTGGACAGCGTGCGGCCGTATCCGCGGCTGCACGATCTGTGGCGCATGGTGTCGCGCAGTGCGTACGCCCAGCTGCGGCACAGTCCCCTGCTGCTGGCCGGGACGGCCGCCGGGCTGGTGCTGGTGTATCTGGTCCCGCCCCTGGCGGTCCTGGCCGGCCTTGCCGCCGACCGTGCGCCGGCGGCGGTCATCGGCGGTCTCGCGTGGCTCGTCATGGCGGGGACGTACGTCCCGATGCTGCGCTACTACCGGCAGCCGCTGTGGCTCGCTCCCCTGCTGCCGTTCACCGCGTTCCTGTACCTCCTCATGACGGTCGATTCGGCGGTGCAGCACTACCGGGGGCGGGGTGCGGCCTGGAAGGGCCGCACCTACGCCCGCCCGGACGCCGTGCCCGACGAGGGCTGACGGCCGCCCGGCGCGGTCACTTCCGGCCGGGGGTCCAGTTCATGCCCCACCCGTAGGCGTGGTCGACAGTTCGCTGCGGGCTCACCCCGCGCTCGGGCACCAGGTAGCGCGCCTCCCGCTGGACGATCAGATCGCCGCCGGTGTTGGTGATCAGGGCGAGCGCGCACACGAGCGAGGGGACCGTGCACTCGTCGAGGGAGAACTCGATCGGCGCCCCGTACTGCGGCTGGAGCGTGACCGAGGCGTGCAGGTCGGCGAAGGAGCGGGCGCCTTGGTAGATGGTGACGAAGACGAGGATGCGGCGGAAGGCGTTCTTGTGGTCGAGGTTGACGGTGAGGTTCTCACCCGTCGACACGGCTCCGGTGCGGTCGTCGCCGTCGAGGTGGATGTACGGAGGCTGGTGCAGCGCTCCGAAGCTGTTGCCGAGGGCCTGTACGACGCCCTTGCTGCCGTCGTTGAGTTCGTAGAGCGCGCACAGGTCGAGGTCGAGGTCGGAGTGCATCGCGGTCGGGCGCCCGAACTTGCTGCTCCCCCCCGAGAACTGTTTGCGCACCTCCCAGTTGAGGTTCACGTGCAGCGCGCCGGAGGTGCCGCCCTGCTTCGTGAGGGATACGGAAGGGGCCGCCTTGGTGAGCGTCACCTTGGTGAGGCGGACGGGCGCGGGCGGCGCGGCGGGCGGGGGCGGGGGCGGAACCGTGGGCTGCGGCGTCGGCGGGGGCGTGTGCGTGGCGGCCGGGGGCGCCGAACTCCTGGCCGGGGCCGGGGGCGCCTGCTGCGGCTCGTCCACCGTGATGCCGTAGTCCGTGGCCAGCCCTTCGAGGCCGCTGCTGTAGCCCTGGCCGACGGCGCGGAACTTCCAGGCGCCCTGGCGGCGGTAGAACTCACCCAGCACGAAAGCGGTTTCAGTGGTGGCGCCCGGGTTGTCGAAGCGGGCCACCGGCGTGCCCTGGGCGGCGTCCTGGACCTCGATGTACAGGCCGGGGACCTGCCCGAACGAGCCGCCGTCGGAGGAGGCGGCGAGGACGACCGTCTCGATCGCGGGTTCCACGCGCGCGAGGTCGACGAGGAGCGCGTCGGTCACCCGGCCGTCGGCGGTGCGCTTGCCCTCGTGCCGGATCGCGCCGGAGGAGTGCGCGGGCTGGTTGTAGAAGACGAAGTCCGCGTCCGAGCGGACCTTTCCGCTGACCAGCAGCAAAGCGGAGGCGTCGGCGTCCGGCACGCCCGCTCCGGCCCGCCACCCCAATTCCACCCGCAACGCCGCGGTGGGCACCGGGGTATTTGAACCTTTCAGCATTTGCATGTCCGCCCCCATTGCGTGGCACCGCGCCAGGCTTGTCCCGGCCGTCCGTCGAGTTCGTGCGCACAACCTATTCCTTGCCGCGGCGAAGTCCCATGCGCGACCGCACGGAGACCGGCGGCCAACCCCTGGTAACCGGCCCGGAACTCGGCTTTTACACGATCAAGCCCCCGTTCGGTGCCCCTTTTTGCCAAGTTCGCTCGCATTAGGGATCCCGGGTCACTGCGGACACGGAAAACAACCCTCTTATCGGTCTCCCCAACCAGCACATCGTGGGCTTAACTTATGTGCCATGACCTCCCCCCGCTCCACCTATGGCGGCGGCTACTACTCCGCCTCCTTCCCGGACACCCCGATCTACGACAGGCTCGTCGCCGAGCGGGGCACCCCGCAGATCGCCCCGATCCGGGTCCCCGCTCAGTACGACATGCCGGGCGGCAACCTGCCCGCCCTCCCTTCGGCGCTGCCCGCCCTGCCGGCAGCTCCCTCCCAGCCCGCCTACGGCTATCCGCAGACCCAGCAGCAGCCCGCCCCGCTGCAGCAGGCGCCCGCGGCGTACATCCCGCAGCAGGCCACCGCTCCGCGCGGCTACCCCGGCCCCCAGCCGCAGCAGCCGCGTCCCGTGGCCCCCGCGGGCTACGAGGCGATGCGCCCCGCGGCTCCCCGGCCGGCCCCGGCTCCCTACCAGGACCCGTACAACAACCAGCAGTACCGCGGGTACTGAGCCGGCCTCCGGGGGCTGTCGGTGCCGGCTGGCACGATGGCCCCATGGGGAACGCTCACCTGCACTCGATTCATGTCCATCCGGTCAAGGCGGTCCGGGGCCTGGCGCCCCGGGAGGCCGCCGTGGAGCCCTGGGGGCTGGCCGGAGACCGGCGCTGGGTGCTGATCGACGACGGGGGAAAGGTCGTCACGCAACGCCTGCAGCCGCGCCTCGCGCTCGCCGCCGCCGAGCTTCAGCCCGGTGGCGGCGTCCGTCTGTCCGCGCCCGGCATGGCGCCGTTGTCCGTGCCGGTCCCCCGGCCCTTCGCCACCGTGCCGGTGGAGATCTTCCGCGACAAGGTCGAGGCGGTCCCGGCCGAGGACGAGGCCGCGCACGCCTGGTTCAGCACCTACCTCGGCATCGATGCGCGCCTGGTGCACATGGACGCCCCGGCCACGCGCCGACCCCTCGCCCCTGAGTACGCACAACCCGGTGAGACCGTCTCCTTCGCCGACGGTTTTCCGCTCCTGCTCACCACCACGGCCTCGCTCGACGCCCTCAACTCCCTGATCGCGCAGGGGGAGTGCGCCGGCGAGGGCCCGCTCTCCATGAACCGCTTCCGGCCGAACGTGGTCGTCGCGGGTACCCCCGCCTGGGCCGAGGACGACTGGTCGCGTCTCGCCGTAGGGGAGGTGCTCTTCCGCGTGGCCAAGCCCTGCGGCCGGTGCGTGGTGACCACCACCGACCAGGACACCGGCGAGCGCGGCCGCGAGCCCCTGTCCAGCCTGGGGCGGCACCGCCGGATCGGCGGCAAGCTGGTCTTCGGGCAGAACCTGGTGCCGCTGTCCCGGGGCACGATCCGGGTCGGGGACCCGGTCAGGGTCCTCGACTAGTGCCGCGGCAGGCATCGTTTGCCCGTCAAGGAGCGGCGTCCGGTGCGTGCTCTCGGCGTGCCGGCCGGAA